>JAGWTQ010000001.1 GCA_028868905.1 Betaproteobacteria bacterium
CTGTTCCGCATGACCACCCATCCGGTGGAATTCCAGATGTACTACAGCCTCTGATCTGTCTTGCCAGAAGCATCATGGCTTCTGGAACTTCAGGCCAAGCCCGCCATCCCATGCAGGGATAGCGGGCTTTTTTATCACTGGAACCCTGCAGGAGCACCGTGGACCCCCTTCACCCAAGGACAACGCCTTCACCTTACGCAGGGCTCGACCAGCTCGCCACGGCAGTCATCGTGCTGGACGAGGCGCTGCGCGTCCGGTTCATCAACACAGCGGCGGAAAACCTGCTGGAAACCAGCAGAAAAAACCTGTTGTCCCAACCCCTTTCCGTGTTGCTGCCCGATGTCGACGCCCTGATGGCCGTGGTGCAGGCCGCGCTCAACCAGAACATGGGGTTCATCGAACACGAATGGCACCTGGCACGCAAAGGCAGTCCACCGCTGGCCGTGAGCTGCACCGGAACCCCGTTGCAGGGGCCGGAGGCAGGCCTGCTGCTGGAAATCAGGCCTATCAGCCAGCGCATTCGCATCGCCCGGGAAGAGAAAATCATCGAAGACCAGAAGTTCAACCGCGAGCTGGTCCGCAATCTGGCCCATGAAATACGCAACCCCCTGGGCGGCATCCGGGGGGCGGCCCAACTCCTGGAGCGGGAACTCGACCGCCCGGAACTCAAGGAATACACCCAGGTCATCCGTTCGG
Source organism: Betaproteobacteria bacterium (assembly GCA_028868905.1). Lineage (GTDB taxonomy): Bacteria > Pseudomonadota > Gammaproteobacteria > Burkholderiales > Ferrovaceae > JAKBAT01. The sequence continues at coordinate 697 of JAGWTQ010000001.1, forward strand.
AAGCGGACCGCCTGCAAACCCTCATGGACCGGATGTTGAGCCCCAACCGGTTGCAACAGACCGCACCCGTCAACATCCACGAAGTACTGGAGCGGGTGCGCAGCGTCATCCTGGCCGAATACCCCAGCGGCATCGTCATCCGGCGCGATTACGACACGAGCCTGCCCGAAATCATGGGCGATCGTGAACAGCTCATCCAGGCGCTCCTGAACATTGTGCGCAACGCGGCCCAGGCCATGCAGGGGCAGGGAGAAATCCTGCTCCAAAGCCGGGCACTGCGCCAGATCACCCTGGCCCGGCGCCGCTTCCGCCTGGGCCTGCAGATCCGCATCGTGGATAACGGGCCTGGCATTCCCGAAGAACTGCAGGGGCGCATTTTTCAGCCTCTGGTTTCCGGACGGGAGGGAGGAACCGGGTTGGGCCTGATGTTGGCACAAAACTTGATTAGCCAGCACCATGGGATGGTGGAATTCGAAAGCAAACCTGGACGAACCTGCTTCAGTCTGATTCTGCCGATGCCCGAAACCGAATACACCTGACGTTACCGAGGGGCCATGAGCGCAATGAATTCTGTATGGATTGTTGATGACGACCGTTCCATCCGCTGGGTATTCGAGAAAGCGCTCACACGGGAGAACATTCCCTTCCGCACGTTTTCCTCGGCCCAGGACGCACTGGCGCTGCTGGACAGCGAAACGCCCCGGGTGGTGGTGAGCGACATCCGGATGCCCGGGGGTTCCGGCTTCGATCTCCTGGACCGGCTCAAGGTGCGCCACCCGGATCTTCCGGTCATCATCATGACGGCTTACTCGGACCTCGAGAGCGCCGTTTCGGCGTTTCAGGGCGGCGCCTACGAATACCTGCCGAAGCCGTTCGACGTGGATCATGCCATCGAACTGGTGCGGCGTGCCCTGGAAGAGGGCATGCGCACCGAAGAAGCCCTGGACGAAAACCAGGAGACCCCGGAAATTCTGGGACAGGCCCCTTCAATGCAGGAAGTTTTCCGGGCCATCGGCAGGCTGTCCCAGTCCAACGCCACCGTGCTCATCAACGGTGAATCCGGCACCGGCAAGGAACTGGTGGCGCGGGCCCTGCACCGCCACAGCAGCCGTTCCGGAAAACCGTTCATTGCCATCAATACGGCCGCCATCCCCAAGGAGTTGCTGGAATCGGAGCTGTTTGGGCACGAGCGCGGGGCTTTCACCGGCGCCAACACCTTGCGCCGTGGCCGCTTCGAGCAGGCGGAAGGGGGTACGCTGTTTCTGGACGAAATCGGCGACATGCCGGCCGACCTGCAAACACGCCTTCTGCGAGTCCTGTCCGACGGCCAGTTCTACCGGGTCGGCGGCCATTCCCCCGTAGCTTCCAAAGTGCGCATCATTGCCGCCACCCACCAGGACCTGGAAGCCCGGGTCAGGGATGGCCTGTTTCGGGAAGACCTCTTCCACCGCCTCAACGTGATCCGCATCCGGCTTCCGTCCCTGCGGGAGCGGCGCCAGGACATCCCGTTGCTGGCGCGTCATTTCCTGCAAAAAAGCGCGCGGGAGCTTCAGGTGGAACCCAAGCGCCTGTCCGAGGCGGCCGTGCGCACCCTGGAAAGCCTGGAATGGCGCGGCAATGTGAGGCAACTGGAAAACGTGTGCCACTGGCTCACCGTCATGGCCCCGGGCGTGAACATCGACGTGGGCGACCTGCCTGCGGAACTGAAGGGCCTGGCCGAAACCACGCTGCCGGTGCACTGGAAAACCGCCCTGGAAACGGAAGTGGCCCAGGCGCTTGGGCGCGGCGAGCACGGCATCCTGGATCGTCTGCTCCGGGACTTCGAACGCACGCTCATCGCGCAGGCACTCGCCTTCACCCACGGACGCCGCATTGAAGCCGCCCATTTGCTGGGCTGGGGCCGCAACACGCTGACGCGGAAGATTCAGGAACTGGGGCTGGACGAAGCGGAGAATTCCGCCAACACCGGCGCATGATCGGAGGGACGTTCGGCAGCACGCGGTGTTTTGTCGATGATGCAGGCCGCACACCGGGGACGCAGCGCTTCGCTCACCAGGATGTGGTCGATGCGCAACCCCATGTCCCGTTTGAAGGCATTCACGCGATAATGCCACCAGCTGTAGGAGCGTTCGGCCTGATCAAACAGGCGAAAGCTGTCGCGCAGCCCGACGGACAGCAGGGCACCAAAAGCCGCGCGCTCCAGGTCGCTGCACAGTACCTCCCCCTTCCAGGCCACCGGATCGTAAACATCCCTGTCTTCGGGAGCCACGTTGAAATCCCCGGCCACCACCAACCGGGGATACTGCCGAAGAGCCGCGGCAAGGTATTCGCGCAACGCTTCGAACCAGCGTAATTTGTAGGCATATTTTTCGGAAGTCAGGGATTCCCCGTTGGGACAGTAAACGGAAATCACCCGGGTGTCGCCGTAAGTGCCGGCAATCACCCGCTGCTGCACGTCCTCGAACCCCGGCATGCCCACCAGTGGATCCGATCCCGGAGCCCGGCTGAGCAGCGCCACCCCGTTATAGGTTTTCTGCCCCGCCACCAGCGCGTGGTAGCCCGCCTCTTCAACGGCGGCCAGAGGGAAACTGCCAGTTTCGCATTTGAGTTCCTGCAGGCACAGCACATCGGGTTGATGCGCCTGCAGCCAGGACAGGACCTGGTCCAGGCGCACCTTGATGGAGTTCACGTTCCAGGTGGCGATTTTCATGTTCATCGGTTTCAACGTTGGTAGCGCTTGAGTGTTTTTTCCCGGGCCAGCGCGTGATCCACGATGGGCGCCGGGTAATCCCGCCCAATGATACAGCCTGCAGCCTGCTGTTCCAGGGGTGAAAGCTTCCAGGGCGCATGGATGAACGGGGCAGGGACCCGGAGCAGTTCCGGCAGATAGCGACGCACGAACTGCCCGTCCGGATCAAAACGCTCACCCTGGGCCACCGGATTAAAAATCCGGAACCAGGGCTGGGCATCGCAACCCGTGGAAGCCGACCACTGCCACCCACCATTGTTGGCCGCGAGATCGTAGTCGTTCAGGTGCTCCGCAAAATGCCGCTCGCCCCAGCGCCAGTCCACGCCCAGGTCCTTCACAAGAAACGACGCCGTGATCATGCGCAGGCGATTGTGCATGTACCCGGTCGACCGCAGTTGCCGCATGCCGGCATCGACAATCGGATAACCGGTGCGCCCTTCCTGCCAGGCCCGGAAATGATCCGGGTCGTTGTCAAAAACCAGCCGGTCGTATTCCGCGCGGAATGCCCGCGTGGCCACCCGCGGAAAATTGGCCAGGATGGCAAAGTAGAATTCACGCCACACCAGCTCGTTCAGCCAGGCCTGCGCACCCGGGCTGCCATCGGCCACGGCATGGCGCACGAGCTCCCGAATGGAAACCGTGCCAAAGCGCAAATGCACCGACAGGTAGGACACCCCACGCTTTCCGGGGTAATCGCGCATCTGGTGATATTGCGCCATGCGCGGCAGGAAATCGGCCAGCAACTCCCGGACGCCCTCCATGCCGGGGCGAATGCCCAGTTCCAGCAAATTGGTGGCTTGAAATCCCAGCGTCCCGAGCGCAGGCAACGGAACCTCCCCGCCACTCCGGGCAAGCGATTCAAAGCGCATGGGCCAGGGAGCCGCCAGGCCATCGGAAAAAGCGCGCAACCAGGCGTTGCGGTAGGGCGTGAACACCCCGTAAGGCTTGCCCCCCTGTGTCAGCAATTCCCGCCGTTCAAAAATCACCTGATCCTTGTGGGTCTGGAACGCGATGCCCAGCGCCTCAAGGGCGGCAGCCACCGCCCCGTCACGCGCCAGGGCTTCAGGCTCGTAATCCCGGTTGGCATGGACGGCTGCCACGCCGAGGCGGGATGCCAGTTCAGGAATGCACTGTCGCGCATCGCCGTGCCGCACGATCAGCCCGCCGCCACGGCGTTCCAGCGATGCACGGAGCGCTTCCGCGCTGCGCCAGATGAATTCGACCCGGCGGTCCGTACGGCTGGACAAACCATCAAGAATCGCCGTATCGAATACAAAAACACAGTGGACCGGCGCATGGGCCTCCAATGCCCGTGCAAGCCCTGCGTTGTCCTCATCGCGCAGGTCGCGCCGAAACCAGAACAGGGCCGGGCCGGCCGTGCTGCCGGAAACATTTTTTGCCATGGCACATAGTATGCCATCCGGTCGTCCGCAGCCCGGAATATGCGATAATCCGCGCATGGGTTCCGTCAACCTCACGAATCATTTTCTGATCGCCATGCCGGCGCTCCAGGACTCGAATTTTTCCGGAACGATCGCCTACATCTGCCGCCACGACGAGAATGGCGCCCTGGGCCTGGTCGTCAACCGCCCCATGAACATGACGCTGGGGACCCTTTTCCAGCAGATCGAAATTCCGCTGGAAAGCGAAATCCTGTCCGCACGGCCGGTGTATCTGGGCGGCCCGGTGCAAACCGACCGCGGATTCATCCTGCATTCACCCGTGGGCAACTGGCGCTCCACCTTGCGCGTGAACGAGGCTATCGGCCTGACCACGTCACGCGACATCCTGGAAGAAATGGGTCGCGGACAGGCACCTGAAAGCCTGTTCGTATCCCTCGGTTATGCTGGCTGGGGTGCCGGACAACTCGAAGAGGAGATCAAACTCAACAGCTGGCTGACGGTGGAAGCCCGCATGGACGTGGTGTTTGAAATGCCTGCCGAAGCCCGGCTGCCCGCCGCACTGCACATCCTGGGCATCGATCCCGCCTTTCTTTCCGACGAAGCAGGACATGCCTGAGGCCGGAACGGTGCTGGCGTTCGACTATGGCCTCAAACACACCGGCGTGGCCCTGGGTGAGCTGGCAAGCGGCCTGTGCCGCCCCCTGGAAACCATACATGCCGCGACTCGCGCGGCCCGCTGGAAGGCCATCGACCGCCTGATGCAGGAATGGGATCCGGTGCGACTGGTGGTCGGACTCCCCCTTGACGCAGACGGCAACGAACAGGAAACCACGCGGCAGTGCAGGAACTTCGCTGCCGAGCTGGAGTCCAGGACAGGGCGGCAGACGGCCCTGGTTGATGAACGCTACACCTCCCTGGAAGCCGATGCCGCCCTGCGGGAGCAGGGCTATACCCAACAACAGCGCGCCGAAGCAGAACATGCGGCAGCGGCGGCGCTGATTCTTCAAAGCTATCTGGAGTCCAGAACCCCATGAACGGCAACCCTCAACTGAGCCCCGAAGGCAGACTGCAGCACCTGCTCACCATCGAAGGGCTGCCACCGTCGATCCTGTTCCACATCCTGGACACGGCAGCCAATTTCGAACATGTCGCCCAGCAGGAAATCAAGAAGGTCCCCCACCTGCAGGGCAAATCGGTGTTCAACCTGTTTTTCGAGGCGTCCACACGGACTCGCACCACTTTTGAAATCGCCGCCAAACGGCTGTCGGCTGACGTGATCAACCTCAACGTCAATGCGTCCAGCCAAAGCAAGGGCGAAACCCTGCTCGACACGGTGGACAACCTTTCGGCCATGCAAGCCGACATGTTCGTGGTCCGGCATGCGGAAAGCGGAGCCGCACACCTGATCGCCAACCATGTGGCGCCCGGCATTCACGTGATCAATGCCGGTGACGGTCGCCATGCCCACCCCACCCAGGCGCTCCTGGACATGTACACCATCCGTCACTTCAAGCACCGCTTCGAAAACCTGCGGGTGGCCATTGTCGGCGACGTGCTGCATTCGCGCGTGGCGCGTTCCCAGATTCATGCCCTCACCACGTTGCGGGTTCCCGAAGTGCGCGTGATTGGTCCCAAGACCCTGATCCCGAGGGATGTGGAACAGCTTGGCGTGCGGGTGTACCACGACATGGTCCAGGGTCTCAAGGACGTGGACGTGGTGATCATGTTGCGTCTGCAAAACGAACGCATGAACGGTGCCCTGCTGCCCACCCGTGACGAGTACTTCAAATACTATGGGCTGACACCGGCCAAGCTGGCCCGCGCAAAACCGGATGCCATCGTGATGCATCCTGGCCCCATGAACCGGGGCGTGGAAATCGCCTCGGAAGTGGCTGATGGCGTCCAGTCCGTGATTTTGAAGCAAGTCACTTTCGGCATTGCAGTACGCATGGCCGTCATGTCCATTCTGGCCGGAGAACGAGGCGGAAACTTTTCATGAAAATCCAGATCAGCAACGGACGCGTCATCAACCCTGCGAGCGGCCTGGACGAAATCCAGGATGTCTTCATCGCCGCAGGAAAAATCGTGGGGCTGGGCCAGGGCCCGGCCGGATTCGCCCCCAACCGGGTGATCGATGCCCGCAACAAGATCGTGATGCCGGGCCTGGTGGACCTCGCGGCACGCTTGCGTGAACCGGGATTCGAATACCTGGCCACGCTTGAAAGCGAAATGTTCGCTGCCACGGTGGGTGGCATCACCAGCCTGGCCTGCCCGCCGGACACGGATCCTCCCCTGGACGAACCGGGCCTGGTGGAAATGCTCAAACACCGCGCCAAGGGGCGAAACCAGACCAACGTCCATCCCCTTGGCGCGCTCACTCAGCAATTGCAAGGCACACGCCTCACCGAAATGGGTGAATTGAGGGATGCCGGCTGCGTGGCCTTCTCGCAGGCCAATACCCCCCTCATGGACACCCAGGTTCTGGGGCGCGCCCTGGACTACGCATCAACCTTCGGTTTCACCGTCTGGCTGCAACCCCAGGATGGGTATCTGGCCCGAGGCGGCGTGGCTCACGATGGCGAAGTTGCGTCGCGCCTGGGCTTGCCGGCCATTCCGACCTGCGCCGAAACCATCGCCATCTCCACCATCCTGCACCTGGTGCGGCATACCCGCGCACGTGTCCACCTGTGTCGCCTGTCAAGCGCGGCAGGGCTCGACCTGGTGCGGGCGGCCAAGGCTGAAGGACTCCCCGTCACCTGCGACATCTCCATCAATCACCTCCATCTGTCCGAGCACGACATCGGGTTTTTCAATCCCCATTGCCGCCTGGTGCCTCCCTTGCGCAGTCTGCGCGACCGGGATGCATTGCGCGCCGGACTGGCTGACGGCACAGTGGATGCCCTGGTTTCGGATCATTCGCCGGTGGATGCGGAGTCCAAGCAGGTCCCGTTCGAAGCCGCAGAACCTGGCGCCACAGGCGTGGAGCTGCTGCTGCCACTGGCCCTGCAATGGGCCCGGCAGGACAACATCCCGCTGGTGCGTGCCTTGTCGCGCATCACGGCCGACCCTTCCCGCATCCTGGGCGTACCGGCTGGGCAGATCGCCCCGGGCAGCACCGCCGATCTCTGCATTTTCAACCCCGACCAGGAATGGGTCGTCACGCCCCAGGCCCTCAAAAGCCAGGGCAAGAATACGCCTTTCCTCAACCTGCCCTTGCTGGGCCGGGCGTCACACACCGTCGTGGGCGGCTTCCTGATTTACGAAGACGCACGCGCCTGAGGACCAAGATCATGAATCCCCTGCTCGATTTCTCGGGCCTTCCCCGTTTTGCGGATATCCGCCCCGAACACGTGGGCCCTGCCGTTGATGCCCTGATCGAAGAAAACAGCCGCACCCTGGAAGCGGTCATGGCCCAGGCCGAAACCCCGTCCTGGGCTCGTTTCGTGGCCCCCCTGGAAGATGCCAACGAACGCCTGTCACGCGCCTGGGGCCAGGTGGCGCACCTCAATGCCGTGGTCAACACGCCGGCCCTGCGCGATGCCTACAACGCCAACCTGCCGAAAATCACCCAGTACTGGGCAGGGCTGGCGCAAAACGAACGCCTGCACTCCGGCTACAAGACCTTGCGTGCCAGCGCCGAGTTCAGCGCGTTGTCAGCTGCGCGGCAGCGCATCGTGGAAAACGAGTTGCGCGATTTCCGGCTGGGCGGTGCCGAACTTCCGCCCGAACAAAAATCGCGTTTCCTGGAAATCCAGGAGGCGATGGCCGCAATCGGGGCACGTTTCGAGCAGAACCTGCTCGATGCCACCAATGGCTTTGGGCACAGGGTGCAAGACCCCGCCGAACTGGCCGGCCTGCCGGAAGAGGTGATGGAAGCTGCCCGTGAAGCGGCTGCCAAGGACGGGCACCCGGGCTGGAAGCTGACCTTGCATGCCCCGTGCTACCTGCCCGTCATGCAATATGCCGAATCACGCGCCTTGCGCGAACTCATGTATCGCGCCTATGCCACCCGTGCTTCCGAATTCGGGCCTGCCGAATGGGACAACACAACCCTGATCCGGGAACTGCTGGCCCTGCGGTCCGAAGAAGCGGCCCTGCTGGGCTTCGGAAATTTTGCCGAACTGTCGCTCGAAGCCAAAATGGCCGATTCGCCCGAGGCCGTGTTGTGCTTCCTGCGGGATCTGGCCACCCGTGCCAAACCCTATGCCGAGCGCGACCGGGATGCCCTGGTCGCTTTTGCCCGCGAGGAGCTTGGCCTGTCCCACCTGGCTCCGTGGGATGTGGCGTTCGTTTCCGAAAAATTGCGTGTCCAGCGCTACGCCTTTTCCGACCTGGAAGTGAAGCAGTATTTTCCCGAAGAACGTGTGCTGGAAGGGTTGTTCGATGTCATCCGGCGGCTCTACGGACTTTCCGTGCAACCGGCCCAGGCCCCCACCTGGCACAAGGACGCCCGCTTCTACGAGCTGCGCGACAGCCGCAACACAGCGGTCGGACAGTTTTACCTGGACCTGTATGCGCGCTCCGGAAAACGCGGAGGCGCCTGGATGGACGACGCCATCACCCGGCGCCGGGTGGGCGAGCGAATCCAGCCCCCGGTGGCCTACCTCACCTGCAACTTTTCCGCTCCGGTGGGAGGAAAGCCGGCCACCTTCACCCATGATGAAGTCATCACGCTGTTTCACGAGTTCGGCCACGGCCTGCACCATCTGCTCACGCAGATGGAGGACCTGCCCATTTCAGGCATCAACGGCGTGGAATGGGATGCCGTGGAACTGCCCAGCCAGTTCATGGAAAATTTCTGCTGGGAATGGGATGTCCTGTCCCGGATGACCCGCCACGTGGACAGCGGAGAACCGCTGCCGCGCGCACTGTATGAACGCATGACGGCGGCCCGTCATTTCCAGAGCGGCATGCAGACCGTGCGCCAGATCGAGTTCGCCCTGTTCGACATGGAATTGCATGCCGGGCCTGATTCCGGCGAAGACCCGCTCTCACTGCTTGAACGCATCCGCGATGAAGTGGCCGTGGTCCGTCCGCCCGCCTGGCACCGGTTCCCCAACAGCTTCTCGCACATCTTTGCCGGAGGGTACGCTGCGGGCTATTACAGCTACAAATGGGCGGAAGTCCTCTCCGCCGACGCCTACAGCCTGTTCGAGGAAAACGGCATTTTCGACGCACAAACCGGCGAACGTTTCCTGCGCGAAATACTGGCTCGCGGCGGCAGTCGTCCCGCGCTGGATTCTTTCATGGCCTTCAGGGGAAGGGCGCCCGCCATCGATGCGTTGCTGCGTCACCACGGCATGGCGACGACGGACACCGCCCCGGCTCACTGACTCTGTACGGCCTCCCCGGCCCGGATGAAATTAAACGAGCGGGTAATGCTGACGAGGTCGGCCCGGGCCCGCATGGCCGGCGTGAAGGGCTGGAAAGGAGCAGCCATCTGGACAATGCGGCGCGCCGCGTCATCCAGGTCCGGACTTCCTGAAGACTGCATGATTTCCACCAGCGCCAGGCTGCCGTCCTGGTGGATCGTGGCCGTCAGGCGCACCACGCCATAAAGCCGCCGGCCGGCGACGGGGGGCGGATAATTCACGCTGCCCACCTGCTCCACTTTCTGACGGTAGGCCTCTTCGTACGGCCCGAAAACCTCATCCCGGGTCTGCGCCGAAAGCCGGCGAACCCGCTGGCCCGCAAATGGGTCCACCACTTCTTTTCGGATCATCTGCAGGCTGCGCAACCGCAAATCCTCCTGCGGCTTGGCCGTAGCCTCCGATGCAGGCACAGCCGGCACAGACAACGGAGTGCTTTCGGCCGCGGCCGGCGCCCTGGGTTTAGCCCGCACGGGCGCCGGGACCCGACCCTGGTCCGGGGCTGCCGGTGGCACCGTGAGAGGAGCCGGTGAAGGCGCGGCCTGCTCGAGTTCGATGTTGAGCACGGTGTCCGGCACCCTGACCCTCTTTCCCCGCTGCAAGGGAAAGATGCTCAGCAGGATGCCGTGCAGCAGGATGGAAAGCCCCAGGGCAAGTCCAAGCCGCCGGCCGTGACTTGCGCTCAAGGAGAGGCCACCTCGGCCAGCGGTTCCAGGACCTGCTCCAGCTGGCAGACCAAAGTCAGTTCCCACAGGTCCAGGCGTTCCACTGCCAGCCGTACCAGGGTTCCGGCGGGCAGATGGCCGGCTCCATGCACTTTCACCACGAGCGGCAGCCCGGCCAGCCGCGCCGATCCTTCCCGCAGCATCATGGCATCGGTTGTCCGCACCTGCTCCTGCTGCAGCCATCTCAGACACCAGTAGCGTTCCATGCTGCGCTGGAACTCGGCGTAAGCCTCATAGGCCATCTCGAAAGTCCTCGCAATCGAGAAAAGCTCACTCCCTTCCGCCGTAAAACAGGGAGGAGCCCCTTCCACGAAGCGGATCAATTGCCACTGGTTGACCAGGTCCACGTACCGGCGCAAGGGCGAACTGGACCAGGCATACTGCGCCACGCCCAGTCCCTGGTGCGGAGCCGGCTCGGACGAAAGCCCCGTCTTGCCATTGACCTGGGTCCGGTACAGGGCGGGAATTCCTGCTGCGGCCAGCGTTCCTCCCCAGGACGAATTGACTTCGATCATGAGTTCGGACACCAGTGTGTCCAAAGGCGAACCGCGCGGCCGCTCCGTGATGGTCACGCGCTCCCCTTCCACTACGAAATTGAAATCGTAGTAGCGCTGGGGCGGACGATCCTTCACCCCCCGCCGGTTGGCGAGCTGATCGGCCAGTCGCCATAACAGGCGCAGCCGCTCATGAAAGGGGTGAGGGCCTTCTTCCTGCAGGGGATCGAACACCGGTTCCACTTCATGCAGGCGCAGATTCTTTTCCACAAAAACCCGTTCGATGCGCGTGATGCGATCCACGACCTCGAAATCGTCCTTGCGAACCGTCAACACCAGGGACAGTGCGGGGGTGGCCCGGCCTTCCAGGAGCGTATGCGCCTGGATGGCCTGCTCCGGCAACATGGAGATCTTGTCGCCCGGCATGTAAACGGTGGACAGACGTTCCCGGGCCAGCGCATCCAGCGGAGAGCCTGGCTCGAAGCCAAGACCCGGCGCCGCGATGTGAATACCCACTTGCCAGCAACCCTCCGGCCCTTCTGCAATGCTGAAGGCGTCATCGATTTCCGTGGTGAATGCGTCGTCGATGCTGAATGCCGGCGCATCGGCCAGCGGCCAGCGGGAAAAATCCTGCGCCAGGGGATACTGTGCGTCGGCGGGCAACGGGCCGAAGTATTCGAACTGGAAGCGGCCTTCGTGCCAGGCCCGGCTGTCGCGCAGGGTCCCGCAGCGAGCCAGCAACTGGGGAATCGGAAGATGCAGCGCGGCGCTCGCAGCTTCCAGCGTCTTGTAAGCCCAGGTATTTTTGTCCGGCCGGTAGAGCAGGGCAGGCAGCCCTTCCGCGAGCCAGGCTGGCAATACCCCGGCGCGAATCGCCTCGATGGCCTCCTGTTTCTGGATCTCCTGCTGCCGCTTGCGTTCGAGGCCAGCCAGGGCCGCGCGCAGGTTGGCTTCCGGCGCCGGACGAAAACGGCCGTGCCCCTTGCGGTAGAAATACATGGGTGCCGCGTACAGGCAGATCAGGACAGCGGCCTGTTCGACCGGATCCGGCTTGTGGCCCATATAGTCCTCAGCCAGCAGGTCAAATCCTACTTCTGCATCAGGCGTGCACGCCGACCAGAGCAGCTCCACATCGATGTCTGCGGCCAACGCCTGGGCCGCTTGCAGGAGTTCGCCTGCCGCAGGGTGCTCGAAGCGCAACAGCACGGCACTGGCCTTGATTTTGCTGCGCTTGCCGTGAGGGGCTTCCACCTGCAGACTCTGGGCGTTGTCCGCGAGCACGGAAGCCACCTTCAGTTCGCCGCTTTCTTCGTAAAACACGTTCATGACGTCGCCCGCTCTCCTGCCAGGCGTTTCAGGATCCTGTCGTGGATGCCTCCGAAACTGCCGTTACTCATCACCAGCACCTGATCGCCAGGACGTGCCTCATTGGCAACGGCCTCAACAAGGGAATCAAGATCATCGATAGCAAGCGCTCGCTTTCCAAGTACTTTCAAGGCGGTCGCCGCATCCCAGCCCAGTTGTGCCGAATAGCAGAACACCCGGTCTGCCCCTTCCAGGCTCTGACCCAGGGCATCGGCCCAGACCCCCAGCTTCATGGTGTTCGAACGGGGTTCGATGACGGCCAAAATGCGCGACCCGGAACCCACCTTGCGGCGCAGGCCTTCCACGGTGGTCCGGATGGCGGTTGGATGGTGGGCAAAATCATCGTACAGGGTAATTCCCTGTACCGTGCCGCGCACTTCCATGCGGCGTTTCACACCCCGGAAACGGGCCAGCGATTCCAGACCCTGGTTGAGCGGAATGCCGGCGAAGCCGGCTGCGAGCAATGCCGCCAGGGCATTCTGCCGGTTGTGTTCCCCCAGCAGCGGCCAGGAACCGAGCACTCCAAGCGGCACGCCGCGGTGCAGCACCGTCAGCGTTCCGGGGAGGTCGTCGTCGGCAACGTCCCAGTCTTGCGACCGCCCAAACCATTCCAGCGGCGTCCAGCAGCCCCGGTCCAGCACCCGCTGCAGGGCTTCGTCCCGCCCGTTGACCACGAGCAGGCCATTGCGGGGAACCGTCCGCACCAAGTGGTGGAACTGGGTTTCGATGGCGGCAAGATCCGGAAAAATGTCTGCATGGTCGTACTCCAGGTTGTTGAGAATGGCCACCTGGGGTCGGTAATGCACAAATTTGGAGCGCTTGTCGAAAAAAGCCGTGTCGTACTCGTCCGCCTCGATGACGAACCAGGGGCGGGCGGCCGCCTGAGCCGTCTTCCCCCAGGCGCCAGGCAACCGTGCCGAGGCCGTGAAGTTTCCCGGAACGCCGCCGATGAGAAAACCGGGCTGCAGCCCGGCTGCCTCGAAAAGCCAGGCCGCGAGGGACGCCGTGGTGGTTTTTCCGTGGGTTCCTGCCACGGCCAACACGCGACAATGATTGAGAATGTGGTCCGCCAGCCATTGTGGTCCGGACACATAGGGCAGCCCCCGTTCCAGAATCGCTTCCATGAGCGGATTGCCGCGCGAAACCACATTGCCGATCACAAACAGGTCCGGTGCCAGGTCCAGCTGCCCTTCATCGAACCCTTCAATGAGGGCGATGCCCTGCTGCTCGAGCTGGGTGCTCATGGGCGGATAAACCTGCGCATCGCATCCGGTGACCCGGTAGCCTGCCGCCTGGGCAAGCACCGCCACGCCCCCCATGAAAGTTCCGCATATCCCCAGAATGTGGATGTGCACGGCTTTTTCCGGAATGTTCACGACCGCGCGCCGGGTTCGTAACCCAGGTTCGGAGCCAGCCAGCGTTCGGCCACATCGACCGCCATGCCTTTGCGGCGCGCGTAATCTTCCACCTGGTCGCGACCCACCTTGCCCACGGCGAAATAGGTGCTGTCCGGATGGGAGAAATAAAATCCGCTGACTGCCGCGGTAGGCCACATGGCATAGCTTTCCGTCAGGGTGATGCCGGCCTGTCGCTCTGCCTCGAGCAGGTCGAACAACGTCCGCTTTTCCGTATGATCCGGGCAGGCCGGATAGCCGGGCGCCGGACGGATGCCACGGTAGCGCTCGGCAATCAGGGCTTCATTGTCCAGTCGCTCTTCCGGTGCGTAGCCCCAGAATTCGCGGCGCACGCGGGTATGCAGCCATTCCGCAAAAGCTTCCGCCAGGCGGTCGGCCAGGGCCTTGAGCATGATGGCATTGTAGTCGTCATGACGGGCCTCGAATTCGGCCAGCTTGACTTCGATGCCCAGGCCGGCCGTCACCGCAAAAGCCCCGATATGGTCCTGAATCCCCGTGCTTTCGGGCGCCACAAAATCAGCCAGGCAGAGGTTGTGCCGGTCGGCCGGTTTCTCGTTCTGCTGCCTCAGGAAATGCAGCACAGCCACGGTCTGGCGGCGGGTTTCATCCGCGTAGAGCGCCACGTCGTCGCCCGCCCCCACCGTGGCGGCAGGGAAAAAAGCGACCACGCCGCTGGCCTTGAGCCAGCGTTCGGCGATCAGCTGCCTGAGCATGGCCTGCGCATCGGCAAACAGGTTGCGGGCCGCTTCACCCACGGTTTCATCCTGCAGGATGGCGGGATAGCGTCCGGTCAGTTCCCAGGTCTGGAAAAAAGGCGTCCAGTCGATGAAGGGGACCAGCTCCTCCAGGGGCACGTCGGGCAGCGGCCTGACCCCCAGGAATGCCGGCACTGGCGGATGATAGACGGCCCAGTCCGTTTTCAGGCCGCGCTGGCGAACGGTCGCCAGCTCCAGCAGGGTTCCCTGGCCCTTTTTTCCTTCGTGCAGGGTCCTGACTTTTTTCATGTCCGCTTTCAGGTCACGGATGTAGTTCTCGCGCAGTTCCGTGCTCAACAACTGGGTGCAAACACCCACCGCGCGTGATGCGTCCGGCACGTAGACCGTGGGACCGTGGTAACAGGGTTCGATCTTGACCGCCGTGTGGACGCGGGACGTAGTGGCGCCTCCGATCAGCAGCGGGAGGTCGAACCCTTCGCGCTGCATTTCCCGGGCCACATGGGACATTTCTTCGAGAGACGGGGTAATGAGCCCGGAAAGACCGATGATGTCAGCCCGCTCATCGCGGGCCACCTGCAAGATTTTCTCGCACGGCACCATCACGCCCAGGTTCACCACATCGAAGTTGTTGCATTGGAGCACGACCGCCACGATGTTTTTTCCGATGTCATGCACATCGCCCTTGACCGTGGCCAGCACGATTTTGCCTTTGGAACGGGATTGGCTGGATTGCTGCTTTTCCGCTTCAATGAACGGCACCAGGTGCGCCACGGCCTGCTTCATGACACGCGCCGACTTGACCACCTGGGGCAGGAACATTTTCCCGGCACCGAACAGGTCGCCCACCACGTTCATGCCATCCATGAGCGGGCCTTCGATGACCTGGATGGGCCGTTCGCTCTGAAGCCGCGCTTCCTCGGCATCCTCGACGATGTAGGTGTCGATGCCCTTGACCAGGGCATGGGCCAGCCGTTCGCGAACCGGCGCCGCACGCCAGGACAAATCCTCTCCCTGGCTGCGGGAGGCGCCGCCCTTGACCTGGCTGGCAAAAGCCACCATGCGCTCGGCGGCATCAGGACGGCGGTTGAGGATGATGTCTTCCACGTGCTCCAGCAGGTCCTGGGGAATATCCGCATACACCCCAAGCTGCCCGGCGTTGACGATGCCCATCGTCATGCCGGCCCGGATGGCATGGTAGAGGAAGGCCGTGTGGATGGCCTCGCGCACCCGGTCGTTGCCCCGGAACGAGAAGCTCACGTTGGAAACGCCACCGCTCACCTTGGCATGGGGCAAGGTCTGTCGGATGATGCGCGTGGCCTCGATGAAATCGAGGGCGTAGCGGTTGTGTTCTTCGATGCCGGTGGCAATGGCAAAAATGTTGGGATCAAAAATGATGTCTTCGGGTTTGAATCCGACGCGTTCCGTCAACAGCCTGTAGGACCGGGTGCAGATTTCCACCTTGCGCTGGAGCGTGTCTGCCTGCCCTTGTTCGTCGAACGCCATGACGATGACCGCCGCGCCATATCGCCGCACCAGCTTGGCACGGTGCAAAAACTCGGCTTCACCTTCCTTGAGACTGATGGAGTTGACGACAGGTTTGCCTTGAATGCATTTCAGGCCGGCTTCCAGCACATCCCAGTCCGATGAATCGATCATGACGGGCACGCGGGAAATGTCCGGTTCGGAAGCCACCAGATTCAGGAAGCGCTTCATGGCCGCCCTGGAATCCAGCATGGCCTCATCCATGTTGATGTCGATGATCTGGGCGCCGTTTTCCACCTGGCTGCGCGCCACAGTCAGGGCTTCACTGTAGTTACCGGCCAGGATCATGCGCGCAAACGCCTTGGAACCGGTGACGTTGGTGCGCTCGCCCACATTGACGAACAGGGAGTCTTCCCCGATGTTGAGGGGCTCCAGGCCGGACAGCCGGGTCATGGGGGGAATGGCGGGAACCTGGCGCGGCGGGATGTCGCGCACGGCCTCGGCGATGGCGCGGATATGGGCCGGCGTGGTGCCGCAGCAGCCACCCACGATGTTCAGGAAACCGGATTGAGCGAATTCCTTCAGCAGTGCCGCCGTTTCCGCCGGCCCTTCGTCATAGCCGGATTCAGCCAGGGGGTTGGGCAACCCTGCGTTGGGGTGGGCGCTGACATGGGTGTCCGCAATGCGCGCCAGCTCTTCGATGTACGGCCGCATCAGGGCAGCGCCCAAGGCACAGTTGAGGCCGATGGAGAGCGGCCGGATGTGGCGCAGGGAATTCCAGAACGCTTCCGTGGTCTGGCCGGTGAGGGTGCGCCCGCTCTGATCCGTGATCGTTCCGGAAATCATCACGGGCATGCGCAGCCCCTGCGTTTCGAAATAATCGTCGATGGCAAACAGCGCCGCCTTGGCGTTAAGCGTATCAAACACCGTTTCCACCAGCAGGATCTGGGCTCCGCCCGCCACCAGCCCTTCAATGGCTTCGCGATAGACCCCGACCAGGGTGTCGAAATCGACGTTCCTGAAACCCGGATCGTTGACATCGGGCGAAATGGACGCGGTGCGCGTGGTGGGTCCCAGCACGCCAGCCACGAAGCGCGGTTTTTGCGGGGTCCTGCGGGTGGCTTCGTCCGCCACTTCCCGTGCCAGTGCCGCCGCCGTGCGGTTGATTTCTCCCACCAGATGCGCCATGCGGTAATCTTCCATGGACACCGCATTGGCATTGAAGGTATTGGTTTCGATGATGTCCGCGCCCGCATCCAGGTAGGCCTGGTGGATGCCGCGGATGATTGCGGGCTGGGTCAGCACCAGCAGGTCGTTGTTTCCCCTGAGATCGTGGGGAAAGTCCCGGAACCGTTCTCCACGGTAATCCGCTTCGCTGAGTTTGTGTCCCTGGATCATGGTGCCCATGGCACCGTCCAGCATCAGGATGCGTTCCTGCAACAGGGAATGTAAAAGGGGCGTGATATCGGACATAGGCCCGATATGCTACCACGAGGGCCGGTCATCCTTCCTGTCCGGCAGGCCTGCCGGCATAAAAAAGGGGCGCCCCATGGACGCCCCAAGCCCTTGACGGTGGAGGACAAATTTACTCGACACGTTCTCCGTGCAACGCGAGGTCGAGGCCTTCGCGCTCTTCTTCTTCGGTCACGCGCAGACCGATGACCATGTCGATGACTTTGAGGATGATGAAGGACATCACGAAGCCGTACACCAGGGTGACGGAAACGCCCAGCGCCTGCGTCATCAGGCTGCCGTCCGCCCCGCTGATTTCCTTCACGTTGAACACGCCGGTCAGCAAGGCCCCCACAATGCCGCCGACACAATGCACGCCGAAGGCATCCAGGGAGTCGTCGTAGCCCAGCAGATGCTTGAGGCTGGTCGCTGCCCAGAAGCAGATGACGCCGGCGGCAATGCCGATGGCCAGCGCACCGCCCGTGGCCACGAAACCGGAAGCCGGGGTGATGGCGACGAGACCTGCCACGGCACCGGACGCGATGCCCAGAACGCTCGGCTTTCCTTTGGTCATCCATTCGGCAAACATCCAGGACAGCGCGGCTGCAGCGGTTGCCACCTGGGTCACGGTCATGGCCATTCCGGCACGACCGTCAGCCGCCACGGCAGAGCCGGCGTTGAAGCCGAACCAGCCCACCCACAGCAGCGAGGCGCCAATCACGGTCAGTGCCAGGTTGTGGGGTGCCATGGGTTCCTTGCCGTAGCCCACGCGTTTGCCCATGACCAGTGCTGCCGCAAGACCCGCGACCCCGGCATTGATGTGCACCACGGTACCGCCCGCAAAGTCCAGCACCCCTTTGCCGGCCAGCCAGCCGCCCGGCTCCCAGACCCAGTGTGCGATGGGGGAATACACCACCAGGGACCAGATGCCCATGAACCAGAGCATGGCGGAGAATTTCATGCGTTCGGCAAAGGCACCCGCGATCAGGGCCGGCGTGATGATGGCAAACGTCATCTGGAACATCATGTAAACCGACTCGGGAATGGTGGTCGCCGCGTGGTGCACCATGACCTTCTTCGCTTCGTTCTGGTAGAGCATGCCGTTGAGCATGAACCGGCTCAAGCCGCCCAGCCATTCGGAACCCGGCATGAAGGCCAGGCTGTACCCCACTACCACCCACAGGACGGTCACCAGGGAACAGATCGCGAAGCTTTGCATGAGTGTCGCCAGAACGTTTTTCTTGCGCACCATGC
The DNA here is from genome assembly GCA_028868905.1 of Betaproteobacteria bacterium. Classification (GTDB taxonomy): domain Bacteria; phylum Pseudomonadota; class Gammaproteobacteria; order Burkholderiales; family Ferrovaceae; genus JAKBAT01. The sequence continues at coordinate 19,121 of JAGWTQ010000001.1, forward strand.
CACCATAGAAAAGAGCCAACCCCGGGATCGTCATGAGCAGCACGAGCGCCGTGGAACTCAGCATCCAGGCCGTATCGCCGGAATTGATCTTGTCGGTGCCCACCAGGAACGGCTTGGTGGGGGCAGCATCGGCGGCCGGCGCCGCAGCGGGAGCCGCAGGCGCAGCCGTGGCAGCCGCGGCGGCCGGTGCTGCAGCCGGAGCGGGCGCGTCGTCGGCCAGGGCATGACCCGACCCGATGGACAAGGCCGTGACCAGCAGCAGGGCCTTGAGCGTGTTCAACAATGTTTTCATGGTGTCATCCCCTTACAGTGCATCAGGGCCGGTTTCGCCGGTCCTGATGCGCACGACTTGTTCCAGTTCATAGACGAAGATCTTTCCGTCCCCGATCTTTCCGGTGTTGGCCGACTTCTCGATCGCCTCGATCACGCGGTCCAGCATTTCGGTCTTCACGGCCGCTTCCAGCTTGACCTTCGGCAGAAAATCGACCACATACTCTGCCCCCCGGTAGAGTTCGGTGTGCCCCTTTTGCCGTCCGAATCCCTTCACTTCCGTCACGGTAATGCCCTGCACGCCGATGGCGCTGAGCGCTTCCCGCACTTCGTCAAGCTTGAACGGCTTGATGATTGCAGTCACGAGCTTCATGTTGCCTCCCATTGATTGATTCATCCCACCCTTAGAACTTGTAGATGCCCTGCACGCCCACAGTCGACATGGACGTCTGCGGCAAGCCGGCGTTGTCCAGGAAAACGCCCTTGTCCGCGTGGTCAGCCCGCAATTCGCCACGCAATTCAAAGTTCTTCACGGGCGCATAGCCCACGGTCAGGGTGACTTCCTTGAGGGTGTTGGATCCCGCCGGCGTCACTGCCGTCGCCACCGCCACCCCCGAGTCGTCCCGCAGCTCCTCGGCACGCAGAGACCAGCGCAGCTTGTCGGTCATCTGGTAGTTGAGGTAAGCCGCCAGGCCCCAGTACTTCTCGGTGCCCACCCCGAACACGTTCTCCTGGGTCACATGGTCGCCGTTGAGAATGAATGTGGTGGTGCTGGTCAGGTTGGTGGTGAAGACCGCGTCAATCAGCGTACGGGTGCCATTGATGGCGCCGGGCACCGCGGTAGCCACCATGGAGGTGGTGGTCGGCAGCATGGATTCGTTGCCGCTGTAGACGCTCAACGCCAGGGAGGTGTCCTTGGTGAACGCTTCCGTCAGCCCCAGTTCCACGGTCTTTCCGCTGTTCATGTCCGTGACCTGGTCCCAGCCGTTGTTCACGCCCATGATCAGGCTGGTGGAATCGCTGAGCGCGGTCGTGGCCCGCACCCCGGTGTGGGTGAAGGGGATTTTCCCGAACAGGATGGAACGGGTGATGTTGGTATCGGCCGAGCTGTCGATCACTTCGGCGCCGGCCAGGGTGGCAAATTTGCCGCCGATGAAGGTCCATGCGCCCGAAGCGTATTGAGCGTAGGCCTGGGTGATGTCAAAGTTGCCGCCGCTGCCTGCCGTCGTGCCCGAGGTAGCGCAGGCGCCATAGGAACAGAAAATTCCGGCGTCGCTGCCGGCCGTCAGGTTGAGCAAGCCGCCGAACCCTTCCTTGGGCGTGCTGGAAATGGTGATGCCGGCCTGGTGCAGGCCGAAGGAATTCTTGGCGGTATCGAACACCTGGACGCTCGAATTGGGTGTTTCACTGTGCGCGATGTAGCTGGCGTCCAGGTAGCCTTTGACGTCGATGGAAGAATTGCTGAGGATGTCGGCCAGGGTGGGCCCCTTGGGCTTGCTGTCCGCAGGCGCCGCGGGTGCGTCTTCCGCCCGGACATTGGCGGCGGCAAGCACGGCCAGCGCAACGGCAGCAGTGATGGCACTACGATGGAATGACTTCATTTGCTATTCTCCCTTGCTTGGTTGTTTACAATGTTTCGACTCAAGGACTCTTGGATCAAAACTGCACTCACCGAACCATAAGCAGGAGTTGTGCCAACTCGGAAATCAGGCTCAGGACGGCTGTAACATCGTGTTAAACGACCTGAATTCGCCGGGCGGCGCCACAATATGCACCATTGCGGGGCATTTATGCGGTGAAATGGTTGATGTTAGTGCGGTGACGAAACAACTTCACAGGAAAATCGGTCATGAACAGCGCTTTTATCGATGACATTGCCCGCCGGCTGAGCGACCTGGTGGCACATACCCCGGTGGCGGATTTCGAGAAGAATGCCCGCGCCCTGCTCACCAGCTTGTTTTCCAAGGCCAATCTGGTCACGCGAGAAGAGTTCGACGCCCAGGTGAACGTGCTGGCCCGGACCCGGGAAAAACTGGCCAAACTGGAATCGAAACTGGCCGACCTGGAATCCCGCAAGGGCTAGCCGGCTATATTTTGAAATAGACGCTGACCTTCAGGCCGTGCCCTGCAGCACTCCGGCCAAACGCGAGCTCGGCTTCGTGCAGCCGGGCGATTTCCCGGACAATGGCAAGCCCCAGGCCGCAACCCTCCGGAAAATCGGACGCCAGCCGGTGAAACGGGGTGCCCAGGTTGGGCCATTCCGCTTCCGCCACCCCGGGACCATCGTCTTCCACCGTCAATGCCACCCCGTCCTGTCCTTTTTTCAGGCCCACCTTCACCTGCCCGCCCGGGGGGGTGTAACGGATGGCGTTGTCGAGCAGGTTGGCGAGAAGCTCCCGCAGCATGAGGGGGCTGCCGCGGACCTGGCAGGGCTCCAGGACGAACTCCAGATCCACTCCTTTGCGTGCCGCCTGCGTCACAAAATCGGCGGAAGCTTCGCGACACACGCGTTCGAGCGATACGGCCGCCACTTCCAGCATGCTGCTTTCCGTGTGCTCCAGCCGTGCAAGCGACAGCAGCTGGTTGGCCAGGTGCGTGGTCCGGTGCGTGGTCGCCAGCAATTCGCGCAACAGCGCGCGCACGTCGGATGGCGGTTTTTCCAGCGCCACCTCGATCTGGCTGCTGAGCGATGCCAGGGGCGTGCGCAACTGGTGCGCCGCATCGGCAATGAAGCGGCGATGGCTCGCAAAAGAATCCGCCAGGTTGGCCAGCAATTCGTTGATGCCATGAACCACCGGAAAAAGCTCTGCCGGCGCGCCGGCTTCCCCGATCGGGCGCAAATCGGCTGAAGACCGGCTCACGATCTCGTTGCGAAGCAGCTTGACCGGCGCCAGCGCGAAACGGACGCCAAACAGGATCACGGCAACGGAAACCAGGGCCAGCAGCGCTTCCGGCAAAAGAATGCTGGCAAATATTCCATCACGCAGCCGGTCGCGCCCATGCAAAGTCTGGGCAACGGCAATGAAAAAGGCGCTGCGGCCCACCTTGCCCTTCATGACTATGGCGCGATTTTCCTCGCCGTTGAGGGTCAGGTCGCGAAACTGGTGCCCGTCTTCGGCAGGCAACCCTTCGGCAGCAAACAGCCGGGGATTGCCGGAAAACACATGGCCCCGGTCGTCCCAGGCGGCATAGGTGACCCGGTCGTCGTTGTTTTCCTGCAGCATCTGCAGGGCGGCGGGAGGCAGTGCCAATTGCATTTCACCATCGCGCACCACCACCTGCTTGGACAGGTCGAGCGCATCGTCGAGCAGGCCCAGATCGTAAACATTCATGGCAGCCCGCAGGGAGAACAGATAGGCCAGCACCGAACCAGCCAGCAAAATGACGATCAGCGGGCCCAGAAGCCAGCGCAGCAGCAGCTGGTAGAGGCTAGTGCGCCGGCTCATCGGTCTGCTCCAGCATGTAGCCAAGCCCGCGCACGGTCCTGATGACGGTTCCCGACCCTTCGATTTTTCCGCGCAGGCGGTGCACGTAAGCTTCGATGGCGTTTTCGCTGAGATCCTGCCCCAGGCTTGTCAGGGCCTGGATCAGCTGTTCCTTGGACACGATGCGGCGGGCATGGGTGGCCAGGTATTCGAGTACACCCCATTCGCGCCCTGACAAATCCAGAGGCTGTTCCTGCAGGAATGCACGCCGCCCCGCGGTATCGAGCGTGAGCGCGCCTATGCTGAAGCGGGCGCTGCCGGTTCCCGCGCTACGACGAATGAGCGCCCGCAAGCGGGCCTGCAATTCCGCCATGGCCACAGGTTTTATGATGTAATCGTCGGCGCCCAGGTCCAGCCCCTGCACGCGGTCTTCCACGGCATCCCGGGCCGTCAGGATGAGCACCGGCAACGTCGCCCCCTTCGACCGCAAGGCGCGGACCACAGCATAGCCATCGCCGTCAGGCAGGCCCAGATCCAGCACAATGGCATCAAAATGTTCGCTGCCCAGCATGTGCTGCGCATCGGCAATTCCGCCCACCCAGTCCACGGCAAACCCGGAATGTTCCAGCGAAGCCGACATGGCCTTGCCGAGCGTTCTGTCATCTTCGACCACCAGTATGCGCACGCTGTCAGTTCCCTGTCAGCAAAAGCGTGCAAAATGCGCCGCTCCTGCCCTGAGCGGGATTTTATCCCGTAGGCGGAGACCTCAGGCAACTTTACCGGCCGTTATGGACACCACCCCGTGAACCGCTTGATCAAAATTCGCCTTTTCACCGCAGCCGCCTGCTGTTCCCTGCTGGCCGGGTGCGCGCTCGGGCCTGATTTTGCACGCCCCGCGGCGCCTGCGGCAGAGGGCTACGCGCCGGGGCAAAGCGTGGCCCAACTCGAGCAAGCTTCCCGGGCTGCCTCCGGTTCGCCGCATTTCAACGCCGGCAAAGACATCCCCTTCGACTGGTGGACCCTGTTCCAGTCTCCGCAACTCAATGCCCTGATCGAACGCGCCTTCAAGGCCAGCCCCTCGATCGAAGCCGCCCAGGCCGCCTTGCGCCAGGCCCAGCAAAACACCCTGGCCCAGCAGGGGTTCTTCTACCCCACTTTGGGGCTAGAATACCTGCCCACGCGCAACAAGCTGGCCGGCAACATGGGGGGCAACTCACCCGGGGTGCAGGGCAACGGCACCATCATCCAGACCTATTCCAACCCCTCCGGCCCGGCACCTTACAACGGGCCGGTCTACTACAACTTCCACACGGCCCAGGTCACCCTGAATTACGCACCGGACGTATTCGGCGGCAACCGCCGTCAGGTGGAATCGCTGGAAGCACAGGCCGAGTCCCAGAAATTCCAGCTGGAAGCCGCCTACATCACGCTGGCCTCCAACGTGGTGGCTGCCGCCCTGCAGGAAGCTTCGGTGCGCGCGCAGATTGCAGCCATGGAAAGCATTGTTGAAGACAACCGCAAGCTGCTCCAGATCTCGCACAAGCAATTCAAATACGGCTACATCAACGGCATCGACCTGTCAGCCCAGGAACTGGCGCTGGCGCAAACCGAACAAGCCCTGGTGCCGCTGCGCCAGCAGCTCGCCCAGACCCGCGACCTGATTCGCGTGCTGGCGGGCCAATTGCCGAATGAAGAGGTTCCGGAAACATTCGAGCTGTCGTCCATTCACCTGCCGCAGGAACTGCCCGTGAGCCTGCCTTCCCGTCTGGTGGAGCAGCGACCCGACGTGCGCGCCGCCGAAGCCCAGCTCCATGCTGCCAACGCCCAGATCGGCGTCGCCATCGCCAACCGTTTCCCGCAGTTTTCCATCACCGGTCTGCTGGGCGGGGAGGCGTCGGTTCCCAGCCAGATGTTCCAGACCGGCGGCGGTTTCTTCAACCTGATCGGCGACATTTCGCTCCCCGTCTTTGACGGCGGCACGCTGAGCGCGCGCGAACAGGGGGCGCGCGAAGCCCTGCAACAAGCCGCAGCCCAATACAAGAGCACCGTGCTGGCCGCCTTCCAGAACGTGGCGGACACGCTACATGCCATCCAGTCGGATGCAAATGCCTACCGTGCCGCCACCCGGTCCCGCGAGGCCGCACAAAAAGCGCTCACCATCACGCGCAAGCAGTATGAACTGGGTCAGGTGAGTTACCCCGTACTGCTGGTCGCTGACCAGTCTTACCAGCAATCCGCCATCACATCCATCCAGGTTGAAACCAATCGCCTGGGCGATGCTGCAGCCTTGTACCAGGCGCTGGGCGGAGGCTGGTGGCACCGCCCGGATGAAGTCCGGGCCCATTCGTCGCAGGGAGACGCCACGCCATGACCGTTTCGAAAAGAAAGACCGCCGCTCTGGGCGTCGCAGCGGTGCTGCTGGCCTGCGGGCTGTACTGGAGCACGCCCCTGCTCGCCCTGCAGGACGCACAGCCGACAATGACGAAGCCGTCGCCCCATGGGGCGGCAAATGCGTTCATCGAACTGACGGACGCCCAGGCCCAACAGATTCAGGTGCGGCCAGTGGAAACCGGCACGTTTGCCGCCACACGGGATGCCGTGGGCAACATCGCTTTCAACGACGACCGGACCGTTCCCGTTTTTCCTGCCTACCAGGGAAAGATCAGCGCCATCTTTACGGATGTCGGCCAGGACGTACAAAAAGGAGCTCCGTTGTATGCCGTTGAGAGTCCCGACCTGTTGCAAGCCGAATCCACGCTGATCAGTACCGCCGGGGTGCGCGACCTTACCCAGCGTGCTCTGGAACGAGCCCAGCAGTTGTATGGCGTGCAGGGCATTTCGGAAAAGGATCTGCAGCAGGCCATATCCGACCAGCAAAGTGCCGAAGGCGCCTACAAGGCCGCCAGGGATGCCGTGCGCATTTTCGGAAAGACCGATGTGCAAATGAACCAGATCGTGCTGGCGCGGCGCGTGGATGCCACCTTGCTGGTCACAAGCCCGGTCAGTGGCCGGGTCGTGAGCCGGAGTGCCGCGCCGGGCATCCTGGCCCAGCCGGGAACCCCCCCGGCGCCCTTCACCGTGGCCGATATCTCCACCCTCTGGATGATCGCCAACGTCAGCGAAAGCGATGCCCCGGCCCTGCGGTTGGGACAGCCGGTCGAAGTCACCCTGATGGCTTATCCGGGCCGGACGTTCCAGGGGAAAATCACCAACATCGGGGCAGCCGTGGATCCTGGCACCCACCGTCTGGCCGTGCGGGCGGAAATCCGGGACCCGCAACATGAACTCCGTCCCGGCATGCTGGCCAACTTCGCCATACAAACCGGTGTCACGGCCCATTCCCCTGCCGTGCCCGCGGACAGCGTGGTGCGTGAAAACGATGGCACGATGAGCGTCTGGGTAACCACGGATCGGCACCGATTTTACAAGCGCACGGTCACGCTGGGACTGCAACAGGGTGGGCAATACCAGATCCTGAACGGCATCCAGACCGGAGAAAACGTGGCCACCGAAGGTGCCATCTTCCTCAGCCACGCCTACGAAGCCGGGACGCACTGACCCATGCTGAAAAACCTCCTGGCCTTCTCCCTGAGCCGCAGGCCCATCATCCTGATCCTGCTGGCGGCATTCCTGGCGGCGGGCCTGATGGCTTACAACAAGCTCAATGTGGAAGCCTATCCCAACCCGGCCCCGGTCATTCTGGAAATCACTGCCCAGTCGCCGGGACTTTCTGCCGAGGAAATGGAACGCTATTACACAGTGCCCATGGAAGTGGGTCTGGCCGCCACGCCCGGCGTGGATGTCATCCGTTCCACATCATTCACGGGACTTTCATTCCTGCGCGTCACCTTTCACTACGGCATCGACTACTACTTCGCCTACACCCAGGCTGCGCTGAGCCTGCAGCAAAACGTCAGCCTCCCCAACAACGTGTCACCCCAGATCCAGGCCTCCAGCCTGGTGGGCGAAGTCTACCGCTACCAGCTGACCGGCCCGCCCGACTTCGGCCTGACCAACCTGCGCACGGTCCAGGACTGGGTCGTGCAACGCCGGCTGCTGACAGTGCCCGGTGTCGTTCAGGTCAACACCTGGGGGGGAACCACCAAGGAATTCGAGGTGGAAGCGGACCTGCACAAGCTGGAGGCCTACAGCGTCACGGTGCCGCAATTGCTGTCTGCCATCGCCAACGCCAACATCAACGTGGGCGGTCGCACCATCCATTTCGGCCAGCAGTCGATCAACATCCGCGGCATCGGGCTGATTGACAGCGGCGGCGCACTGGACCTGACCAAAGGCAACAACGTCGGCGACATCGAGAACATCGTGCTCAGCCAGAAGGGTGGAGTCCCCGTGCGCGTGGCCGACATCGCCAAGGTTTCCGTGGGCTATGTGCCGCGCCTGGGAAGGGCAGGGCGGGACAAGGAGGACGATGTCGTGGCCGCCATCGTGGTGATGAACCGGACCATGCAAACCAATGACGTGGTGGCGCGCATCCAAGCCGAAGTGAAGAAGATCAACAGCGATGGGTCGTTGCCGGCCGGCGTCAAGCTGGTGCCGTTTTATGACCGGACCTCGCTCGTCTCCGTCACCACCCACACGGTGGTCCATAACCTGATTTTCGGATGCCTGCTGGTATTTTTCATCCAGTGGATTTTTCTGGGCGATCTGCGCAGTGCCATCATCGTTAGCGCCAACATCCCCTTCGCCTTGTTTTTCAGCATCATCATCCTGGTGCTGACCGGCGAATCGGCCAACCTGCTGTCGCTGGGCGCCGTCGACTTCGGCATCATCGTCGACTCGGCCGTCATCCTGGTGGAAAACGTGTTCAGAAATTTCCAGAAAAAGGCCGACGCCCGCACCGAGCTGCTGCACGACCAGGCGCAAAGCGGCTATCGGCAGCTGCTTTCCAGCCACGGCTGGACCAATCGCCTGCGCCTCATTTTTGTCAGCGCCATCCAGGTGGACCGCGCCATCCTCTTTTCCACCGCCATCACCGTGGCGGCTTTCATTCCCCTGTTCACCATGCAAGGCGTGGAAGGACAGATTTTCGGCCCCATGGCCCGCACCTACGGCTACGCCCTGGCCGGCGCGCTGCTGGCCACATTCACCGTCACCCCGGTGCTGGCTTCCCTGCTGTTGCCCAAACAGGTGAAGGAGAAGGAAACGCTGCTGGTGGAAAAGCTGCGTGCCGTTTATCGTCCGGTGCTGCGCTGGGCCTTGACCCACGTGCGCCAGACCGTGCTTCTGGGCGTGTTGTTTCTGGTCCTGTCGTTTGTCCTGTTCACACGCATCGGCTCCGAATTTCTCCCCACGCTGGAAGAAGGCAACCTGTGGATCCGCGTGACCATGCCGCCCACCATTTCCCTGGAAGCCGGGATGCCCGTGGTGGACCGGATGCGCCGCATCCTGATCAGCCACCCGGAAGTCATCACCGCCGTTTCACAGCATGGACGACCGGACAACGGCAGCGATGCGGCCGGTTTCTACAATGCCGAGTTTTTCGTGCCGCTCAAGCCTTTTGACGAATGGCCGAGCGGCATGACCAAGAAAAAACTGATTGACCTGATCCAGAAAGAATTCAACAGCGAATTTACCGGGGTCGAACTCAATTTTTCCCAGTACATCCAGGACAATGTGGAAGAAGGCCTGTCCGGCATCAAGGGGGCCAACTCCGTCAAAATCCTGGGCCCGGATCTGGCCGTCCTGGAAAAACTGGCTGACCAGGTCCAGGCGGAGATGTCCAAAATACGGGGAGTGACCGACCTCGGCGTGTTCCGCGTGCTGGGGCAGCCCAACCTCAACGTCGCCGTGGATCGAGCCAAAGCCGCGCGCTACGGCCTCAATACCGGAGACGTCAACGCCGTGGTGCAGGCGGCCCTGGGCGGCACGCAGGCCACCACGGTGTATGAAGGCGACCGCCAGTTTGGCCTGACGGTGCGGCTGTCGCCGGAATACCGCAAGGACATCGAAGCGGTCGGACGCATCAAGGTCGGCTACCAGACCCCGTCGGGTGCGACAGCTTACATTCCCCTGAGCGAACTGGCCCGCATCAGCCTGGACACCGGGGCATCCTATATCTACCACGAACGAAACCAGCGCTTCATTCCGGTTAAATTCAGTGTCCGTGGGCGCGATCTGGGCAGCACGGTGGCCGAAGCCCAGCGCCGGGTGGCGGAAAAAGTCGCCCTGCCGGAAGGGTATCGCCTGGCCTGGTCCGGTGAGTTCGAGGAATTGCAGCTGGCCAAAAAACGCCTGGCATTCGTCTTGCCCGTAGCCCTGGCCATCATCGTGATCCTGCTCTACACCCTGTTCAGTTCCGTTCGCGACAGTCTGCTGGCCCTGGCAGCAATTCCCTTTTCCATTGCCGGAGGCATTTTCGCCCTGTACGTGACCGGCCTGCATTTCAGCGTCTCTGCCGCCATCGGTTTTGTATCTCTGTTCGGCGTGTCGGTGATGAACGGCATCCTGGTCATCACCTACTACAACCATCTGGTCGACGTGGAAGGCCTGCCACCGATCGAAGCCATGTTCAATGCGGCCGAGCAGCGCATGCGGCCCATGCTGATGACCGCGTTGTCCGCCTGCATCGGCCTGCTGCCGGCCGCCGTTTCCACCGGCATCGGCAGCCAGGTGCAGAAACCACTGGCCACGGTGGTGGTGGGCGGCATGCTGCTGGGACCGATCATGCTGCTGGTGGTGGCGCCCGCACTCCAGATCTTCTTCCTGGGCCAGGGCAAACCAACCGTCACGCCGTCAGAAAACGAGTGAACCCGGCTGCGCTTCGCGGCAGCTCCAGCCGCGGTAGCTGATCGCTTCGGCCAGGTCGGCCACGCTCACGCGTGCATCGCCGCGGAGGTCTGCCACCGTGCGCGCCACCCGCAGGATGCGATGCACGGCCCGTGCCGACAAACTGAAGCGGGTTGCGGCACGGAACAGCATGTCCTGGCCGGGTCCGTCGAGCACCACATGGCGCGACAGCGCGTCCACTGGCAGGCGGGCATTGGATTGTTGCTGGCGTTCCTTTTGACGCTGCATGGCCTGCCCGACCCGCTTGCGGATCACCGCACTCGCTTCACCTTCCCGGTTCTGCCGTATTTCCCATGCAGACAGGGACGGCACGTCCAAGATCAGATCGATGCGGTCCATCAGCGGACCTGAAATGCGCCTGCGATAACGATCCACCTGCTGTTGCGAACACTTGCAGCTGCCCGACGGCTGGCCATAAAAACCACAGGGACAGGGATTCATGGTTCCCACCAGCTGGAAACGGGCTGGATACGTGATTTTTCGGGCCGCCCGCGAGACCGTGATCACGCCGCTTTCCAGGGGTTCGCGCAGCGCTTCCAGCGCGTTGCGCGAAAATTCCGCCATTTCGTCCAGGTGCAAAATGCCGCCGTGGGCCAGGGACGCTTCACCGGGCGCCGAGCGGGGGCCTCCTCCAGCCAGCGCCGCCACGGTTGCCGCATGATGCGGCTGGCGAAAAGGCCTGCGCTGCCACTGTGCCGTGGAAAAGCTTTCTTCGCCGGCTGAACGGATGGCCGCCACCTCCAGGGCTTCCTGCGGGTCCAGGGGAGGACATATGCCGGGGAAGCGCGCAGCCAGCATGGATTTTCCCGTACCCGGAGGCCCCGCCATCAGGATATGGTGCCCGCCGGCTGCCGCAATTTCCAGGGCGCGTCTGGCCTGGAGCTGCCCGCGCACTTCGGCCATGTCGGGGTAGTCAGCCTCCTCCTGCGTTTTCAACTCCACATGGAGGGGGCTCAGAAGCCGTTCCCCGGACAGGTGCCGACAAACCTCCATCAAATGGCCTGCTGCGAATATTTCGGCACTTCGGGCCAGCGCGCCCTGTTCCGCGCAGTCGGAAGGCAAAACGAATTTCCGGCCGTCTTTGCCCACCGCCACAGCCATGGGCAATGCCCCGCGCACGGTACGCAAGGCTCCGCTCAGGGCCAGCTCGCCGGCAAACTCGTAAAGATGCAACGCGCTGTCGGTCAGCTGGCCGGAAGCCGCCAGTATCCCGAGCGCGATCGGCAGGTCAAAGCGGCTGGATTGCTTGGGCAGGTCGGCCGGTGCGAGATTGACGGTGACGCGCCGCGCAGGAAACTGGAAACCGCAGTTGACCAGGGCAGCCCGCACCCGCTCCCGGCTTTCGCGCACTTCCGTGTCGGGCAGGCCCACCAGATTGAATTGGGGCAGGCCGTTGGCGAGATGCACTTCCACCTGCACCAACGGTGCCGCAACCCCCACCAGGGCACGGCTGCAAACCACAGCAAAAGCCATAGGGGAAAACACCTCCCAAATGGCTCATTCTCAGGGAATGGATCGAGGCTGCCAGCAAGAAAAGAAAAACGGATTGGAGCTCAGAGCATGCCCAGGGTGAGCATCGCCGCTTCGCTCATGCGGTCACGGGTCCAGGGGGGTTCCCAGACCAGTTCCACTTTGGCGCTCTGAACGCCCGGCACTTCCATGACCCGCCGCTCCACTTCGCCGGGAAACGTCTGGGCCACCGGACAGCCAGGCGCCGTCAGGGTCATCTGGATATCCACGTGGGCAGATTCGGGATCGATGGCGAGCCCGTAGATCAACCCGAGATCATAGATGTTGACCGGAATCTCGGGATCGTAAACTGTCTTGAGCGCTTCGATGACCGACAGCTCCAGCGCTTCGCGGGCGCTGGGAGCTTCCGGCTCCGAAGCGGCCGGCCCCTCCGATTTTCCCAGCCATTCATATACGGACATGATTACTCCGTCGAGACAGGGTTGGACTCATTCTTGAGAGCCGCATTGAGGGTATGCCAGGCCAGCGTGGCACATTTCACGCGCGCCGGAAATTCGCTGACTCCGGCCAGGACGGCCAGCTTGCCCAGGTCCACGCTCACAGGCTCCCCCATCACCATGTGATGAAACCCTTCGAACAGGATGGCTGCTTCCGCTTCCGTTTTTCCTTTGAGCGCTTCGGTCATGAGCGACGCAGACGCCGTGGAAATGGCACAGCCGGCCCCTTCGAACCGGGCTTCCTGGATCACGCCCCCTTCCACGCGCAGGTGAAGGGTGAGGCGATCGCCGCACAGGGGGTTGAAGCCGTCGGCATGACGATTGGCCTCCGGCAGGGCGCCGAAATTTCTCGGATGCCGGTTATGGTCGAAAATCACTTCCTGGTACAGGTCGCGCAGATCGCTCATTTCAGGAACAGCTCCTCCACCCGTCGCAGGGCGCGAAACAGGGCGTCCACTTCGTCGGGCGTGTTGTACAGGGCAAAGGAGGCTCGCGCCGTGGCGGGCAGGTGGTAGTGGTCCATGACCGGCATGGCGCAGTGGTGGCCCGTGCGGATGGCAACCCCTTCGCTGTCCAGAATGGTGCCGATGTCGTGGGGATGCACCCCTTTCATCACGAAGGACAGGATGCTGGCCTTGCCAGGCGCCGTGCCGATCACCTGCAGCCCTTCAAAAGCGGAGGCCAGACGGGTGGCTTGCGCCAGCAACGTGTCCTCGTGGGCTGCAATGGTTTCAAGCCCCACCGACAGGATAAAATCAATGGCGGCACCCAGCCCGACAACGCCGGCAATATGGGGCGTGCCGGCTTCAAACTTGTAAGGCAGTTCGTTGTAGGTGGTTTTCTTGAACGTGACCTGGGCGATCATGTCGCCGCCACCCTGGTAGGGCGGCATTTTTTCCAGGTGCTCGCGCTTGCCATACAAAACACCGATTCCGGTGGGGCCGTACAGCTTGTGGCCGGAGAACACATAAAAATCGCAATCCAGCGCCTTCACATCCACGGACAGGTGGGCCACCGCCTGGGCTCCGTCCACCAGCACCAGCGCGCCTGCCTGGTGGGCTTTGCGGATGATGTCGGCTACCGGGTTGACCGTGCCCAGGGCATTCGAGACCTGGGTGATGCCCACCAGTTTCGTGCGCGGGCCCAGCAGGGATTCGAACGCGCCAGGAACCAGCGCGCCACGCTCATCGATGGGGATGACTTTCAGGACAGCCCCGGTGGCTTCGCACAACAGCTGCCACGGCACAATGTTGGCATGGTGTTCCATCTCGCTCACCAGGATCTCGTCACCCGCCTTCAGGTTGGTGCGTCCCCAGCTGTGCGCCACCAGGTTGATGGCTTCGGTGGCGCCCCGGGTGAAAATGATTTCTTCCCGATGCGGCGCCTTGAGGAAATTTTTCACCTTGTCGCGCGCCGCCTCGAAGGCGTCGGTCGCTTCCTGGCTCAGGGCGTGCACGCCCCGGTGAATGTTGGCGTTCTGGAATTCGTAATAGTGCCGTTCCGCGTCGATCACGGCGCGCGGTTTCTGGGTCGTGGCCGCATTGTCCAGATAGACCAGGGGCCGCCCATGCACTTCACGCGCGAGAATGGGGAATTGCGCACGCATGCGCTGCACGTCAAACATGAGCATGCCCCCGCATCAGATGGTCCATCGCGGCACGCAACTCGGCGTGCCCTATGCTCGAGAGCAAATCCAGCGCGAACGCTTCGATCAGCAGGGTGCGCGCATGATCGGGGTCCAGCCCGCGCGAGCGCAGGTAGAACAACTGGGCTTCGTCCAGCTGGCCCACGGTTGCCCCGTGGCTGCACTTGACGTCGTCGGCAAAAATTTCCAGTTGCGGTTTGGTATCCACTTCAGCCTGGTCCGACAGCAGCAGATTGTGGTTCGACTGCCGGGAAGCCGTGTGCTGGGCGTCCTGCGCCACCACGATCTTGCCGTTGAAAACGGCGCGACCTGACCCGTCGAGTACGCCCTTGAAATATTCGTCGCTCGTGCAGTCGGGGCTTTCGTGGCGAATGCAGGTGTGAAAATCCTGGAATTCGCGGCTGGCCACCCGGTACAGGCCATTCATCACCACGGAGGCCCCCGGTTCCAGCAGGGCTGTTTCCATGTCGTTGCGGCCGAAAGCGCCGGAGAGCGCAAAGCTGTGGCTTTCAAACCGGCTGCCGCCTTGCTGGGAAGCCTGCAGCGCCCCGATGTGATAGGCACGCCCGCCTTCCTGCTGCAATTTCACGTGGCTGAGCTGGGCTCCCGTCTCAAGCCGCACGCCGGCCACCTGATTGACGAAATAGGCCTCATCGGTCAAACCCAGATACTGTTCGGCCACGGCCACGCGGGATCCGGCCGCAAGATGATAGGCATTGACCACATGCTGGGCCTGCCCGCCGCGGGTGGTGACGTAGAGAATCAGCAAGGGATCGTCCAGCGACGCTTCCGCCGCCGCGGTAATCCAGGCCCCTTCCGCCATGAACGCCGCATTGAGTCCCGCAAAGGGGGTGCGTGCGCGCACGGCCTGTAGAGGAACCTGCAGCCCGAGGCTGTCCCGGACCGACAATGCAGACAGGGGACGCACGGCAATTCCGGCTGGCAACCCGTCCAGTTGAGACAGTTGCGGGGAAAACCGGCCATCGACAAAAACAGCCCGATAGCGTGCTTGCGGCAGCACAGCACGCGCTTTCAGGGAATCCCACGTCGGCTGAGGCGCTTCGGGCGCTGCCGGCGCGCAGGACAGGGCCAGTTTTTCCAGGGCAGCCAGGCTGGTGTATTTCCACTCTTCATGGCGCGTGGTGGGAAAGCCCAGGGAAGCGAAATGGGCCCAGCCCGACCGGCGCCACTCCTGCCACTGGGGCGAGTCCTGCCAGGGCAACAGGGAACCCAGCCGTTCGAATTCCGACTGGTAATGGGCGATGGCCGTGCTCATGATCCTGAAGAAACCTCCTGTCCCGACGTTTCGTTGCCGATCCAGGCGTAGCCCTGCTTTTCAAGCTCATGAGCAAGCTCCGGTCCGCCGGAACGGACGATCCGTCCTGCGGCCAGCACATGCACGTAATCGGGTTTGATGTAATCCAGCAGGCGCTGATAATGGGTCACCAGAATCATGGAGCGTTCGGGATGGCGCAAACTGTTGACGCCATTGGCCACGATCTTCAGGGCGTCGATGTCCAGCCCGGAGTCGGTTTCGTCGAGGATGGCGAGCCGCGGCTCCAGAACCGCCATCTGGAGAATCTCGTTGCGTTTCTTTTCTCCGCCGGAAAACCCTTCGTTGACCGCGCGGTACAGCATGGACTCGTTCATTTCCATGAGCTTCATCTTGTCCTTGACCAGGGCAAGGAATTCCATGGCATCCAGTTCCGGCAGGCCGCGGTGCTTGCGCTGCGCGTTAAGCGCCGCCTTGAGCAGATAAACATTGCCCACCCCGGGAATTTCCACCGGATACTGGAAGGCCAGGAACACGCCGGCGCGTGCCCGTTCTTCCACTTCCAGCGCCAGCAGGTCCTGCCCCAGGTATTCAATGGAACCGGAAGTCACGGTCACGTTTTCCCGGCCGGCCAACACATTGGACAGCGTGCTTTTGCCCGAGCCGTTGGGGCCCATGATGGCGTGCACCTCCCCCGCGTTCACGGTCAGGTTGATGCCTTTGAGGATGGGCTTGTCTCCCACCGATGCGTGCAGATCCTTGATGATAAGCATGTTGATTCCTGAATGTTGTCTTTAGCCGACGCTGCCTTCGAGGCTGACGCCCAGCAACTTCTGTGCTTCCACGGCAAATTCCATGGGCAGCTCCTTGAACACTTCCTTGCAGAAGCCGTTCACGATCATTGAAACAGCATCTTCCATGGTCAGGCCGCGCTGGCGGCAGAAGAACAGCTGGTCTTCGCCAATGCGGGAGGTGGACGCCTCGTGTTCCACTTTTGCCGAGGCATTTTTCACTTCGATGTAGGGGAACGTGTGGGCCGCGCAGCGGTCCCCCAGCAGCAGCGAATCGCACTGGGTGTAGTTGCGCGCGTTTTGCGCGGCGCGGGCGATGCGCACCAGACCACGGTAGGCCTGATGACCGTAGCCTGCCGAAATCCCCTTGGAAATGATGGTGCTGCGGGTGTTTTTGCCCATGTGGATCATCTTCGTTCCGGTGTCGGCCTGCTGCCGGTGGTTGGTCAGCGCCACCGAGTAGAACTCGCCTACCGAATGATCACCGCGCAGGATCACGCTGGGATACTTCCAGGTGATGGCCGACCCCGTTTCCACCTGGGTCCACGAAATCTTGGAATGGGCACCGCGGCAGTCGCCGCGCTTGGTCACGAAATTGTAAATTCCGCCGCGCCCTTCCTTGTCGCCGGGATACCAGTTCTGCACGGTCGAATACTTGATCTGGGCGTTTTCCAGGGCCACCAGTTCCACCACGGCCGCATGCAGCTGGTTTTCGTCGCGCATGGGCGCCGTGCAGCCTTCCAGGTAGCTCACGTAGGAATCGCGATCGGCAATAATGAGCGTGCGCTCGAACTGGCCGGTGTTCTTGGCGTTGATGCGGAAATAGGTGGACAGTTCCATGGGGCAGCGCACACCCGGTGGGATGTAGACGAAGGAGCCGTCGCTGAACACGGCGGAATTGAGCGCCGCATAGAAATTGTCCTGCACCGGGACCACCGAACCGAGGTATTGCCGGACCAGCTCGGGGTGTTCCTGAACCGCTTCGGAGAAGGAACAGAAAATGATGCCTTTTTCCGCCAGCTTGTCCTTGAACGTGGTGGCCACGGACACGCTATCGAACACGGCATCCACCGCAACACCCGCCAGGATGGCCCGCTCGTGCAGGGGAATGCCCAGCTTTTCGTAAGTTTTAAGCAGCTCCGGATCCACCTCCTCCAGGCTTTTCGGCCCGTCCTTCTGGGACTTGGGCGCCGAATAGTAGATGATGTCCTGGTAGTCGATGGGCGGATGATGCACGCTGGCCCATTCCGGCGGCTTCATGTCGAGCCAGCGGCGGAAAGCCGCAAGCCGCCATTCCAGCAGGAATTCAGGTTCGTTCTTCTTGGCAGAAATCATTCGCACGGTTTCTTCGGAAAGGCCGCGCGGCAGGGTATCGGCCTCCACGGAGGTTTCGAAGCCGTGCTGGTATTCCTGGCTGATGATTGCTTCAAGTGTAGAGGCGGAATCGCTCATGGTTCATGTCACCGGTTGCGCCGAGGGGCGCGCAAAAATTCGAATGGGCTGGGACGGCACGGTCATTTCAGCCAGCGTCACCCCGGCCAGGGCATCATTGACGGCCTGGCTGATGCGTTGCCAGTTGGCCTTGACGGAACACGAGCGCTCGCGCTGGCAGTTGCCGGGCTGTTTGGCCGTTCCACAATCCGTCAGCCCGACCGGGCCTTCCAGGGCGCCGATGATGTCCACCATCGTGATGGCTTCCGGCTGCCGCGAAAGGGCGTAACCCCCTTTGGTGCCGCGCTGGGAATCCAGCAAGCCGCCCCGGGCCAGCATCTTGAGCAGCTTGTTCGCGGTCGGCAGGGCAATGCCCACGGCCTGGGCAATTTCCTGGGCAGCATGCAGCCGCTCCGGATCACGGGCCAGATAGGTCATGATGAGGATGCCGTAATCCGTCAATTTGCCTATCCGGATCATATGACCCAATTTCCTTCAAAAAATAATTTAATATTTAACAAGTTAGCCAATACAGTACTATTATAGTACCATTTTTAACCCTTTAGCAACGTCACAGCCGGCAGCTAGAATCCCAAAAACCCGGTCCACTAGGAAAATCATGGTTCCCCACTTGACGACTGCCCTGACGGGCCCCCTGCAAGCCCTGGAACGAGAAATACTGGGCGCCCTGCCAACCATCGAGCACTGGTTTCGCCAGCAGTGGCAAAACCATTCCGCGCCGTTTTACACATCGGTGGACCTGCGCAACTCGGGATTCAAGCTGGCCCCCGTGGACACCAACCTGTTTCCGGCGGGCTTCAACAACCTGCGCCCCGAATTTGAACCGCTGTGCGTGCAGGCCGTCATGTCAGCCGTGGAAAAAATTTGCCCGGATACGCGCCAGTTCCTGCTGATTCCAGAAAACCACACGCGCAACCTGTTCTACCTGCAGAACGTGGCCGCCCTCAAATCCATCCTGCAGCGCGCCGGATTTGCGGTGCGCATCGGCAGCCTGCTGCCCGAGATCACGGCGCCCACGCCCCTGGCGCTGCCCGATGGCCAGACGCTGGTGCTGGAGCCGGTGCGCCGCGCAGGCAACCGGCTTTCGCTCGACGGGTTCGATCCGTGCGCCGTACTGCTCAACAACGATCTTTCGGGAGGCATTCCGGACGTGCTGAAAGGCTTGTCACAACCGGTGGTCCCCCCCCTGTTTGCCGGTTGGAGCACGCGCCGGAAATCGCGGCACTTTGCAGCCTACGACCGGGTTGCAACTGAATTCGCCGCGCTGGTGGGCATTGATCCCTGGGTCATCAATCCCTATTTCTCGCACTGCGGCCATGTGGACTTTGCCGACCGGCAAGGGCTGGACTGCCTGTCCAGCCAGGTGGAAATGCTGCTCGCCAAAATCCGCGACAAATACCGCGAACTCGACATCCGCGACGACCCCTTTCTCATCATCAAGGCCGATGCCGGAACCTACGGCATGGGCATCATGACCGTCAAAAGCCCGGACGACCTGCAGTCGCTCAACCGCAAGCAACGCAACAAGATGGCCGTCATCAAGGAAGGCCAGGCGGTGCGCGAAGTGCTGATCCAGGAAGGGGTGTACACCTACGAGTCGGTGGAAGGTGCCGTGGCGGAACCCGTCATCTACATGATCGACCATTTCGTGGTCGGCGGCTTTTACCGGGTTCACACGGAACGCGGCATCAACGAAAACCTCAATGCCCCCGGCGCCCGTTTTGTTCCGCTGGCCTTTGAAACCAACGCCATCGCGCCCGACCAGAGCCAGGATCCGGACGCCATGCCCAACCGCTTCTATACTTATGGCGTCGTGGCGCGGCTCGCCATGCTGGCAGCCGCCCTGGAACTGGAAGACATGGCTGCAACGCAGGAGGAGTGAGCCCCCCATGAAACTGGCCTTCATCGTGGACCCGCTGGAGTCCCTGCAACCGAAAAAGGATTCCAGCATCGAAATGATGCGTGCGGCCGTGCGGCGAGGCCACACGCTGCACGGCATCGAACCCGGGGGACTGCATCTGGCGCAAGGGCAGGTTCTGGCCCGCGCCATCCCCATCACGCTCACGGGCGAAACCTCGCCCTGGTTTTCCGCCCAGGCTCCCGCCCTCCTGCCGCTCACTCACTTCGACGCCGTGCTGATGCGCAAGGATCCGCCGGTGGATTCGGAATACCTTTATGCCACCCATCTGCTGGAACTCGCCGAAAGTGCAGGGGTCCGCGTCTTCAACCGGCCCCGGGCGCTGCGCGATTTCAACGAAAAGCTGGCCGCGGCCCGCTTTCCGGAGCTTTCCCCTCCGCTGCTGGTCTCCTGCCGCGAAGACGTACTGCGCGACTTCGTGCGAACCCAGGGCGACGTCATCTTCAAGCCGCTGGACAGCATGGGAGGCAACGAGATCTTCCGCGTCTCGGAACAGGACCCCAACTTCGGCGTGATCCTGGAAACCATGACGCGCCGGGGGCAGCGCACCATCATGGCCCAGCGCTACCTGCCCGCCATCGTCGACGGCGACAAGCGAATTCTGGTGGTGGACGGGGAAGTCATGCCCTACTGCCTGGCGCGTATTCCCGCCAGCGGGGAAACCCGCGGCAACCTGGCGGCGGGCGGCAGCGGTCGCGCCCAGCCCCTGTCGCCGCGCGACCGGTTCATTGCCGAAGCCGTGGCCCCCACGCTGAAAGAAGCGGGCTTGCTGCTGGCGGGACTCGACGTGATCGGCGACTGCCTCACGGAAATCAACGTGACCAGCCCCACCTGCATGCGGGAAATCCGCGACCAGACTGGCGTGGATACCGGCCAGGCCGTCATCGAAGCCCTGGAGCGCGCCGTTCGCTGATCAGGCCGGCAGGGCAAGCCGGCAGATGCGTTCCACCAGTTCGCCAAAGGATACCCCCTGCGCCGCGGCCGCCTGGGGCAGCAGGCTCATGGCGGTGAGTCCCGGCAGCGTGTTCACTTCCAGGCACCACAGCTGTCCGGCACCGTCCAAGCGGAAATCGCTGCGGCTGTAACCTTTCAGTTTCAGGGCCCGGTGTGCCTGCAGCGACAGCTGTTGCACCTGGCGGGCAATGTCTGCCGGAAGGTCTGCAGGAAAAACCTCCTGGGCGCCTCCCGGCTGATATTTCGCTTCGTAGTCAAAAATTTCACCGCGCTTGAGGATGATTTCGCCAACGGCCAGAGCCCCATCGCCCAGCACGGGACATGTCAGTTCCCGCCCCGGAACGAAACGCTCGATCATCACTTCGTCATCGAAAGCCCGTGCCGCCGCAACCGCAGAATCCAGTGATGCGGCTTCCCGCACCACGGAAAGCCCCACGGTCGAACCCTGCTTGCTCGGTTTCACGACCACCGGCCATCCCAGGCGCTCGCCCACGGCCCGGGAATCGGCAGGCGCCATCATCCAGTCCGGCGTCGGAACACCCGCTGCCACCAGCAACCGCTTGGCAATGTCCTTGTCCATGGCCACGGCGCTGCCCAAGACTCCGCTGCCCGTGTAAGGAATGCCGGTCATTTCCAGCAGCCCCTGCATGCGCCCGTCCTCGCCGGAGCCTCCGTGCAGCGCCAGGAACCACAGGTCGATGGAGTCTTGCCCGGGCGCTTTCAGGAGAGCCTGGAGGGAAGAACCGCCGTTCGCGCCGGCCGCCGGCGGAACAGCCGTCACCGCATGCGAAAAGAGGGCCGCTTCCTGACCGGCATCGAGCCAACCGTGGCGGGTATCCACGGCCCATACGCGATGCCCGCGCCCGCGCAAGGCCTTGACCACCTGGGCCGCGCTGGCGATGGATACGTCGCGTTCCGAGCTGTCCCCACCCAGCAGCACAGCCACATTCAACACAGGTTTCACTGTTCGTTACCCGCTGTTTCGCAAGCCGGCGGCCACACCGTTGATGGTCAGGTAAATCGCACGCTTGACCGCTTCTTCCGAACGGCCCGCACGGAAATTGCGCAGCAGGTCCACCTGCAGATGGTTGAGCGGATCAAGATACGGGCTGCGTTCCCGTATGCTGCGCGACAGGGTCGGGTTGGACTCGAGAAAAACCTTCTGGCCCGTGATGGCGAACAGCGCCTGGGCCGTGAGCTCGAACTCACGTTCGATTTCCGAAAACACCTGCTGGCGGAGGTCCGGATCGGACACCAGCGCTGCATACCGTCCCGCGATGCTCAAATCGGTTTTGGCCAGCACCATGTCCATGTTGGACAACAGCGCCTGCAGGAAAGGCCAGGTCTGGACCATCTGCTGCAGCTTCGCCAGGCCATCAGGATGCCGGGCACGGAATTTTTCCACGGCCGTGCCAAACCCGTACCAGCCCGGGATGATCATGCGCGATTGGCCCCAGCTGAAAACCCACGGAATGGCCCGCAAATCCTCGATACGCTCGGATTTCTTGCGCGACGCAGGCCGGCTGCCGATATTGAGCTCCGAAATTTCCCGAACCGGTGTCGCTTCACGGAAAAAGCGGTCAAAACCGGGCGTTTCGTAGACCAGTTCGCGATAACGCCTGAAGGAATATTCCGCCAGCTCTTCCATGACCTCGTAAAACGCTTCTCGCCCTTCCAGGTCCTTGTCGCGGTCGAGCAGGGTGGCTTCGATCGTGGCGGCCACCAGGGTTTCCAGGTTGCGCCGGCCGATGCCGGGATCGGAATATTTGCTGGCGATCACTTCGCCCTGTTCCGTGAGCCGGATCTGGGCATTCACGCTGCCGGCAGGCTGGGCCAGGATGCCGTAGTAGCTGGGTCCGCCCCCGCGCCCGATAGAGCCGCCGCGCCCATGGAACAGGCGCATTTCGATGCCGTACTCGGCGAACACCTGAACCAGGGTTTTTTCCGCCTTGTAGAGCTCCCAGTTGGCCGTCAGGAAGCCGCCATCCTTGTTGCTGTCGGAATAGCCCAGCATGACTTCCTGGGTGTTGTGGCGGCTGGCCAGCAGCGTGCGGTACAACTTGAGGGAAAACAGGCGCGACATGATGCCGCCGCAACCGCGCAGGTCCCCGATGGTTTCAAACAGGGGGATGATGTTCATGGAGAGCTGCGGCGTGTCGCCCGGCCGCATGAGTCCCACTTCCTTCATGATCAGTGCCACTTCCAGGATGTCACTGACGCTGTCCGTCTTGGAAATGATGTAGTTTGGCAACGCCTCCGGGCCCAGGCGTTGCTGCAGCAGGGCCGCCATTTCAAACGTAGCCAGTTCGCTTTGCACCACATCGCTGTATTGGGCAAATGGGAAGCGCAGCAACCGAGGGCTGCCCAGCTCACGCACCAGGATCTCGATGCGCTGGTCTTCATCCAGGGCCTGGTAATGGATGCCGGTGCCCGCGTGGTGCAGCAGTTCGGCCACGGTTTTTTCGTGAAACTCCGAATGCTGGCGCAAGTCGAGCGGCGCCAGGTGGAACCCGAAGGAGGACACCGCGCGCTGCAGGAGGCGCAGGCGCCCTCCGGCCAGAAGTCCCGAACCGTGGCTTTGCAGGGAACGCCTCAGGATTTCAAGGTCTGCCGCAAACTCGGATGGCGAGCGGTAGGGTTCGGGTTGCAGCACTGCCCCGTCGTCCACGCCTTGTATCAGACGCTTCGCGGTGTGGTTTAGTCGCGCATGAATATGGGTGATGGCGCGGCGGTAGGGCTCCTCCATCCGGCTGTCCGCCATTTCCGGCGACTGCTCCGCCAGGCGGATCAGGTCTTCGGAGAGCGAAACCAGGCGCGACGACAGGGACAATTCGCCGCGCAGCGACAGCAGCTGCTGCAAATAGAACTCCAGCACCACGGCGCTGTGCCGGCGCAAGGCATGTTCCGTCACGTCGGCCGTCACGAACGGATTGCCGTCACGATCTCCGCCGATCCAGCTGCCCATGCGCAGGAAGGAGGGCAGATCCCGGGCAACTTCCGAATAATCCGGATCCGACGCCAGGGCATCCTCGATTTGGGAGCACAGGCGCGGGACTTCCCGCAGGAATGTGTACCGGTAGTAGGACAGGCCGTTTTCGATTTCGTCGTGAACGCGCAGCTTGAAGGTGCGCAATTCATTGGTCTGCCACAGGGTCAGAATGGCGCGGCGCAGGGACGCCTCGTTTTCAACGCGTTCTTCCGGCGTCATGGCCACGCGCGTGCGTTCGCCCAACCGGTTGGCAATCATGAGGTGACAGTCGAGCACGCTCTTGCGCTGGACTTCCGTGGGATGCGCGGTCAGCACGGGGGATACCAGCGCCTTTGAAAAGAAGTCTTTCAGGTCGCCCGCTTTGACGCCTGCCTCCTTGATGCGATGCAAGGCCAGGGCCACGCTGCCTTCGCGCGGCGGGGCACCCGCCTGGGAATAGGCGATGCGGCGCCGGTTGTGGTGCAGGTCTTCGGCAATATTGGCCAGGTGGGAAAAATAACTGAATGCCCGCACCACCGCGATCGTGTGCTCCGGGCTCAGGCCGTCCAGGCTGTGGTCCAGCAGGGACCGGGCCTGCGGGTCTTCGCTGCGGCGGTAACGGATGGCTGTCTGGCGGATGCCTTCGATCAGCTGAAAAATATCCTCGCCTTCCTGCTCGCGCAGGGTATCACCCAGGATCCTGCCCAGAAAACGGATGTCTTCGCGTAGCGGGTGGTCCTTGTCTGCCGACGATGCGTTCATGCCAACCCCCGGACAGCCGCAGGCTTCGTGCTACACTCCGTGCCCATAGACGATCCCCGCCCATTCCGCTCACACACCATGTCATCCGCTCCAAAAATCACGATTGCCACCCGCGAAAGCCGCCTTGCCTTATGGCAGGCCGAACATGTCCGGGATCGATTGCTGGGATTATATCCGCATGCCGAGGTGCGGTTGCTGGGAATGACAACCACCGGCGACCAGATCCTGGACCGCACCCTGGCCGCGGTGGGCGGAAAAGGGCTGTTCGTGAAGGAACTGGAGCTTGCCATGCTTGAGCGGCGCGCCGAAATGGCCGTCCATTCCATGAAGGACGTGCCGATGGAGCTGCCCCCCGAATTCACGCTGTGCGTGGCGGGAGAGCGCGAAGACCCGAGGGACGCCTTTGTCTCCGGACAGTATGCCCGCCTGGAGGAACTGCCTGCCGGCGCGGTGGTGGGCACTTCCAGCCTGCGCCGCGAATGCCAGCTGCGCGCCCGTCACCCCCACCTTTCCATCCGGCCGTTGCGAGGCAATCTGGACACGCGCCTGCGCAAGCTGGATGCCGGGGAGTACCAGGCCATCATTCTTGCCGCAGCCGGTTTGAAGCGCCTGGGGCTTGCCGACCGCATCCGCTCCCTGTTGCCCATTGAAGCCAGCCTTCCGGCTGTCGGCCAGGGTGCCCTGGGGCTCGAATTCCGCACCGACCATCCGCACCTGGCGGACTGGCTTGCGCCGCTGCGCAACGCCGCCAACGAAGCCTGCGTGTGGGCAGAACGCACGGTCTCTCGCCGCCTCGCCGGCAGTTGCGACGTGCCGCTCGGCGCCCATGCCACGATCGAGAACGGCATCCTGAGCCTGCAAGCGTTCGTCGGCAGCCCTGATGGCAGCCGCATCGTGCGCGCAGCGGGTCGCGGGGACGCCACAGCTCCCGTGGAATTGGGAGAAACTGTGGCGGAACAGTTGCTTGTCCAGGGGGCGGCGGATATCCTGAACTCATGTCGGAGTGCGGGATAGGGCGGAGTCCATGGTGTCGCGCGAACCACTTGCCCGGCGCCCAGGCCTTCTGATCACACGGCCGCAGGCGCTGGGAGCCGAGCTCGCAGCCCGCGTTGTCCAGGAGGGCGGCCGGGCCTGGCTGTTTCCAACGCTGGAGATCAGGCCGCTGCCGTTCAATGCCGAGCAGGCGAAAGCCCTGCTTGCGCCTGCTGACTGGATCGTTTTCATCAGCGCCAATGCGGTCTCGTTCGGCTGGCCCTGGGTGATCCGGGGTGCCCCGGTGCGCGCGCAACTGGCCGCCGTCGGTCGCGCCACGGCAGAGCGCCTGGAACAACAGAGCCGGCTGCCCGTGCTGCACCCCACCCACGGCGCCGACAGCGAAGCGTTGCTGGCCTTGCCGGAATTCTCGGCCCCTGCCGGAAAAACGGTGGTGATCGTGCGTGGCCGGGGAGGGCGGGAATGGCTTAAATCGACGCTCGAATCGCGCGGAGCGCATGTGAACTACCTGGAATGTTATGAGCGCTGTCTGCCACACCCCGACCTTGGGGATCTGGACGACGCCCTCGCCCAGGGCGCCGTCATCAGCGTCCAGAGCGCGGAAGCCCTGAAAAATTTGTGGACCCTTGCCGGGGAAACCCGTCATGACGTCCTGCAACGCTGCGATTTTCTGGTGTCTCACCCAAAAATCGCCGCCGCAGCCCAAAGCCTGGGCATCCGGCACATTCATGTGACGGAACCCGGCGAAGCGGCGCTGGTTGCGTATTGGAAAACCCTAACCACATTGTTGCCATCATGACTGACCTGCCTGCCCCTCCGGCCCCGACGCGCCGCCGGCCTGTGTTCCTGGATCACCTCAACGCCCGCAACGGGCTGTTGTGGGCCCTGCTGGCCCTGGTCCTGGTCGGGGTCCAATGGCTGGAGTCCCATGCGGAGATCGCCCGCCTGCAGCGGGAACTGGCCCAGCGGCTGGGCGAAGCCAACACCCTGGTCAGGCAAAACCAGGCCACGTCCCAACAGGCGGCCGAAAGTACGCGCGAAGCCGATGCGCGGCTGGCGGCCCTCGAAAGCCGTGTTGCGGAATCCCAGAACCAGCAGGTGGAACTCGAAGCCCTGTACCAGGAGCTTTCCAGGAACCGGGATGACTGGATCCTGGCTGAAGTGGAACAGCTGGTGGTGATTGCCAATCAGCAGTTGCAGCTGACCGGAAATGTCCAGTCGGCGCTGTCTGCCCTCCAGGCAGCCGACCTGCGCCTGCAAAAAATCAGCAAACCGGCCTTCATTGCCGTGCGCCAGGTCCTGAACCAGGATATTGACCGCCTGCGCGCCCTCCCGTACGTGGATACGACCGGCATCAGCATCCGTCTGGATGATGTGGCATCCGCGGTGGATTCCCTGCCCCTGGCTTCCGAAACCCGGCCGGCATCTGCGCTCCCGGCCCAGCCGGCCGCTGCGGAAGGGGTTTTTACCCGCATGGCTCACGAACTGTCCCTGGAACTTGCCAAAGCCGTTCAAATTCGCCGCATGGACACGCCCGAATTGCCGCTGCTGAGCCCTGACCAGGCTTTTTTCCTGAGGGAAAACCTGAAACTTCGCCTCATGTCTGCCCGCCTGGGTGCCCTTTCACGCAATGAAACCAGCTACCGGGCCGACCTGAAAGCCGCGCTGGTCTGGATGAACCGTTATTTCGACCGTAGCGCAAAACCGGTGCGCGCCGCGCTCGACACGTTGCACCAGCTGAGCGACACCCCGGTCAACATCGCGCTGCCTGACGTCAATGCCACGCTCAATGCCGTGCGCAAGGCACGGGCGCCACGGGAAGGAACCCATCGATGAGGACCCTGTTCTGGTTCCTCACGCTGTTCGCCCTGGCCACGGCCGTGGCCCTGGCTGTCGGGCTGAACACGGGCTACGTGCTCATCGTCGTGGCTCCCTGGCGCATCGAAGTCTCGCTGGCCGTTTTCGTCATCGGCCTGGTGCTGGGATGCCTGGGGCTTTATGCGTTGTCGCGACTGGTCATCACCACGCTGAGCCTGCCCAGCCGGGTCCAGGCGTACCGGCTGCGCCGCTCCCGCAACCGGGCACGAAGCGCCCTCTACCAAAGTCTCACAGCCTACTTTGAAGGCAATTTCAGAAAAGCCGAGCGCCAGGCTGAAGTGGCCCTGGAAAGCGAAGAATCATCGGCACTGAGCGCCGTCATCGCCGCCCGGGCCGCCCACGAACAACGCCGCTTTGAAGCACGCGACCGCTACCTCGACAAGGCCGCCACCCTCGGCCCGGAAACCCGGTTGCTTCACCTGACCACGCGGGCTGACCTGCTGCTGGACGAACGTCGCTACACGGAAGCACTCGAACTGCTGCGTGAAGCGCACCGCGTCGCCCCCAAGCAGGTGCGCGCACACCAGCTGCTGCTCAAGGCGCAGGTCGCGACGGGCGCCTGGAAACCGGCTCTGGAAACGGTGGATTTGCTGGAACATCTTTCGGGCATTGATACCGTGCAGGCCCACCGGGTCCGCCGCAACGCCTGGCAGCAGCTGCTGAGACACAGCGCCCATCACAAGGAAGAGCTGCTGGCCGTGTGGCGCAGCATTCCCTCGGCCACCCGTTCAGACAACGTCCTGGCTCACAGTGCCGCGGGATACCTGATCGACCTGGGACTGCACAAGGAAGCCCAGGCCATCATCGAGCGCAACCTGGAAAAGGAATGGGACGCCTCTCTCGTGGCGCTTTACGGGGAATGCGAAGGGGATTCCACCCTGACCCAGATCGAAAAAGCCGAAAGGTGGCTGCGCGATCATCCGGACAATGCCGTTCTGCTCCTGACCCTGGCCAAGCTGTGCATGCGTCAATCGCTCTGGGGCAAAGCACAAAGCTACCTCGACGCCAGCCTGTTCATTGAACATTCAAGGGAAGGACAGCACCTGAAAACCCAGCTCTCGGAAAAAATTGGCGAAGCCCGGGTCAGCCCGCGCCAGCACCCCGATCTGGGTCCGGAGTACGGCGCCGTCTGATGCCTCTTCCGCTCAGGAAGCGGACTGCTGGCTCTTGTCTACGGAAGGGGTAAAGGGGTCGGAATAGAATTCGGACTCAGGCAGTCCGCGCGTCTGGGTAAACGCCTTGAACCCGGCCTCCACCATGCGCGGCGCTCCGCAGGCATAAACCTGGTAGCCCGAAAGATCCTTGAAATCATCCAGAATCGCCTGGTGCACCAGCCCGGTGCGGCCGGTCCAGCCGTCTTCCGGCGCGGGGTCCGACAGGACCGGAATGAATGTGAACTGCCCGTCCCCCGATTGCCAGCCGGCCGCCAGATCGCCCATGTACAGGTCTGCGCGGCTGCGAACGCCCCAGTACAACACCATGGGGCGGATGATTCCGCGCTGGCGGGCGCATTCGATCATGCCTTTGATGGGGGCAAAACCTGTGGCGCCGGCCATGAAGATGATCGGCTTGTCCGAATCCTCGCGCAGAAAAAAGGTGCCCAGCGGCCCTTCAAAACGCAAAATGGCCCGTTCCTTCAATTCGTTGAACACGAACTCCGAAAAACTGCCGCCCGGGTAGTGGCGTATGTGCAGTTCCAGGAACCCTTTGTCCTGGGGCGCATTGGCCAGGGAAAAGCTGCGTCGCTTGCCCTCCTTGAGCAGGAAGTCGATGTACTGTCCGGCCAGAAACTCGAATTTTTCATTGGCCGGCAGCTTGAGCTTGAGCACGACCACATCGTGATTGGGACGCTCGATGGACTCCACCCGGCAGGGCAGCTTCCTGATCTGGATGTCCTTCATGCCGGCCACTTCGCGCGCTTCGATCACGAGATCCTCGAGCGGCTTGGCACAGCAAAAAAGCGCCTTGCCTTCGGCGATTTCTCCGGGGCTGAGGGCAGAAGGCTGGTAGTCTCCATAATCCACGGTGCCGCTGACCACTCGCCCTTTGCAGCTGCCGCAAGCACCGCTGCGGCAGCCAAACGGCAGGCCATAGCCTTCGCGTTGGGCCGCTTGAAGAATGGTTTCCCCGGGTTCGACCTGGAACTGGTGCCCGCTGGGCTGAATTGTCACGCGTACTGACATGGAGTTTCCTGAATGGCTGCTAGAATCAAACGATGCAACGCTGGTTAATCATCGGTTCGGGCGACGTCGCCAGGCGCATGGTGCCCCTGATGCGGGTTGCACCAAAGCTGTTCGCCTTGTGTCGGGACCATGCCAGCGCTGCGCGCTGGCGATCGCTGGGGGCCACCCCCCTGATGGGTGACCTGGACCAACCGGGCACCCTCGGACGTCTGTCCGGGCTGGCCCACGTGGTTTTCCATTTCGCCCCTCCAGCCCCGGACCGTGCGGGGGACCCCCGGACAAAACACCTGATCGCGGCACTGGAGCGGGGTGCAAGTCTACCACACACGCTGGTCTACATCAGTACCACCGGGGTTTACGGGGACTGCCGGGGCGCTCTGGTGGACGAATGCAGTCCGGTCCGACCCGGTACCGCCCGGGCAACCCGTCGGGTGGAAGCCGAAACCCTGTTGCGGGCATTTGCCGTACGCTCGGGTTGCCACGTCAGCATTCTCCGGGCTCCCGGCATTTATGCCGAAGACCGGCTCCCCCTGGAGCGGTTGAAACGCCAGGACCCCCTGCCCGAACTTCTGTCGGATCCCTGGACCAACCACATCCACGCCCAAGACCTGGCCCAGGCCGCGCTGGACGCCGCCCATCGGACCCGCCCCAGCCGGGTCTACAACGTGGTGGACGACTCCCGGCTGCGCATGGGCGAGTTTTACGAAAGCCTGGCCCGGCATTTCCGCCTGCCACTCCCCTCCCGCTTGCCTCTGGACGAAGTTCGGCGAAAAATAAGCGAAATTAGCTGGAGTTTTATGGCCGAATCCCGTCAAGTTTCCAATGCCAGAATCAAGCGTGAATTTGGAAGAGCGTGGTACTATCCGTCGGTGGATCATTTTCTGAAGGGATTTTCCTTCGAAAAGGCAATGGATTCTGGCAGCAATCGGTAGCGATCTTCGTTAAAAAGCTGGACAACTCCTTCGAATGTGAGTGAAAATCCCGTCCATGCAAACTATCCTGGTCCTGCACGGACCCAACCTGAATCTCCTTGGCATGCGCGAGCCCGGCATCTACGGGGCGACGACGCTCGACGAGATCGACCAGCGTCTGCGTGAATGCGGTTCAGGGCGGGGCGCTTCGGTCACCTCGTTCCAGAGCAACTGGGAAGGCGCCCTGATCGACCGCATCCATGCAGCACGCCAGGATGGCACCGAAGGCCTGATCGTCAATCCAGGTGGGCTGACCCATACCAGCGTGTCCCTGCGGGACGCCCTGGCTGCGGCTGCCCTGCCTTTTATCGAAGTACATCTGTCGAATGTCTATGCCCGCGAACCGTTCCGCCAGGTTTCGTACCTTTCCCCGATCGCGCTCGGCGTGATCAGCGGCCTGGGTGCGCGCGGCTATGAATTGGCACTCGACTACCTGCTTGACAAGGGTTAAGTCATGGATTTGAGAAAACTTAAAAAACTCATCGACCTGGTGGAAGAGTCCGGCATTGCCGAACTGGAAATCACCGAGGGCGAGGAAAAGGTCCGGATTGCCAAGGCGGGAAGCGGTCATGCCTATGTGACGGCCCATCCTGGCCATTACGCATTGCCGCCTCAGGCCGCGGCTGCTCCCGTGGCACCCGTGGTCAGCGCGGAAGCCCCGCCCGCCGAAGAAGAGGGGCATGTGGTGAAGTCGCCCATGGTCGGCACGTTCTACCGTTCCCCCTCTCCCGGCTCCCCGCCGTTCGTGGAACTGGGACAAAGCATCACCGAAGGGCAGACGCTGTGCATCATTGAAGCCATGAAGCTGCTCAACGAAATCGAGTCCGACGTGTCCGGCACCGTCAAACGGATTCTGGTGGAAAACGGCCAACCCATCGAGTACGGCCAGCCCCTTTTCATCATCGCTTCCGCTTAAGCGAACGATTCCGCCATGTTTGAAAAAATCCTGATCGCCAACCGCGGCGAAATCGCCCTGCGGGTCCTGCGTGCCTGCCGCGAACTGGGCATCAAAACGGTGGCTGTGCATTCCGAAGCCGATGCCGATGCCAAGTACGTGGTTCTGGCCGATGAATCGGTCTGTATCGGCCCCCCGGCATCCCAGAACAGCTATCTCAACATTCCGGCCATCATTTCCGCCGCCGAAGTGACTGGCGCCGAAGCCATCCACCCCGGTTACGGATTCCTGTCCGAAAACGCAGACTTTGCCGAACGGGTTGAAAACAGCGGATTCGTATTCATCGGCCCGCGCGCTGAAACCATCCGCCTCATGGGCGACAAAATCAGCGCCAAATCGACCATGAAAGCGGCCGGCGTTCCGGTGGTGCCCGGCTCCGAAGGCCAACTGCCACAAGACCCCAAGGACCTCAAGAAACTCGCGGAAAGCATCGGCTACCCGGTGCTGATCAAAGCGGCAGCCGGCGGCGGCGGACGCGGCATGCGCGTGGTCGAACGCGAGGAAGACCTGCTGGGCTTCCTGGACCTGACCCGCAGCGAAGCCCGCAACGCCTTTGGCAACGACACCGTGTACATGGAAAAGTACCTGGGGCAGCCGCGCCACATCGAGATCCAGGTCCTTTCCGACGAACACGGCAATGCGGTCTATCTGGGCGAGCGGGACTGCTCCATGCAGCGCCGTCATCAGAAAATCATCGAAGAAGCACCGGCCCCCGGCATTTCCGACAAGCTCCGGCAGAAAATCGGGGAAAGCTGCGTGGCGGCCTGCAAGCGCATCAAATACCGGGGAGCCGGCACTTTCGAATTCCTGTACGAAAACGGGGAGTTCTACTTCATTGAAATGAACACCCGCGTGCAGGTGGAACACCCGGTCACGGAACTCATTACCGGCATCGACATCGTCCAGGAGCAGATCCGCATTGCAGCTGGCGAAAAGCTGTCCTTCCGCCAGAAGGACATCGTCCTGCGCGGGCATGCGTTGGAATGCCGGATCAATGCGGAAGACCCGTTCACTTTTGCCCCTTCCCCCGGTCGCATCACGCAGTACCATGCGCCTGGCGGCCCCGGAACGCGCGTCGATTCCCACATTTACCACAATTACTTCGTGCCCCCTTACTACGACTCGCTGATTGCCAAGGTGCTCACCCATGGCGCCACGCGCGACCAGGCGATTGCCCGCATGCGCATCGCACTGTCGGAAATGGTGGTGGAAGGCATCAAGACCAACATTCCCCTGCACCAGCAGTTGCTTCAGGACAAGGCTTTCGTGGCGGGTGCAACCAGCATTCACTACCTTGAAGAAAAGCTCGCACGGGACAAGGCCAAGTCGTCCTGAATGTCCTGGGTGCGCCTGATTGCCGAAGTCAGCGACTACCAGGCCGAAGCCCTGTCGGACGCGCTGCTGGGCTGCGGCGCCTTGTCGGCCAGCATCGAGCAGAACCTGGGGTCCGGACGTTCCGAAACGGAAGTGTTCGGGGAGCCGGGGGAACCTCCGCCGGCGCTCTGGCCGGAATGCCTGGTGGATGCCCTGCTTCCTGCCGGGTCAGACCCCCACGCCGTCATGCAAGCAGCCTGCCTCCACGCCGGCTTCACCGAAATTCCAGCCTACCAAAGCGATACCGTGGCCGACCAGGACTGGGTCAGTCTCACCCAGCGCCAGTTTGACCCCATCCCTGCGGCGCCAGGACTTTGGATTGTTCCCACCTGGCACGAACCTCCCGACCCTTCGGCACTCAACATCCGCCTGGATCCGGGACAGGCTTTCGGGACAGGCAGCCACCCCACCACCCGCCTTTGCCTGCAACAGCTGGTCAGGGAAGCGCCTCGCGGCCAGCATATCCTGGACTATGGCTGCGGTTCCGGCATCCTGGCCATCGCAGCCCGCCTGCTGGGTGCCCGGCAGGTTGCAGGAGTGGACATCGACCCTGCCGCCATCGCCACTGCGCGTGCCAATGCACAGCGCAACGGCGTCGAAGCGGAATTCTTCCTGCCCGATGTGCTGGCGCCTTGCGCGCAGTTCGATGGCGTGGTGGCCAATATCCTGGCATCCCCGCTTGTGGTTCTGGCCCCCTTGCTGCTGGCCTACCTCAAGCCCGGCGGCTGGATTGCCCTCTCGGGCATCCTTGAAAGACAGGCCGACCAGGTCATCGCCGCCTATCAGCCCGGCTGCCGCCTGGCAGTCACGGCCCAGGCGGAAGGCTGGGTCTGCCTTTCCGGCCAAAAAGGATAAGCTATACTGCTGCAAGAAATAAGGATGGCCCCATGTCCGAACCCGAAGATCGACGCTATTCCCCAACGCACCAATGGGCGCGCCCCAACCCTGACGGAACGATTGCCGTTGGCATCACCGATTTCGCGCAATCCCAGCTGGGCGACGTCATGTTCATCCAGCTGCCCGAAGTCGGGCGCGAGGTGACGGCGGGCGAAGCCTGCGCCCTGGTGGAATCCGTCAAATCGGCCTCGGACGTGCATGCCCCGGTTTCCGGCACCATTGCCGCAATCAACGAAACGCTTCCCGACAGCGCCGAATCGCTCAACGCGGATCCGTACGGCAGCTGGCTTTTCACACTGCACCCAAAAACAACACACGACTACGAAGCGCTCATGTCTGCAGCGCAATACCACTCGTTCATCGATCAGGAGACTTGAATGTCCAACGTCACGCTCGCAGGAAAACCCATTGCCGTTGCCGGCAGCTTCCCCAAACCCGGCGCCACTGCCCCTGACTTTTCCCTGACCGGCAAGGATCTTGCCGACTGCACCCTGGCCACTTACGCCGGCAAGCGCAAGATCCTCAATATCGTGCCGAGCCTGGACACCCCCACCTGTGCCACTTCGACGCGCAAATTCAACGAAAAGGCCGGCAACATTGCCAACACCGTGGTGCTTGTCGTTTCCGCCGACCTGCCGTTTGCCATGTCCCGCTTCTGCTCCGCCGAAGGCCTGAATCACGTGGTTTCCCTGTCCACTTTTCGCGACCACGCCTTCCACGAGCGCTACGGGGTGGACATCACCGACGGCCCCCTGCGCGGCCTGACGGCCCGTGCCGTGGTGGTGCTGGACGAGAACAACCGCGTGCTCCATTCCCAGCTGGTCCCTGAAATCAAGCAGGAGCCGGATTACGAAGCAGCTCTTTCTGCGCTCGGCTGATGAAAACCCTGATTTGCGGCTCCCTGGCCTACGACACCATCATGGTGTTCGGGGACCGGTTTCAGAACCACATCCTTCCCGAAAAAATCCATATTCTGAGCGTCGCGTTCCTGGTTCCTGAAATGCGGCGCGAATATGGAGGGACTGCCGGCAACATCGCCTACAACCTGAAGTTGCTGGGCGGAGACCCTTTGATCATGGCCACGGTCGGACACGACTTTTCCGATTACCGGCAACGTCTGGACCAGCTCGACATTCCCCAGGCCCATATTCGGGAAGTGGAAGGAACCTACACGGCCCAGGCGTTCATCACCACCGACCTGGACGACAACCAGATCACGGCATTCCATCCGGGAGCCATGAACCATGCCCACCTGAATCAGGTGTCCGATGCCCCAGCCATCCAGTTTGGCATCGTGTCTCCCGATGGCCGGGAAGGCATGCTGCAGCATGCCCGTCAGTTCCAGCAGGCCGGCATTCCTTTCCTGTTCGACCCCGGGCAGGGGCTGCCCATGTTCACGGGAGCCGAACTGCTCGAATTTCTGGACCTGGCCACCTACCTGGCCGTCAACGACTATGAAGCACAGCTTTTGGCGGAAAAGACGGGGCTGGATTTCGATGCGTTGGCCGCCCGGGTGGATGCCGCGGTCGTCACGAAGGGAGGGGAGGGGTCCATCATCCACACTGGCGACGATTTGATCCACATCCCCGCCGTGCGCCCCGAAGCCGTGGAAGACCCCACCGGTTGCGGCGATGCCTACCGGGCCGGCCTGATCTACGGCATCTCCAAAGGATGGCCCTGGGCCCAAACCGGCCGCCTGGCTTCGCTCATGGGCGCCATCAAGATCGCCCACCGCGGGGCGCAAAACCATCGCCCCTCGCGGGACGAAATCGCCACCCGCTTTGAACAGGCCTTCGGAATACCACTGGACTGATGAAGCAACGCATCGTCCTGACGATCCGGAGCGTGCGTCTGCTGTTGCATGTGGTTCGGGGGGTCGCCACGACGGCGGTCATTCTGCCCTGGAGCGGCCGCAAGCTTCGTGACCGGCTGATACAAAACTGGGCGACGGACCTGATGCGCCTGCTGCGCGTTACGGTACGTCTTCAGGGCGAGCTTCCCGAAGCCGAGCGCTTCCCGGTGGTGCTGACGGCGAACCACATTTCCTGGGTGGATATTTTTGCCATCCACTCGGTTTATCCCGTGCGTTTTGTGTCCAAGGCCGAAGTACGCCGCTGGCCCGTTTTCGGATGGCTTGCCGCCAAAACGGGAACGTTGTTCCTGATGCGCAGTTCGCGCAAGCAAACGGCGGCCATCGGCCAGGAAATGGAAGATGTGCTCACAACTGGCGACAGCCTGGGGCTGTTTCCGGAATCAACCACCTCGGACGGCACGAGCATCCTGCCTTTCCGCACCTCCCTGCTGCAGGCCGCCGTCAACCGGGAAACGGCCTTTCTGCCTGTGGCCTTGCAATACCGCCTGGAAGGCGGGGAATACAATCCCCATGTCCCGTTCATTGGCGACATGTCTTTTGCGCATTCGCTCGCCCGCGTACTGGCTGCACCGCCTTCCTTCGTGCAAATACGCATCGGCACACTTGTCATGCCGGCAGGGCGACATCGCAGGGACCTCGCACTGCATCTGGAGCAGATCACTGCATCGCTGCTCAGCGCCGAGCTGTCCCGCCTCCATGATGCGAGCGCGTTTCGCACGGAACCTGAAACAGGGCACGATCTTCCAGCCGCACCGCAGTGAGCTTTCCGCCCCAGAGACATCCGGTATCCAAAGCCAGCACGTCGGATTCAAGATGCAGCCCCAGGGCTGACCAATGTCCGAAAACAATGGATTCTCCGGCAGAACGACGACCAGGCACTTCAAACCAGGGCATGTAGCCCGCAGGAATGTCCCCCGGTTCGCCTTTGTGCGTAAACTCCATGGCACCATCCAGCGTGCAGATGCGCAGCCGGGTGAGCGCATTGGTAATGAGTCGCAGCCGGTCCATGCCGGTCAGCGATTCAGACCACTGAAACGGCCGGTTGCCATACATGCTCCTGAGAAAGTTCCGGTAATCCGGAGAACGCAACGCCGACTCCACTTCGCCAGCCAGCGCCAGTGCCCGGGATACGTCCCACTGGGGGAGCAACCCGGCATGCACCAGTGCAACCCCTTGTTCCACGTGCATCATCGGACGGTGGCGCAACCAGGCGAGGAGTTCTCCGCAATCCGGCGCTTGCAGGATGGCATCCAGGGTGTCTCCCTCGTAATTGCGCGCATAGCCTTCAGCCACGCACAGGAGATGCAGGTCGTGATTTCCCAGCACGGTCAGGGCACGCGGACCCAGTTGCTTCACGAAACGCAGCGTTTCCAGGGATTGCGGGCCACGGTTGACGAGATCTCCCACAAACCACAGCCGGTCTCGTTGCCAGTCGATGGGAAGACGGTTGATGAGCGCTTCCAGGGGAGCCAGACATCCCTGAAGGTCACCTATGGCATAGATGCTCATTTAAAAACGGGGCGGCGCTCCTACTTGGCGGCAGCCACCATGTAATCCACCGCTGCCTTGACATCCGCATCGGACAAGGAGGGATTGCCTCCCTTGGCCGGCATGGCATTTTTTCCATGCAAGGCGCTGCGGTAGAGGGCATCCATGCCTTGGGCAATCCGGGGGGCCCAGGCCGCCTTGTCGCCAAAACGCGGGGCTCCCATGGCGCCGATGCTGTGGCAGCCGGTGCACAGCGAATGGTAGGTGCTTTCGCCAGCCTTTGAAGCTGCCGGCGCAGCCGCCGCCACCGTTGCAGGCGCTGCCGGCCGGGCTGCCTCAGAAACGGGCGATGCCGGGGCTGCCGCGCCGGATTGTGCCGGCACTGCTGCCGCCACCGTCGGCACCGGGGCCGTGCGGGGAGGGGCTGCGGCTATCGACACTTCGCCCACAGGCTTGATGCGATCTTCCACCGCCCGGGCCGTTGCCGCATCCTGTGGCGCTGCTGCCGCCTCGTGCTTCGTGGCCAGCATGCTGCGCAAGCCCGCAATCACAGCAATCGTTGCGACCAGAAACAGCAGCCATTTGCTGACCGATGCCTTGTTACCCGTGTTATTGGTTGTCATGGACGGTTCTCTACCAGAATTTGGATGGGACATTGCCGAAATTATACCTCGGCCGCCGTTCTGGCTGTGTTCAGGTAAACTGGACGCAACCCCCCAATTTTGCTAGAGTTTCAGGTCCCGTGCGCCCGTAGCTCAGTTGGATAGAGTGTTGGTTTCCGAAGCCAAAGGTCACAGGTTCGATTCCTGTCGGGCGCGCCACTTTCCTCAGGGTATCTTCCGAAAGCTTCCGCAACGCCGGAGTCAGTTCGTGTTCAGCACCGCGCCAACGGGCTGGCGCCCCCTGACACGGTAGAAGTAATAACCGGTTGCCAGAAAAGACGCGAACACCATCGCAGCAAACACCAGGCTGCTGAGAGCCAGTTGCATCCCGCCTGAAATGATGTGCCCTGACGTACAGCCACCGGCCGTGCGCGCACCGAACAACAGAAAAAACCCTCCGACGAACGCCCAGAAAAAACGCTTTCCGGATGAACTGCCGTGGTAGCGGACCCACAAATCGGGCACGCTGGAAAGCTGGAAACGGCGTCCGGCAAGGGCAAAGGCAAACCCGGCCAGCAAGGCGCCGAAAAGGAACAACAGTTCCCAGGAACCTGCCGACTCAATTTTCTGCCAGTAGGCTGCCCCTTCCATGCCAGTCAACACCATGGCTGCGAACGGAAATGCGGACGAAGCACCGATGGGGCGCCCCGTTGCCCACGAGGTCGTAAGCAGGGCATTGAGCAGCGCCAAACCAACCGCCGCGTAGAGCCAGCGCCAACCCTGTCGCTGCAGTCGCTGCAAAAAGAGCGCAATGCCCATGAACAGCAGGGCAAGCGCGGTGCTGATCACGCCATAAAGATCCGGGTTGTGAACCAGATGACGCACGGAAATTTTTCCCAGATCGGGCCCGAGCAGCGGCGCGAGCCAAGGATAAACCCCTGCGAAAACGAGCGACCCGCAGAGTCCGCCTATCACGCCGACAAAGGCGTCCAGACGCCCCTGACCGAGGGAAATCACCACGGTTCCGGGACAGTAGCCCAAGAGGGCCATGCCCACACCAAAAATAAGCCCCCCGGCAATCACGCCCGTCAGCAGAAAGGGCTTGACGTGGTAGTCCACCCAGCCCAGCTGCATTTCCGCCTGGAACAGGAGAATGCCCAGACCGATGGTGAAGGCGATGGTCTTGGCGATGCTGAAATCCTTCAGCACCGCCATGCCTGCAATCGTGTCAAAGCAGTTCAGGCGCGCGAACTGAAGGATGGCCCCGAACAGGAATCCCCACAAGACCAGCTCCATGTTGCACCTCCCGAATCAGTTCGTGGGATCGGCCACGAAATGCTTGTGAGCCTGGAGATAAGCCACTTCGGCAAACCCTGAGGGCACGATATCGGCTTCGGAAACGTTGTACAGCTTGTGGAAATCAAGGCCCTGTTCACGCAGCGTGTTGTCACAAACGGCGAACTTGACTCCTTTCGCGCGCAACGCATCCAGCTGCTTCTGAACCTTTTCTTCAGGGTTCTTGAGCAATGTGATGCCTTTGGCATAGATCACCACAACCACATGCATGTCGCCCTTCCAGGTTTCCACAGCCTTCAGGCCGTTGGCGATGTTGCGCAGTTTCTTGCCCTGAACGCCTTTGTCATCGGTGGTCAAGGGCACCACGATGTTCATCTGTCCGAATGACTCATGATGAATCTTTGGCTGGACATATTCGCTTTTTGCTTCGGCAGCCGTCGGAGCGTCCGCCGCAAAAATGCTGTGGGACATCATCACGGCGATTGCCGCGGCAGAAGTCATCAATGCCAGTTTTTGTCGAAGTGCCATGGTGATTTTCTCCTCGTGGGTGTCTTTTGAATGAATGTGCACAGTGCTTCTACTTGGCCTTGCTTCCGGAATAAGACTTGAATCCGTAGCGTTTGAAAATGTCCTGGGCCTCCGGCGAAGTCAGGAACTCGACCCACTGCTTAGCCGCTTCGGGATGCGGAGCCCCCTTGACCACTGCGGCCCCATAGGTGCCCGTGGCATTCTGCTCGTCAGGAATGGCAACATGGCTGATCGGATTTCCGATCATCTCCTGAAACGCCGCTTCCGACTGCCAAGTCACGCCGGCCTGCGCCTTTCCCTGCATCAGGTACATGGGCGACTGGCGATGATGGATGTGGGTGAGGATGGTTTCCCCGTTCTT
Source organism: Betaproteobacteria bacterium (assembly GCA_028868905.1). Classification (GTDB taxonomy): domain Bacteria; phylum Pseudomonadota; class Gammaproteobacteria; order Burkholderiales; family Ferrovaceae; genus JAKBAT01. The sequence continues at coordinate 58,752 of JAGWTQ010000001.1, forward strand.
TACCTTGGTTTCGTACACCGCACGCACCAAGGCTTCGCCGCCCGCCTTGGCCAGACTCTCCTTGATTTGTCGGCCCACGCCCTCAAAGGCTGGATTGGGCATGACGAGTCGAACACCCGGCTTGCCCAGATCGTTCAGGCTGGTGATGCGGGCTGGATTGCCTTTGGGAACCATGATGGTGAGGGTATTGGTGGCATAGGGCACGGCCGTCCCCGTGGCCAGCCCCTCCTTGATGGTGCTTTCCACCCGTCGCAACCCGCCTGCATACACATCGGCATGGACGGTCCAGGTCATATTGCCGACCGTGATCGTGCCGCCGTTGCGCAACTGCTCAACCAGCAGGCCGGGCGGCAGCGTTTCGTAGTAGATCTTTCCCTTCAGTGCGGGATGTGCTTGCTCAAACGCATGCACCAGCGGCGCCATCACGAAAAAGTAATTGCCTCCGACAAAGATGGACAATTCCGAGTTGACGGGATTTCCATGCAAATCCGGCAGGTTATCCACTTCCGGCACCGTAAATTCCAGCCCCCTCGATTGAACGGGGTTATTTGCACCGTTGCTCCAGGGCGGGTAAACACCCGGGGGCTGACTGGCTGAGCCCGAAGTCCCGGCTGCCGCGGTTCCTGCCAGGCATTGAGCCATCAGGCCCACCAGCAAACCAGTCTTGAGGGCCATCCGCCGGGTGCCGGGCGCCGCCTTGATCCAACGTGAAATTGAAACCATGCGTGACTCCATTTCCTAAAAGATTAATCAGTACCGGGCATCAGCCGGCTTGCCGCCTTTGGGCCAGTCTTTCTTCTTGTCCACAAAATCCGGGCGAGGCTTGTGCGTGAAGTACTGCGCCACATCCACTGCTTCCTGGTCTGTCAGGCCACCCTGGCCCAGCGGGAATGCCGGGCTGGCCGATATGGGCATGTTGTGCTTGACGAACGCGGCCGCCGTGTAAGTGCGTGCCATGCCGGCGCCGATGTTGAAAGACTGCTTGCCCCACAAGGGCGGAAACACGAAGCTGCCATCCTTGCGCTGCAGCCCTTCGCCATTGTCGCCGTGGCACAAGGCACACTGTCCCTCATACACCTTCTTGCCATTGGCTGCGTCGGGAACGATGTTGTGATCCATTTTCCCGACCCCGCGCCCCGGTATCGGCTGGCCTGCCTTGACGTCCACTTTCATGGTGTCCATGAAAGCCACCATGGCCAGCATTTCCCTGGAACCCTTGTCCAGCACCTTCCCGTTCATGGAACGCCGCATGCAGCCGTTCAGGCGATCCGTGATGTCGATGATTCTTCCCGAACGGGGACGGTAAGTGGGAAACAGCGCTGCCACGCCAGGGTAGGGGGCTGCATGCCCCACCGTTCCGCCATTCAGGTGACAGCTCGTGCATTCGAGAACGTCGCCCACGTGTTGCGGCATCAGCTCCTTGCTGTCCATCATCAGCCGCATGCCGTAAACCAGTTGTTCCGCGTTCGGCATGGCCAGAAAGTCTGCAAAGCGGGGCAGTGCCGATTTCGACATTTCCTCAGGCCTGACACCGACCGCTTCGCGTACCTTCCTGACGTCTGCTGCAGTCACGGGCAGACCGTGATTCCCCCATTGGGCACGTACGAACGAAATGATCTCGGCCAATTCCTGGTCGTTCAGGCGGCCGTAGCCCGGCATGTAAAACCCGTGCCGGGCGCCTGCCGTTTCAGGCGATTTCCAGCCGCTCAGGACCACATGGATGACTGAAGTGGGATCTTTCGATTGCACGGACGAATTGTTGGCAAGGGGCGGAAAAAATTTCTCCACGCCGCGCCCGTCGTACTGGTGACAGGTCGAACAGAACTGCACGTATCCAAGTCCGCCGCGGGTTTTGTACAAATCGCTTTCATGCACCCTGGCCACTTCGTGGGGCATGACGGCACGGGTTTCTTCATTGGAGGACAAGGAACTCAGGTATTCCCCGATGGCTGCCAGGTCGCTGTCAGTAAAATGCTGGGAACTGTGATTGACGACTTCCGTCATGCTTCCATAGGCCGTGGCATAGCCGTTGTGGCCGGTTTTCAGGAACTGGGCGAAGGCCTCGGCCGGCCACCCGTTGTGCAAACTGACGGCATGCCAGTTGTCCACGGTGGATCCGGTCAGAAAACTCACCCCGCTTTCGCCCTGGTCGCTTTGCGCCTTCTCCTGCATGCCGATGCCGCGGGGCGAATGACAGGCACCGCAGTGTCCCAGGCTCTGAACGATGTAGGCGCCACGATTCCATTGTGGTGATTTGCCGGCGTCGGGCATGAAGGGAGTGTCTTTCAGGAAGGCGATATTCCAGAACTTGAGGCCAAATCGCATGCTGAAGGGCCACTGCATGTGATTTTCCTTGTTGGCCTGCACCACCGGCTGCACCCCTTTCATCAGGTAGGCGTAAAGGGCGCGCATGTCCTGCGGGCTGATTTTGGCAAAGGAGGGATAGGGCATGACGGGATACAGGTTTTCCCCGTCGGCTGCCACGCCCTGGCGCATGACGCGGTCGAATGCTTCAAACGAATAACCACCAATGCCGGTACGGGCATCGGGCGTGATGTTGGTGGAATGGATCGTTCCGAACGGCGTGTCCATTTCCAACCCGCCAGCCAATGGCTTCCCGCCTTTGGCGGTATGGCAGGCCGCACAGTCGCCCAGATGCGCAAGATATTCTCCACGCTTGACCTGGTCATCACCCGGTTCGCTGGCGGCAGCATGAAGTGCTGGCGCAAAAGCAGACAGAAGCAGTGCAGCCGTTGCGGCCGCTGCCGTATATTCCCCCCTCACGATCTCCCCCTGCGGTATATAACTTTATAGAATAAGCATATTCTTTAAATAAATATCACATTTTGCCGAAGGATACATCACTAAATGTAAGTACCCCTCAGAACGTGCCACAGCGCGCCGGATTGCGGCACACTACCGGGACATGACCCCAGCCCCTGCAGCCGCCGACGTTCAACGCACATGAAACGACTGATCTTTTCCCTGCTGCTGGTTTGCGGCAGTGCTTTCTGCAGCCCCCTTCCGCCTTCCACGTCCCTGTCTGCCAGTGATCTCAGGACGCACTGGCTCAGGCAGCTTCCAGAAGACCAGCAGGCCCTGATCGGCCCCCCCCGGTGCGGCGTCCGGGTTGCCAAATTTGAGTACGATACGGTGGGCGGAGAAAACGAACCCACCAATGCCTCGGGAGCCCTCATGATTCCCGACGGACCTCAAGCACGTTGCCACGGCCTCCGACCCATCGTGCTTTACGCGCACGGAACGGCCATCGACCGGGCAGCCGACCTATCGGCCATCCAGGATCCGAAGAATTCGGCTTACCCTCTCGCCCAACGCCTGGCCCTGCTGTTTGCAGCCCAGGGATTCATCGTCATCGCACCCAATTACGCGGGTTACGATGTTTCCAGCCTGCCCTATGCCCCGTACCTGAACGAAAAGCAGCAAGCGCAGGACATGCTCGATGGCCTCGCTGCGGGACGCAGGCTGCTGGCGCAGATCACCCGCCGGGTAGGCGACAACGGAAAATTGTTTGTCACCGGCTATTCCCAGGGCGGTTATGTAGCCATGGCCACGCTCAAGGCACTCGATGCGCAGGGAAGGCCGGCCACGGCAGGAGCTCCGCTGTCCGGCCCGTATGCACTGGCGGCCGCGGGCGATGAAGTGTTTCTGGGGCACCCCAACTTTGGCGCTTCGGTCTATCTGTCCATGATCGCCAATTCCTACGCCCATTTGCCGCATGGTTCCATCCGGCTGGAAGACATTTTCAACCCCAGTTATGCCGATGCCCCCCGGCTATTTCCTGGCAACGTCAACAAGGACACGTTCAAAACGCTGGTTCAGGACGGGAAAATCCCCCTTGCAGCCATTTTCCAGTCACCACCCACAGGCTATGCCAATCTCGACGCACTGCATGAAGGGCTTCTCAACGCCGCCTGGCTTGACCCGTCGAACTATCTCATCACCAGCGCCTATCGCTCCGCCTATGTGGAGGACATCACGGCCCACCCCGACGGCGCAGCCCCCAAGGACGGCTCCCAGCCGGACTTTTCGAAAAACCTGCCCAACCTGCCGGCCCATCCCGGCAACCTGCTGCGACTTGCCCTGAAGAACAACGACCTGCGCGATTATGAGCCCTCCATGCCCTTGTTCCTGTGCGGTGCGCATCGCGACCCTGAAGTGTTCTGGAGCCAAGGTGCAGCCGCCATGAAAGCCATGCTGGAAAGCAAGGTCAAAACCCTTCCTTCAATGCGCTTTGCCGTCCTTGATCTCGACACCCAAGGACATTCCGCGCTGTTTTCTGATCATGGCCTTTCCTCGCGCCAGCGCAGCATCCTGAGCAAAACGGCCAGCGCCGTGCAAAAAAACTTCGTCGCACATCAGTACCGCAACGCATTGGACCAGGTATTTACGCTGCTCAGCCTGGATGGATACCATGCGGCGGAAGAGCCTTATTGCGCCGTGGCTGCACGGACATTCTTCGGTTTGTTTTCGCGATAGCCGTACCTGATCATGCATTTCATCACCCTGTCATCGACGACCTCCATAGTCGCGTCCGCAAGCAGGGCAATGCCCTGGGACTTGCAACCGACTCTTTCTCCAGACATCCGGAGGTCCAGGAATGTTTCGCCAAAAAAACATGGCCCTGACAACAGCAGCCGCTAGCGTGGTTCTTGCGCTGTCTGCCTGCGGAGGGAGCTCTTCCAGCACCCCTTCGCTGATCACGGCCAATGCACTGCAAACTGCAACCCCCATCAAGCACCTGGTGGTGATCTACAACGAAAACGTTTCCTTCGATCACTACTTTGGCACCTATCCCAACGCAACCAACCCCGCCGGCTCTCCGTCTTTCACGGCCACCGGCGGAACGCCCGCCGTCAACGGGCTGACGACAGCGCTCCTGACCAGCAACCCGACGGCACAAAACTCCAAAAACGGAACCGGGGCCGTCAACCCCTTCCGCCTGGACCGCTCCCAAGCCGCCACGGCCGACCAGGGGCATGCCTATACCGCGGAACAGCAGGCCTATGACAATGGTGCTGTGGACCTGTTCCCGTACTACACGGGCAAAGGCACCGGCGGCAGCACAGGCTCGTCGGCAACGACCGGTCAGGTCATGGGCTACTACGATGGCAATACGGTGACGGCGCTGTGGAACTATGCCCAGCATTTCGCCATGAACGACAATGCGTTCACAGACACCTACGGCCCTTCCACGCCGGGCGCACTGGAAGCCATTTCCGGACAGACCAACGGCGTGCAGCTGGTGGCCACCACCAAGCAGCCGTTTACGCTGGCCGCCTATTCCTACTACATCAATGACGGGCAAGGTGGATACAGCCTGATCAACGATGTGGACCCCGGCTACGATGTCTGCTCCAGCACCACGGACCAGGTCATGATGTCCGGAAAAAACATCGGCGACCTGCTCAATGCCGCAAACGTGACCTGGGGTGGATTCATGGGGGGCTTCAACCTGGGCACCGCCAACGCCAACGGAACGACCGGTTGCAAGCTCAGCACCTACTCGCCGGTCGTCAACGGCACGGTGACGGACTACATTCCGCACCACAACTGGTTCCAGTACTACAAAACCACGGCCAACCCCACCCACGCCCGCCCCAGTTCACTGCAATCCGTGGGATACACGTACCAGGCCGACGGCAAAACCCTGGATCCGGCCAATCATCAGTATGACCTGCAGGATTTCTACTCCGCGGTGAAGTCAGGCAATTTCCCTGCCGTTAGCTTCCTCAAGGCCCCGGCTTACCAGGATGCCCATGCCGGCTATTCTGACCCGCTGGATGAGCAGGCCTTCGTCACCCAGGTGATCAACTTCCTGCAACAGCAACCGGACTGGAAAAATACCGTGGTGGTCGTCACCTATGACGATTCGGATGGCTGGTACGACCATGCCTACGTCAGCCCGACCAGCCCGTCCTTCGACAGCCAGGCTGACCAGCTCAACGGTGCAGGCATTTGCGGCAGCGGCACGCCCCTGGTCGGCGTCAACGGAAAGCCGGTCAACGGTCGATGCGGTCCCGGAACGCGCATTCCTTTCCTGGTCATCTCACCCTGGGCCAAGGTCAACTACGTGGACCACACTCAGATCAGCCAGGCTTCGATCGTGCGCTTCATCGAAGACAACTGGCTGGGCGGGCAACGCCTGGGCGGCGGTTCCTTCGACTCCAGCGCCGGTAGCATCATGGGTATGCTGAACCTCACAGGGTCCGGCAATGCGCCCACGCTGTACCTGGACGGCACTTTCGGCACCCCCCTGAACACGCCACCGGTCATACTGCACCAGACCCCGGCAACCCATTGAGGATTGCGGGTCCACCCCTGAACGCCCCGGTTTCCGGGGCGTTGTTGCTTGCGCCTCAAATTCCACGACGCCCACGGGTGTGATAGATTGGGGGTCGACATGAACCGACCCGCAGGAAAACGCTATCTGGTGGTCTGCACGCTTCGCATCGGGGACGTGCTGCTGACAACTCCCGTCGTGCGCGCCATCCGGCAACACGATCCCTCCGCCCGCATCGATGTGCTGGTGCTCTCCGGCATGTCAGGTATT
>JAGWTQ010000044.1 GCA_028868905.1 Betaproteobacteria bacterium
CGGCCATAGCGTCTTGGACCCACCCCTTCCCATCCCGAACAGGGACGTGAAACGAGACTGCGCCGATGATAGTGTGGATTACCCATGCGAAAGTAGGTCACCGCCAGACTCCCTACACCTTGCCCTAACCGGCAACTAAAAGCCCCTCAGCCTAACCGCTCAGGGGCTTTTTTATTTTGCCCGCCCGATGCGATCAGTCTGCGGCGTTGTAGCCGCTCAATTCGATCCGGTAATGCCGTTCGTCCTGCAGCGTGATGTGCGCGTGGCCACCCACGGGCAGCGTGAGCTTGTCGCGCACATGTCCGAAGGGGAGGTTTTGCAGGATGGGGACATGCACCCATCCCTTGAGGAAATCCACCACGCTTTTGAAGGTGTAGGGTGCTGCGGAAGCGGCCGTGGGTTCGCACCGGTTGAACTGCCCCAGCAGGATGGCGCGCTGTTTTTTCAGGATCCCCGCATGGGCCAGTTGCAGGAGCATGCGTTCGATTTTATAGGGCTCCTCGTTGACCTCTTCCAGGAAGAGAATGCCGTCTTCAAGATGCGGCAGGTAGGGCGTGCCGGCCAGATGGGCAACCAGGGACAAGTTACCCCCCCACAGGGTGCCTTCGATGCCTGCTCCAATCTGGGCGCGCAACAGGTGTCCGGCCTCGCCATCGGATGCCGTGAACGGCATTTTGATGGCCGGTGACTGGTGTCGTTCGGCCTGCAGCATGCCTTCGAAATGTGCTTCGTGCAGGGGGCTGCGGTTGTGATGTCCGAAATCGGGACAGGCCATGGGTCCGGCAAAAGTCACCATGCCTTGCTGCGCCAGCAGGGCCAGATGCAGCGCGGTGACATCGCTGAAGCCCACGATGATTTTCCGGGAAGCGGCCACGGCCTGGAAATCGATGGCAGGCAAGAGCCGCGTGATGCCATAACCGCCACGTGCTGCCATGATCACGTCAATGTCCGGATCACGCACCATGGCGTGAAAATCGTTCAGCCGTTCGTAATCCGTGCCCGCAAAATACTCCCAGCGATTCCTCACGTGAGGGGCTTCCACAATGTGGTAGCCCCGTTCGCTCAGGTAAAGCGAGGCGATCTCCAGGGAACCCGGTTCCGTGATGAAGCCGGACGGGGCACAGATTCCGATGGTGGCGCCGGGTTTGAGGCGGCGCGGAAGTGGGGCAGTCATGAGGTCACCGGTGCTGGGCGTCCACCACGGTGAGCGCCGTCATGTTGATGATGCGGCGCACGGTGGCGGTTGGGGTCAGGATATGGGCGGGTGCGTTGATTCCGAGCAGGATGGGGCCCACGGTGACGTTGTCGCCGATCACGCGCACCAGATTGTAGGCGATGTTGGCGGCATCGAGATTGGGCATCACCAGCAGGTTGGCGCGTCCTTTCAGGCGCGAGCCGGGCATGACGCGATGCCGGATTTCTTCGGACATGGCGGCATCCGCATGCATTTCCCCGTCGATTTCCAGTTGCGGCTGGCGCTCGCGGATGAGCTCCAGCGCGTGCCGCACCTTGTGCGGCGATGCCAGGTTCGAGCTTCCGAATGACGAGAAGGACAGCAGGGCCACGCGTGGCACGATGCCGAAGCGCCGCACTTCTTCAGCTGCCATGCAAACGATTTCCGCCATCTGTTCGGCCGTGGGGTCGGGGTTGACGTAGGTGTCGCACAGAAAGAACGTGCCTTTGGGGTTGAGCAGCATGTTCATGGCGGCCGGCGTGGAGGCGCCGGGCTTGAGTCCGAGCAGGTTCTTCACGTAGTGCAGGTGGGCCGTGTAGCGTCCGATGCAGCCGCAGATCATGCCGTCGGCTTCGCCGCGCTTCACCATCAGGGCCGAAGTGAGGGTGGGCTCCCGATACACTTCGTGCTTGGCGAGTTCCGGCGTGACGCCCTGGCGCTCCATGGTCTGGTGGTAGAGCTGCCAGTATTCGCGGTAGCGCGGATCCGAGTTGACGTTGACCATCTCAAAGTCGGCTCCGGCCCGGATGCGCAGGCCCAGCCGGCGAATGCGCATGTCTACCACTTCCGGGCGGCCCACCAGGATCGGTCGGGCCACTTTTTCATCGCACAGGGTTTGCACGGCCTGCAATACCCGTTCGTCTTCCCCTTCGGCAAAGACGATACGGCGCGGCGAAGATTTGGCGCGCGCGAACACGGGGCGCATGACCAGTCCGGAGTGGTACACGAACTGGTTGAGGCGGTCGCGATACGCATCCAGGTCGTCGATCGGGTGCGTCGCCACGCCGCTTTCCATGGCGGCCTGGGCAACGGCCGAGGCAATCTTGACAATGAGGCGGGGATCGAACGGTTTCGGGATCAGGTAGTCGGAACCGAAAGCCGGGGGCTGGTTGCCGTAGGCCTGGGTCACGATGTCCGATTGTTCGGCGCGCGCGAGTTCCGCAATGGCCTGCACGGCCGCGATTTTCATGGGCTCGTTGATGGTGGTGGCGCCCACGTCCAGCGCACCGCGGAAAATGAAGGGGAAGCACAGGACGTTGTTCACCTGGTTGGGGTAATCCGAACGTCCGGTGGCGATGACGGCGTCATCCCTCACTTCGCGCACTTCCTCAGGGTAGATTTCCGGCACGGGGTTGGCCAGGGCCAGGATCAGGGGGCGCTGTGCCATGTCGCGGACCATGTCTTTCTTCAGTACCCCGCCGGCGGAAAGACCCAGGAACACGTCGGCGCCGCCCATCACTTCGGCCAGGGTGCGGGCCGGGGTGTCCTGGCAATAGCGGGCCTTGTGGGGATCCATCAATTCCTTGCGACCGGTGTATACGACGCCGGCCAGGTCGGTCACGGTGACGTGTTCGCGCGGCAGTCCGAGCGCCACCAGCATGTCCAGGCAAGCCAGCGCCGCAGCGCCGGCACCCGAAGCGACCAGGCGCACCTCGCGGATGTCCTTGCCCACCACGGCCAACCCGTTAAGGATGGCGGCCGCCACGATGATGGCCGTGCCGTGCTGGTCGTCATGAAACACGGGGATTTTCATCCGTTCGCGCAGGCGGCGCTCCAGCTCAAAGCATTCCGGTGCCTTGATGTCTTCCAGGTTGATGCCGCCGAAAGTGGGCTCGAGGGCCGCGATGGCATCCACCAGACGGTCCACGTTGGTTTCGTTCAGTTCCAGGTCGAAACAGTCAATGCCGGCGAATTTCTTGAACAGCACGGCCTTGCCTTCCATCACCGGCTTTGCGGCCAGCGGGCCGATGGCCCCCAGGCCCAGCACTGCGGTGCCGTTGGTGACCACCCCCACCAGGTTGGCGCGGCTGGTCAGGAAACGGGCTTCGGCAGGGTCCGTTTCGATGGCTTCGCAGGCAGCAGCCACGCCAGGGGTGTAGGCCAGGGCCAGGTCAGCCTGGGTGGTGAGCGGTTTGGTGGGCGTTACTTCGATCTTCCCGGGGGTGGGCAGGCGGTGGTACTCGAGCGCGTTCTTGCGCAGATCGTCCAGCATGGGAGCCTCGCTATCGACGGGTTGCCGCCGACGGATTCTTGACTTGGGCCAGCATCAAAATGCTTTGAGTGCTATGTTAAACTCTGGCGCTCAATTAGGCGAGGTCCCGCATGTCCGGCAATACCCTGGGTCGGTTGTTCTGCGTCACTTCTTTCGGCGAAAGCCATGGGCCGGCGCTGGGTTGCGTGGTGGATGGCTGCCCCCCCGGACTGCCGCTTTCGGAAGAGGACATCCAGCAGGAACTGGATCGCCGCAAGCCGGGCACGTCGCGTCATGTCACCCAGAGGCGCGAGCCGGACCGGGTGGAAATCCTCTCCGGCGTGTTCGAAGGAAAAACCACGGGCACGCCCATCGGGTTGCTGATTCGCAACGAAGACCAGCGCAGCCGCGATTACGACAAGATTGCCCAGGCCTTCCGTCCGGGCCATGCCGATTACACCTACCTGCAGAAATACGGCCTGCGCGACCACCGTGGCGGCGGGCGTTCCTCCGCCCGTGAAACGGCGGTACGGGTGGCGGCCGGCGCCATTGCCAAAAAATGGCTGCGCCAGCGCTATGGCGTGGAAGTCCGGGGCTACCTGGCCCAGCTCGGGCCCCATGCCGTCACGTTCCGCGACTGGGCAGGCGTGAACGACAACCCGTTTTTTTCGCCCGACCCGGCCATCGTGCCCGAACTTGAGGCCTACATGGACGCCTTGCGAAAATCCGGCGATTCCATCGGCGCCCGCATCAACGTGGTGGCCAGCGGCGTGCCCGTGGGCTGGGGCGAACCCGTGTACGACCGGCTGGACGCCGAGATTGCCTATGCCATGATGAGCATCAACGCGGTCAAGGGCGTTGAAATCGGGGCAGGTTTTCAAAGCGTGACCCAGAAAGGCACGGAACACGGCGACGAAATGACCCCCCAGGGATTTCTCACCAACCGGGCGGGCGGCATCCTGGGTGGTATTTCCACCGGCCAGGACATCCTGGTCAGCATGGCCATCAAGCCCACGTCGAGCATCCGCCTGCCGCGCCAGTCCGTGGACCTCCACGGCCAGCCCGCCACAGTGGAAACCACGGGGCGCCATGACCCCTGCGTGGGCATCCGCGCCACCCCCATTGCCGAAGCCATGCTGGCGCTGGTCCTCATCGACCATGCCCTGCGCCACCGGGCGCAAAATGCCGACGTGGTGCCCCCCCTCAAGAGCATCCCCGGCAGCACATCCTAAGGCGCCCTGCGGGCACGCGGTCCCGGCGTGACCCTGTTCGAGCGGCGGGCGCTATGTCATAATTTACGGTCAATTTGAGGCCGTATCGTCATGAATCCCTTATCGCTCTATGAGAAACTCTGGCAGGCTCACGTGGTCCGGGAAGAACCGGATGGCACTGCCCTGATCTACATCGACCGCCACCTGGTGCACGAAGTCACCAGCCCCCAGGCTTTCGAAGGCCTGCGCATAGCCGGACGGGCACTCTGGCGCCGCGATTCCATCCTGGCGACGGCCGATCACAACACCCCCACCACCGACCAGAAGGTGATTGCCGACCCCGTATCGCGTCTGCAGGTGAGCACGCTCGACCAGAACTGCCGCGATTACCACATCACCGAGTTTCCCATGGGGGACCATCGCCAGGGCATCGTGCATGTCATCGGACCGGAGCAGGGCGCCACGTTGCCCGGCATGACCGTGGTGTGCGGCGATTCCCACACCAGCACGCATGGTGCCTTTGCCGCTCTGGCCATGGGCATCGGCACGTCTGAAGTGGAACACGTGCTGGCCACGCAGACCTTGCTGGCCCGCAAGTCCAAGACCATGCGGGTTCAGGTGGAGGGCAGCCTTCCGCGCGGCGTGACTGCCAAGGACGTGGCGCTTGCCATCATCGGACACATCGGCACGGCCGGGGGCACGGGGCATGCCATCGAGTTTGCCGGCAGCGCCATTCGCAGCCTTTCCATGGAAGGGCGGATGACCGTGTGCAACATGGCCATCGAAGCGGGCGCCCGCGCCGGCATGGTGGCGGTGGATGAAACCACCATCGCTTACCTGAAAGGCCGTCCTTTCGCGCCGGGCGGTGCCCGGTGGGACGCCGCAGTGGCCTACTGGCGCACGCTGCACAGCGACGAAGGGGCGCGTTTCGACCGCGTGGTGACGCTGGATGCTTCCCGCATCGAACCGCTCGTGACCTGGGGTACTTCGCCTGAAATGGTCACCACCGTTGGCGGGCGCGTGCCCGATCCTGCAGCTGAGTCCGACGCCACCCGGCGCGAAGGCATGGAACGCGCGTTGCGCTACATGGCGCTGCAGCCGGGCATGGCCATCACCGACATCGCCATCGACAAGGTGTTCATCGGTTCCTGCACCAACTCCCGCATCGAGGATCTGCGTGCCGCTGCAGCCGTGGTGAAGGGGCGCAAGGTGGCCGCCAACGTGAAGCTGGCGCTGGTGGTGCCCGGATCGGGCTTGGTGAAGTCTGCCGCCGAGGCCGAAGGCCTCGACAGGATTTTCATCGAAGCCGGCTTCGAATGGCGCAACCCCGGCTGCTCCATGTGCCTGGGCATGAATGACGACCGCCTTTCGCCCGGTGAGCGTTGCGCTTCCACGTCCAACCGCAACTTCGAAGGGCGCCAGGGCGCCGGCAGCCGCACCCATCTGGTGAGTCCGCAAATGGCTGCAGCCGCCGCCGTTTCTGGCCATTTCGCCGATGTGCGCACTTTTCTCAATTGACGGGGGGCTGACATGAAAGCATTCACAACCCTGGACGGCCTCGTGGTGCCGATCGACCGCTCCAACGTGGACACGGACGCGATCATTCCGAAGCAGTTCCTGAAATCCATCCGGCGCACCGGATTCGGACCGAACCTGTTCGATGCCTGGCGCTATCTGGATGAAGGCCAGCCGGAACAGGACAACTCGAAACGTCCGCTGAATCCGGATTTCGTACTCAACCAGCCGCGCTACCAGGGTGCCCAGGTCCTTCTGGCACGGGAAAATTTCGGCTGCGGCTCCAGCCGCGAGCACGCTCCCTGGGCGCTCGACGACTATGGCATCCGCGCGCTCGTCGCCCCCAGCTTTGCCGATATTTTCTACAACAACTGCTTCAAGAACGGCGTGCTGCCCATCGTGCTGCCGGCCGACGTGGTGGATGGCCTGTTCCGGGAAGTCGCGGCCAGCCCCGGCTACCGGCTGCGCATCGACCTGGCGGCGCAGACCGTCATCACCCCTTCCGGTGCCTCGCACGGGTTTTCCGTGGACGAGTTCCGCAAGTATTGCCTGCTCAACGGTCTGGACGAAATCGGCCTGACCTTGCGCCACGCGGACGAAATCCGCGCGTACGAAGCGCGGCGCGCCCAGCGTGAACCCTGGATTTTTGGAGGAGCTGCATGAAAATCGCTGTATTGCCCGGTGACGGCATCGGGCCGGAAATCGTTGCGGAAGCCCTGAAGGTTCTGGGCTGCTTTCGGTCGGAAGGCGTTTCGATCGAAACCGAGACGGGGGATATCGGCGGCGTGGCCGTGGATCGCCACAAGGATCCGTTGCCGGCCTCCAGCCTGGACACTTGCCGCAAGGCGGATGCCATCCTGTTCGGGTCCATCGGCGGCCCCCAGTACGACACGTTGCCGCGCGAACTGCGCCCGGAGCGGGGGCTGCTGCGCCTGCGCAAGGAGCTGGACCTGTTTGCCAACCTGCGTCCGGCACAGGTGTTTCCCGAACTGGCCGAAGCCTCGAGCCTGAAGGCGGAAATCGTATCCGGCCTTGACATCATGATCGTGCGCGAACTGACGGGCGACATCTATTTCGGCGAACCGCGCGGCATCAGCCGCAATGCAGCCGGCGAGCGCGTGGGCATCAACACCATGGTGTACAGCGAGTCGGAAATCCGCCGCGTGGTGCACTGGGGGTTCCAGGCTGCGCGCGAACGGCGCAAGACCCTCTGTTCCGTGGACAAGATGAACGTGCTGGAAACCACGCAGTTGTGGCGTGACGTGGTGAATGAAATCGCACCGGAATACCCCGACGTGACGCTGACCCACATGCTGGTGGACAACGCGGCCATGCAGCTGGTGCGCAACCCGCGTCAGTTCGACGTCATCGTCACCGGCAACCTGTTCGGCGACATCCTGTCCGACGAAGCGTCCATGCTGACGGGTTCCATCGGCATGCTGCCGTCCGCTTCACTTAACGCAGCCGGGCTGGGATTGTACGAACCCATTCATGGCAGCGCGCCTGACATCGCCGGGCGCGGCATCGCCAATCCGCTGGCGCAGATCCTGTCGGCCTCCATGATGTTCCGCTATTCGCTCAAGCGCGCGGACCTGGCTGACCGCATCGATCTCGCCGTGCGCCGCGTGCTGCAGCAAGGCCTGCGCACGGCAGACATCGCGCGCAAGGGCGAGGCAACGGTAAGCACTTCGGCCATGGGCGACGCCGTCGTCGCCGCCTTGCGGGCCCAATGATCGAATTCGAGGAAAACGCATCATGTTGAACGTGGGAATGGTGGGATGGCGGGGCATGGTGGGATCGGTCCTGATGCAACGCATGCAGGAAGAAGGGGATTTCAGCCTCATCAAGCCGGTGTTTTTCACCACCTCCCAGGTGGGCGCCTCCGGGCCTGACGTGGGCCAGGGCAGCCAGCCATTGGCCGACGCCCGCAACATCCAGGCGCTTTCGGCCATGGATGTGATCATCTCCTGCCAGGGTGGCGATTACACCAACGAAGTCTTTGGCCCCTTGCGCGCCAGCGGCTGGAAAGGCTACTGGATCGACGCCGCGTCGTCCCTGCGCATGAAAGATCATGCCGTCATCATTCTCGACCCCGTCAACCGGTCAGTGATCGATGCCGCGCTTGATCGCGGCGTGCGCGATTTCGTCGGAGGGAATTGCACCGTGAGCCTGATGCTGATGGCGTTGGGCGGCCTTTTCCGCGAAGGCTGGGTGGAATGGATTTCTGCCATGACCTACCAGGCAGCTTCCGGTGCCGGCGCCCAGAACATGCGCGAGCTGCTGCAGCAAATGGGCGTGTTGCACCAGTCCGTGGTGGCCGAACTGGCCGACCCGGCCTCGGCAATTCTCGACATCGACCGCAAAGTGACGGAAACCCTGCGCTCAGCCGCCATGCCGACCGCCAATTTCCGCGGGGTGCCGCTGGCCGGGAGTCTGATTCCCTGGATCGACGTGCCGGTGGAACAGGGCCAGAGCAAGGAAGAATGGAAAGGCGGTGCCGAGTGCAACAAGATCCTGGGCTTGCCTCCCTTCCGCTCGCCCGGCAGCATTCCCATTGACGGGCTGTGCGTGCGGGTGGGTGCCATGCGTTGCCATTCCCAGGGCCTGACCGTGAAGCTCAAGCGCGATGTGCCGCTGCCCGAGATCGAGCAGGCAATCGCTTCCGCCAACGACTGGGTGCGCGTCATTCCCAACGAACGCGAAGCCACCGAACGCGGCCTGGCACCGGCTGCCGTGAGTGGCACCCTGGCCGTGCCCGTGGGACGCCTGCACAAGCTCGCCATGGGGCCTGAATACCTCGGCGCTTTCACGGTGGGTGACCAGTTGCTGTGGGGCGCAGCCGAACCCCTGCGCCGCATGCTGCGCATTCTGGTGGACTGATCCGTGCCCTCTGTCGATCCGGCGATCTGGCTCGACCGCCTGCTGGACTACCTGTCCAGCCTGGAGTGGCCGACGCTGGAAGACTTCCACAACTGGTACCTGCTGTACCCCGACTTTGCCCTGCTGGGCGAAATTGCCCTGGGCCTGCTGGTATTGGTGTTCGGCCTGGGCTGGCTGGTGGGACGCCTGCCGGCGGGTCAGAATGCCGGCATCGCAGCGGCGGATGACGAATCCGCCAGGATGCCCCCGGGCCTGGATTTTGAACGCCGCCTGGGCATTTCCAGGGAAGACCTGGCCGAAGTCGGGTTGCCGCTCATCACGCCAGAAGCGGAGCCGGTCCTGCTTCCCCCGGCCAGTCCCATGACTTCCCTGATGGAGCTTTCCAGCGAACACCTGATCGTGATCGCACGCTACTGCCTGTGGCGTGGCGACAGCGAAGGGGCCCGGGACGCCATTGCCCCCATCATGATTCGCGACGACGTCCGGATGCGACGCGCGGCGCTTTCACTGCTCGAGATTCAGTAACCCCGCGCCCATGCGTTTCGCACTGGGAGTGGAGTACGACGGTTCCGGCTTTTGCGGCTGGCAGCGTCAGCCCGACCAGGCTTCCGTACAGGGTGCGCTGGAAAGCGCGCTGGGGGGCATTGCCGGCGAGCCTGTGACGGTGGTGGCGGCGGGGCGGACCGACCGCGGGGTGCATGCCAGCGGCCAGGTAGTGCATTTCGATACGCAGGCCAGCCGACCCCTCACGGCCTGGGTGCGTGGCGCCAATGCTTTGCTGCCTGCCGGCATTGCCGTGCTCTGGGCCCATCCCGTTCCGGATTCGTTTCATGCGCGCTTTTGTGCCACCCGGCGTTCCTACCAGTATCTGTTGCTCAACCATCCCGTACGCAATGCCCTCATGCAGGGAAAATGGGGCTGGTTTCACCAGACGCTCGATCTGGGTCTCATGCGTGAAGCCGCCCGGATGCTTCTGGGTACCCACGACTTCAGCGCGTTCCGGGCAGCGGAATGCCAGGCGAAATCGCCCGTGAAAACGCTCGCGCAAGCCGACATTGCCGCCAACGGTCCGCTCCTGCAGTTTTCGTTCACGGCGGATGCCTTCTTGCAGCACATGGTGCGCAACATGGTGGGGGCGCTGGTGGCCGTAGGCGCCGGTCGTGAAGCGCCTGCCTGGCTGGGCACCTTGCTCGAATCGCGCGACCGCACCCGGGGTGCGCCCACTTTCCCGCCCGACGGCCTGTACCTCACCGGGGTGGGCTATGCCGACGATTGGCAACTGCCGGCGCCGGCAACACGCTATCATGGGGCTTTGATGCAAGCGCGCATGGACTGATCTCATGAGAACCCGCGTCAAAATCTGTGGCATCACCCGACCGGAAGATGCACGTGCCGCGGCCCTGGCCGGCGCCGACGCCATCGGGCTCGTGTTTCACGACGCCAGCCCGCGCGCCCTGGATGCGGGGAGGGCGGCAGAAATCGTGGCGACCCTGCCGCCGTTCGTGTCTGTCGTGGGGTTGTTCGTGGATGCACCGGCAGCCCGCATCGAGTCCGTTCTGTCGCAAGTGAGGCTTGATTGCCTGCAGTTTCACGGCAGCGAGTCGCCGGCCGACTGCGAACGTTTCCCGCTGCCCTACATCAAGGTGGCCCGGGTTCGCCCCGGGTTCGATTTGATACAATATGCGGTTGGATATCGCCATGCCCGCGCGATGCTGGTGGATGCCTATGTGCCCGGACAACCAGGCGGAACAGGCCGGACATTCGATTGGGGCCTGCTGCCTGAAAGCCTGCCGCTTCCCCTGATCCTTTCCGGCGGGCTGGCGCCCGGGAATGTGGCTTCGGCCGTGCGCGCCGTGCATCCGTGGGCCGTGGACGTGAGCAGCGGCGTGGAAAGTGCGCCGGGACTCAAGGATGCGGGAAAAGTGCGGCAATTCATCGAGGAAGTGAGGAATGAAGATTTACGACATGCCTGATCGGGAAGGCCATTTTGGCCCCTACGGTGGGACATTCGTGTCAGAAACCCTGATTGCGGCCATCGACGAGCTCAAGCGCCAGTACCTGCGCTTTCGCGACGATCCCGAGTTCCAGGAGGAGTTCGCTTACGAACTCAAGCATTACGTGGGCCGTCCCAGCCCCATCTATCATGCCCGCCGTCTGTCCGAATCGCTCGGTGGCGCACAGATCTATCTCAAACGCGAAGACCTCAACCATACGGGCGCCCACAAGATCAACAACACGGTCGGCCAGGCCATGCTGGCCCGGCGCATGGGCAAGCAGCGCGTGATCGCGGAAACCGGGGCCGGCCAGCACGGCGTGGCCACGGCCACCGTCGCTGCCCGTTACGGCATGGAATGCGTGGTGTACATGGGCTCCGAAGACGTCCGCCGCCAGGCCCAGAACGTCTATCGCATGAAGCTGCTGGGCGCGCGCGTGGTGCCCGTGGAAAGCGGCTCGAAAACGCTCAAGGACGCGCTCAACGAAGCCATGCGTGACTGGGTGACCAACGTCCAGGACACGTTCTACATCATCGGCACCGTGGCCGGCCCCCATCCCTATCCCATGATGGTGCGCGATTTCAACGCCGTGGTGGGGCGCGAATGCCTGGTGCAGATGCCGGAAATGGCCGGCCGCCAGCCGGACGTGGTGCTGGCTTGCGTGGGTGGCGGCTCCAACGCCATGGGCATTTTCCATTCCTACATTCCCCACGAGTCGGTGCGCCTGATGGGCGTGGAGGCCGGCGGGGAAGGCGTTGCCAGCGGCCACCACGCGGCTTCCCTGGTGGCCGGAACCCCGGGCGTGCTGCATGGCAACCGCACCTACCTGCTGCAGGATGCCAACGGCCAGATCATCGAAACCCATTCCATCTCGGCCGGGCTGGATTATCCTGGCGTCGGGCCCGAACACGCTTGGCTGAAAGACACGGGCCGGGCCGAATATGTGGCCATTACGGATGACGAAGCCCTGAATGCGTTCCATACCCTGTGCCGCATGGAAGGCATCATCCCGGCCCTGGAATCGAGCCATGCGCTGGCCCAGGCCATGAAGATGGCGCCCGCCATGAAGCGCGACCAGATCCTGCTCGTCAACCTGTCCGGTCGCGGTGACAAGGACATGGCGACGGTCGCCGAACGCAGCGGCATCCGGCTCTGAAATACCGAACGAGTTGAAGGGGAAAGTTGTGTCACGGATTTCCGCAACATTTGAAAAACTCGCGCAGGAGCGGCGCAAGGCGCTGATCCCTTTTTTTACCGCGGGTGATCCCAGCCTGCACCAGTGCGTGCCCACCATGCAGGCCATGGTGGCCGGTGGCGCCGACCTGATCGAACTGGGTATTCCCTTTTCCGACCCGATGGCGGATGGTCCCACCATTCAGCGGGCCAGCGAACGGGCGCTCAAGCAGGGCGTGTCCCTGAGCGATGTGCTGGATGCCGTGTCCCGTTTTCGCCAGAGCGACGTGGCGACGCCGGTCGTGCTGATGGGTTACGCCAATCCCATTGAGCGCATGGGGCGAGAGCTGTTTGCGGAACGCTGCGCCGAAGCCGGCGTGGACGGCGTGCTGGTGGTGGATTACCCGCCGGATGAAGCCCGTGCGCTGGGTGCATTGCTGTCGCCCCGCAACATCGATTCCATTTTCCTGTTGTCGCCCACGTCCACGGACGAGCGCATCAAGGAAATTGCCGCCATGTCCACCGGCTACATCTACTATGTCTCCCTGCGGGGCGTGACTGGTGCCTCCAACATCGACGTGGCGGACGTGGCGCGCCAGATTGCGCGCATCAAGGCCGTGGCCCGCGTGCCGGTGGGAGTGGGCTTCGGCATCCGTGACGATGCCACGGCCCGCGCCCTTTCCGCCGTGGCGGACGCCATCGTGGTAGGCTCGCGCATCGTGGAAGAAATCGAAACCTCTTCCGAAAGCCAGGCGCCCGCTGCAGTGGGCGCCCTGATCAATCGTTTTCGTCAAGCCATGGATGCCGATCGATGAGTTGGTTCAAGAAACTTCTGCCCCCCCGCATCAAGCGCACCCAGAAAAGCGCCAAAGGTTCCGTTCCCGAAGGCCTGTGGGTCAAGTGCGGGTCCTGCGAGGCGGTGCTCTACCGTTCCGATCTCGAATCCAACCTGCACGTGTGCCCCAAGTGTTCGCACCACATCCGCATTTCGGCGCGCACCCGCCTGGATTATTTTCTGGACCCCGAAGGGCGCTTTGAAATCGGTTCTGAAGTGATTCCGGTGGACAGCCTCAAGTTCAAGGACAGCCGGCGTTACGTGGATCGTCTCACGGAGGCGTCCACCGCCACCGGCGAAACTGACGCGCTGGTGGTCGTCCAGGGGACCCTCAAGGGGATCCCGCTGATGGCGGCCGCTTTCGAGTTCGAATTCATGGGCGGCTCCATGGGGTCCGTGGTGGGCGAGCGCTTTGTGCGTGCCGTGGAAGCGGCGATCGAGCAGAAATACCCTTTTGTGTGTTTTCTCGCCAGCGGTGGCGCACGCATGCAGGAAGGCCTGCTTTCCCTCATGCAGATGGCCAAAACGTGCGCGTCGCTCACGCACCTTTCCCAGGCGCGCCTGCCGTTCATTTCCGTACTGACCGATCCCACCATGGGCGGGGTGTCCGCCAGCTTTGCCATGATCGGTGACGTGGTGATCGCCGAACCCAATGCCCTGATCGGCTTCGCGGGGCCGCGCGTGATCGAGCAGACGGTGCGCGAAGTGCTGCCTGAAGGATTCCAGCGCGCCGAGTTTCTCCTGGACAAGGGGGCCATCGACATGATTGTCGACCGGCGCCAGGCCCGGGACCGTATCGCGAACATACTGGGACAACTGTTGCAGGTGGCCGAAAGCGCCTGAGTGCAGGCTGCCAGACCGAGGGAGTTATGAAACGCCCCCTGACCGCCCAGGAGCAGACGCTCCGTATCCAGAGCCGCCGACGCATGATCGGCGCGTTCGTCCTGATGTTTGCCGTGGTGCTGTTTCTGCCCATGATGTTGAATCACGCCACCGGCCCCAAGCTGCCGGTGCCGCCCCCCGCAGCTTCTGACAAACCGGTTTCGGCCCAGCCGCCCGTGCCGGAAGTGGCCCCGGCCCAACCTTCCGCTGCAGCCGTTGCTGCCGCCCCGGTAGCAACGGCATCGGCTGCTGCGGCAGATGCGGTGGCTCCGGCGGCTGCCGTCTCCCCTGCACCCGCTGCCGCTGCCGTACCGGCCCCTGCTGCGGAAACGCCGGTCACGGCAGCCAGTTCCGCCGCTTCGCCACGGCAAGCGGGGAAACCGGGCAGCGGACGCTACCTGGTCCAGGTGGGCGTGTTTGGCGATCGTCACAAGGCCCAGGCACTGGCCCGCCGCCTGGAACAGGAGAAACTGCCCGTGATCAGCGAAGACGTGCGCTACAAGGAAGGGGTGCGGGTGCGCGTGCGGCTGGGCCCTTTTGAAGGCCGCGGAGAGGCCGTGAACGTGGTGCATCACCTGGACCAGCTGGGCATCAAGTCGATGATGGTGGCTCCCTGATGGAATGGGCTGCCGGATTCAGCTGGCTGGACTGGGCCGCTTTTGCCATTCTGGCAGGTTCGGTGTTGCTGGGCGTGATGCGGGGGGTGGTGCGCGAAATCTTTTCCCTGGTGGCCTGGGTTGTGGCGTTCTGGCTTGCAAAAACCTACGCGGAAGCGGGCGCCCACTGGCTGGCACCCTACATCGGCAGCGAGTCGATGCGGCTGGTGGCTGGTTTTGCCCTGTTCTTTGCCGGCGGCTGGGCGCTCATGGCGCTATTGGGCGTGGGCTTCAACGCACTCGTCAACAACGCCGGGCTGGGGGTGCTCAACCGCGTGCTGGGCGGCCTGTTCGGGCTGACGCGCGGCGCCCTGATCATCGTGGTTTTGACGCTGCTGGCCGGCATGACCTCGCTGACGGCGCACCGCGAGTGGAGATCCGCCTGGTTCTCTGACTGGAGCGAATCCTGCGCCCATTGGCTGTTGCCGTATTTGCCCTCGGGCATGGCGGAACGCATCCAATTTTAAAGCGGCCGGCGTGCTCCGGGTCGAACAGGAGTAGAATAACGCCCACAGGGGTACCACTTTTCAGGAACGGTCCGTTACTATGTGTGGAATCGTCGGCATCGTTGCCAAAACGCCAGTCAACCAGCTGCTCTACGACGGTCTGCAACTGCTCCAGCACCGGGGCCAGGACGCCGCCGGCATCGCCACGGCCGATGGCAACACGTTCCACATGCACAAAGGCCTGGGCCTGGTGCGCGACGTATTCCGCACCCGGGACATGCGATCCCTGACGGGTACCATCGGCATCGCCCACTGCCGTTACCCCACTGCAGGTTCTGCCGCGTCGCCGGCCGAAGCCCAGCCTTTTTATGTCAATTCCCCGTTCGGGATCGTCCTCGGCCACAACGGCAACCTGACCAATTCGGAGCAACTGCGCGCCGAATTGTTTGAGCAGGACCGGCGGCACGTGAACACCAATTCCGATTCCGAAGTGCTGCTCAACGTACTGGCACACGAGCTGTACGCCTGCGCCAAAGATCACAAGCTTGACCCGACGGACATTTTTCACGCGGTTGCCCAGGTTTACCGTCGCTGTCACGGTGCATTTGCTGCGGTGACCATCATTGCCGGGCATGGACTGCTTGCGTTCCGCGATCCGCACGGCATCCGTCCCCTCGTGGTCGGGCGCAACGTCACCAGCATGGGCACCGAGTTCATGGTGGCCTCTGAAAGCGTGGCCCTGGATGCACTGGGGTTTGAATTGATGCGCGATGTGGAGCCTGGCGAAGCCATCCTGATTGACGCAAGCGGCAACTTCTACAGCCGCATTTGCGCCGATGCGCCGCAAAAGAACCCCTGCATTTTCGAGTACGTGTACCTGGCCCGGCCGGATTCCGTGCTGGACGGGATTTCCGTGTACGAAACCCGGCTGCGCATGGGCGAGAGCCTGGGCAACAAGATCCGCCGTGTGGCGCCGGACCTGCAGATTGACGTGGTGATCCCGATTCCCGACACCAGCCGTCCCAGCGCCTTGCAGCTCGCGCTCAGGCTCAACGTGCCCTACCGCGAAGGATTCATCAAAAACCGCTACATCGGACGCACGTTCATCATGCCCGGTCAGGCGGAGCGCAAGCGTTCGGTGCGTCAGAAGCTCAATGCCATCGGTTTCGAGTTCAAGGACAAGAACGTGTTGCTGGTGGACGATTCCATCGTGCGTGGCACGACCAGTCGCGAAATCGTGCAAATGGCGCGCGATTGCGGGGCAAGCCGGGTATATTTCGCCTCCGCTGCGCCGCCGGTGCGTTTTCCGAACGTCTATGGCATCGACATGCCCACGCGTCGCGAGCTGCTGGCCACGGGCCGCACTGATTCGGAGATTGCCCTGGAAATTGGTGCCGACGCCGTGTTCTACCAGGACCTTGAAGACCTCGTGCGCGATGTGGGCGGAGAAGGGTCCGGCGTGGCCCG
>JAGWTQ010000094.1 GCA_028868905.1 Betaproteobacteria bacterium
GCGAACTCATGGGCATGGTGCGGGAGGGGGCGCGGGCGGTGCTGGTGTTTTGCGTGCAGCGCGACGACGTGACGGAAGTGCGCCCGGCAGACCAGATCGACCCCGACTACGGGCGCACCCTGCGTGAAGCGCTCCAGGCCGGGGTGGAAGCCTATGCCTTGCGCGCCACGCTGGACGAACGCCAGGTGCGCCTGACCCATCGCATTCCCATTCACTGCCCGGCCGAGTAGAATCAGAACAGGGCAAAAGCCGCCCGCTTTCAAGTTCTTAAAATGACAAGCACAAGGAGCCTCTGAAATGACCCACGCGATCCGTTTTCACCAAACCGGCGGTCC
This sequence comes from Betaproteobacteria bacterium, assembly GCA_028868905.1. Taxonomy (GTDB): domain Bacteria; phylum Pseudomonadota; class Gammaproteobacteria; order Burkholderiales; family Ferrovaceae; genus JAKBAT01. The sequence continues at coordinate 336 of JAGWTQ010000094.1, forward strand.
TGAAGTCCTGAAATGGGAAGCGGTGTCCGTGGGCGAACCCGGGCCGGGGCAGGTGCGGCTGCAGCACCGCGCCGTGGGGCTCAACTACATCGACGTGTACCACCGCACGGGACTTTATCCCGTCCAGCTGCCGGCCATTCCGGGCCTGGAAGGGGCCGGGGTGGTGGACGCCGTGGGTCCCGGCGTCACCGACTTCAAGGTGGGGGACCGCGTGGCCTACGCCTCCGGCCCCCTGGGTGCCTATTCCGAAGCCCGCCTCATGCCGGCCGACCGGCTGGTGGCGCTGCCCGGCGTGATTTCCGACGGCCAGGCGGCCGCCATGATGCTGCAGGGCCTCACCGCCCAATACCTGCTGCGCCGCACCTATCCGGTCCAGCGCGGCGACACCATCCTGGTGCATGCGGCGGCGGGCGGCGTGGGCCTCATCCTGTGCCAGTGGGCCAAGCACCTGGGCGCCACGGTCATCGGCACCGTGGGCAACGAGCAGAAGGCGGAGCTCGCGCGCGCCCACGGCTGCGACCACACCATCATCTATACCCAGGAAGATTTCCAGGCCCGGGTCATGGATTTCACCGACGGGCACAAAGTCCAGGTGGTCTACGATTCGGTGGGGCGCGACACCTTCGAACGTTCGCTGGACTGCCTGGCGCCCCTGGGTACGCTGGCCCTTTTCGGCCAGTCTTCCGGGGCGGTGCCGCCCTTCGACCTGAACGTGCTGGCGGCCAAGGGCTCGCTCTTCATCACCCGCCCCACGCTCGCCACCTACACCGCAAAGCGCACGGACCTGCTGGCTGGGGCGGCGGAGCTGTTTGAAATGGTGGAACAGGGCATCGTCAAGATCACCATCAACCAGCGCTATTCGTTGCGCGAAGCTGAACGCGCCCACCGCGACCTGGAAGCGCGGCGCACCACGGGCTCCACCATCTTCACCGTTTAAGCAGCGCCTCGAACGCTTCGCGGGCCGCGCTGGCCGGACGGTCCCGCAATGTGAGCCGGTTGAGGGGGCGGATCACCGTCCCCCCCGGCACCGGAATCTCCTGCAATTCTCCCGACTCCAGCAGCGCTTCCACCATGATGCGCGGCACCAGCGCCACCCCCGCATTCGACAGCACCATCTGCACGATGGCCGTGTTGCTGCCCACCGTGATGCGGCGCGCGGGGGCCAACCCCGTGCGCTGAAGGAATTCGTCCACCACCTGGGCCGTGCCCGAGCCCTGTTCGCGCACGATCCAGGGCAGGGTGTTGAGGCCCGCCAGTTCCAGCGGCGTGCCCGGCGGCCCCACCAGGGTGAGCAGTTCGTTGCGCCAGGGGGTGCATTCCAGCGGCGCTTCCGACACCGGTCCCTCCACCAGTCCCACGTCCACCTGGCCGTCCTGCACCGCCTGCGCGATGGCGGCCGTATTGCCGGAAAAGAGGCTCAGCTCGATGCCGGTGTGGCGTTTGGCAAAACGCGCCAGGTAAGGCGGCAGCCAGAAGGCGGCGATGGTGGTGCTGGCCCCCACCGCCAGCCGCCCTTTCTGCAGGCCGCGGCGCGCCTGCAGGTCATCCAGCGCCGCCTGCTCCAGGGCAAAAATGGCGCGCGCGTGCTCAAACAGGGCGTTGCCGGCATCGGTGAGGCGCAACTGGCGCGGCAGGCGTTCCAGCAGGGGGGTTTCCAGCAGGGTTTCCAGCTCGCGCACCGATTTTGAAATGGCGGGCTGGGTCAGGTGCAGGGCCTGGGCGGCGGCCGTGAAGCTGCCCAGGCGGGCCACCGCAGCAAAGGCGCGAAGGGCGGGAAAAGGAATATGCATAACTTATTGTAATTGAAACATGAAAATAATCAATTTGAGTTATGCGTGGATCGGGCGCAAATTACCCTTTGACCTAAACATAGAACAGGACGATCTATCATGCACCGCGCCTTTCACGACACCTTCCAGGGGCGACTGCCGGGGTTGCTGTTTGCCGGGGTCTCCAGTTTGGCCATCATGCAGATTTCGGCCGCGCCGTCGATCCAGAAGCTCGGCCTTTCCGCCCTTACGCTCGCCATCGTGCTGGGCATGCTGCTGGGCAACACGGTGTTCGGGCGCGTAGCCCACAGCTGCGGCGCCGGCGTGGATTTCTCCAAAAGCACCCTGCTGCGCCTGGGGGTCATTCTTTACGGCTTTCGCATCACCTTCGGCCAGATCGCCCAGGTGGGCTGGGGCGGCATCCTCATGGACGCCCTCATGATTGCCGCCACCTTCGGGCTCACGCTGCTCATCGGATTGCGTTTCCTTAAAATGGACCGCGACACCGTGATCCTGATCGGCGCCGGCAGCTCCATCTGCGGCGCGGCCGCGGTGCTGGCCACGGAACCGGTGGTGCGCGGCCACGCCCACAAGGTGTCGGTGGCCATCGCCACGGTGGTGGTGTTTGGCACGCTGTCCATGTTCGTCTATCCGCTGCTCTATCCGTATCTGGGTTTCAGCGAAGCGGCCTACGGCCTGTACGTGGGTTCCACCGTGCACGAAGTGGCGCAGGTGGTGGCGGCGGCGCGCGCTGTGAGCGACATGGCGGCGGGCAATGCCGTGATCGAGAAAATGCTGCGCGTGATGATGCTGTCGCCTTTCCTCATCCTGCTCTCGCTTTCCTTAAGCCGTGGCACTTCGGAAGCCGGCGTGCGCCAGCGTCCCATGGTGCCCTGGTTTGCGGTGTGGTTTGTGGCGGTGAGCGGCTTCAACAGCCTCAACGTGCTGCCCAAGGCGCTGGTGGACGTGATTGTCCAGGTGGACCTGTTCCTGCTCACCATGGCCATGTTCTCCCTGGGGCTGCGCACCTCGGCGGGCGCCATCAAACAGGCCGGGTTCAAGCCCCTGGTGCTGGCGGGCCTGCTGTTCCTGTTCCTGAGCGTGGGCGGCTACTGGATCAACCGGATGTTCGGTCTGTAACCCTGGGGGCTCGTCACGAGCCCTTGGAGATGGCTTTCTGTTCCACGGCAAACAGCACGGCCGCTTCCACGCGCGAACTCAGGTTGAGCTTGTTGAGGATGTGGCGCACGTGCTGCTTCACGGTGTCGTTGCTGATGCCCAGCG
>JAGWTQ010000095.1 GCA_028868905.1 Betaproteobacteria bacterium
GGGCTGCGCCTGCGGGTGGCGGTCAACATCGGCGCCCTGCACCTGCTGGCGCAGGAGTTTCTGGGGGATGTGAAGGAGGCCCTGGAAAAGCACGCGTTCCCGGCGGAATTCCTGGAAATCGAAGTCACTGAAACTACCGCGATCGAAGACATGGCGCGTGCCCGGCAGCAGTTGTCCGCCTGCCGCGACCTGGGCATCACGGTGGCGCTGGACGATTTTGGCACCGGCCGTGCGCCCTTGAGCTACCTGCAGGGCCTGCCGGCGGACACGGTCAAGATCGACCGCACCTTCGTGCAGAACATCCTGGAAGATCCGCGCGACGCCGCCATCGTGGCGGGCGTCATCACGTCGGCGCGCTTGCTGGGACTGGAAGTGGTGGCCGAAGGGGTGGAGAACGTGGCCCATGGCTGCTTGCTGCTGCAGCTGGGTTGTCGGCGCGCCCAGGGTTACGCGGTGGCGCGGCCGATCGCTGCGGAAGAGATGATGGCCTGGGTGCAGGGCTATGAAGCGGACGCGGAATGGAAAGGCTGGCAATACCAGAACTGGCGCCCTGAAGATTACGGACTGCTCATCACCACCCTGGGCTATGCCCAGCTGGTGCGCGAAACGCGGGTTGCCCTGGCCGATCCGCGGGCAACGGTCTCCATGCCGCTGCTGGAAGCGAGCGCGGAAAAAAATTGCGTGCTGGGCAACTGGCTGCGGGGAGAAGGCGCCGACCGCTATTCAGGCCACGTGCGCTACGGGGTGGTCCAGTCCCTGCACCACCAGTTGCACGAGGTGGCGCGCGAAGCAACCCGCCTCAAGGTCCTGGGCAGGCAGGACGAAGCCAACGCCCACATCATGGAAATCAACATCCTGGCCGAAGCCATCCAGAGCGAGTTCCGCGAATGGATGGAAGAACGCTCGCGCCCCTGGAAATTCGAGTCCTAGGCCCGTTCGTACCAGGCCCGGGAGGCCATCACCAGCCGCACCACCGCCAGCATTACCGGCACTTCAATCAGTACCCCCACCACGGTGGCGAGCGCCGCCCCCGAATGCAGTCCATACAGGCTGATGGCAGCGGCCACGGCCAGCTCGAAGAAATTCGAGGCGCCGATGAGGGCGGAAGGACAGGCCACGGCATGGCTCTCGCCCAGCAGCCGGTTGAGCCCGTAGGCGAGCCCCGCATTGAAAAACACCTGGATCAGGATGGGCACGGCCAGCAGCGCAATCACGCGCGGTTCGTTCAGCAGCACGTCGCCCTGGAACGCGAACAGCAGCACCAGGGTGGCCAGCAGGGCCGTGATGGACCAGGGTCCCAGGCGCGCCAGCGCCGCTTCCAGCGCCTGCGGTCCGCGCCGCAGCAGGGCGTGCCGCCACAACTGGGAGAACACCACCGGCAGCAGGATGTAGAGCGCCACCGACACGGCCAGGGTGGACCAGGGCACCGTGATGGCGGACAGGCCCAGCAGCAACCCCACCAGCGGCGCAAAGGCGAAGACCATGATGGTGTCGTTCAACGCCACCTGCGACAGGGTGAACAGCGGATCGCCGTTGGACAGGCGGCTCCACACAAACACCATGGCCGTGCAGGGTGCCGCGGCCAGCAGAATCAGACCGGCCACGTAGCTGTCGATCTGGTCAGCTGGCAGGTAGGGCGCAAACCAGTGGCGGATGAACAGGGTCGCCAGCGCGGCCATGGAAAACGGCTTGACCAGCCAGTTCACGAACAGCGTGACGACAATGCCGCGCCCGTGGCGGCGCACGTCGTGCAGCGCGCCGAAATCCACGCGCAGCAGCATGGGCACGATCATGACCCAGATCAGCAGGCCCACCGGCAGGTTGACGTGGGCCAATTCCAGCTGGCTCACCCCCTGGAAAAATCCCGGCAGGAGGCGCCCCAGTCCGATGCCGGCGCCGATGCACAGCAGGACCCAGAAGGTGAGGTTGCGTTCGAAAAATCCCATGGTCAGCGCCCCGCAATGGCGTCCACGGCCTGCTGCAATTCGGCATCGGACAAGGTGGCGAGCGGCAGGGCCAGAAGTTGCAGCAGGCGATAGCCCAAGGCCTGGCGTGTGAGCTCGAAGGCGGCTTTACGGTCGGCGTCGCTGCCGGGCGCGGCCGAGGGGTCGGGATAGCTCCAGTGCGCGCGCACCGGGCTGCCCGGCCAATAGGGGCAGGGTTCGCTCGCCGCGTTGTCGCACACGGTGATGACCAGGCGCAGGGCAGGCGCCCCGGGCGCTGCGAATTCGTCCCAGCTTTTGCTGCGCAGTCCGGTGGTGTCGATGCCGGCTTCGGCCAGCACTTCCAGGGCAAACGGGTTGGGCTTGCCGCTCGGGGTGCTGCCCGCGCTGTAGGCGCGCACGTCTTGTCCCAGGTTCTGGGCCCAGAAGTTGAGCAGGCCTTCAGCGAGCAGGCTGCGTGCGGAATTGTGGGTGCAAAGGATGAGAACGCCGGTCGTCATGATGAACGCGATGGTGTGAAATGGGGGTCAGCGGGTCCCGATCTGCTTCACTTCATGCAGCAGGGACATGCGGTCGAGTTTTTCCAGGGGGAGCGACAAAAACAGTTCGATGCGGCGGCGAAGCACCAGGGCCGTGTCCTTGAATTTGCGCACCGCCTGCGCTTCGGACTCTTCCGGGGTGGCCGGATCTTCCACGCCCCAGTGCGCGGTAATGGGCTGCCCAGGCCATTCAGGGCAGACCTCGCCGGCGGTCTTGTCGCACAGCGTGAAAACGAAATCCAGGGAGGGCGCGTCGGGCTGGGCAAATTCCTCCCAGTCCTTGCTGCGGTAGCCGGTGGCAGGCAGTCCCAGCCCGGCAAGCGTGGCAAGCGCGTGCGGATTGACCTGGCCCTTGGGAAAGCTGCCCGCCGAATACCCCTTGAAACGCGGGGCGCCCAGCTTGTTCATGAGCCCTTCGGCGAGGATCGAGCGCGCCGAATTTCCGGTGCAGAGAAACAGCACGTTGTAGGTCTTGGTGTCCATGGTCGCCTAGCAGCAGGAGGATGTGCCTTTGACCGGGATGGACAGCGGCTTGCCGCGAGGCGCGCAGCAGACGCCCGCTTCCGCCGGTGCAGGTTTTTCATTGAAAACCGGAATGTTCTGCAGGGTGTGAAAGTGTTCCCAGGCAATGCCCTGCGGGTCCGTGATCCAGTGCTTGTCGCTGCGGGCGTAGCAACAGGTGGTTTCACCTTCGTCCTGTATCGGCAGCTGTGCCGTTGCCGCACGGGCTTTCAATGCCTCGAGTTCGGCTGCATCGTCCGTCTGGAAACCCAAATGATCCAGTCCCGGTGCGGCCCCGCGGGTGGAGATCGCGAAATTGAGGCGCGGATCTTCCAGCATCCATTTGGCGTAGTCCGTTTCAACGCGGGCGGGTTCGGCGCCGAACAGGCGGGTGTAGAAGGCGA
>JAGWTQ010000096.1 GCA_028868905.1 Betaproteobacteria bacterium
CCCTGGTGCAGCACCGCCTGCACTTCCCGGTCCAGCCCGTCGGACTCCACCAGCGAAATGAATTCGCGCTTGTCCAGGTAGTCGGCGATGGTGCAATCGGACAGGTTGCGAAACTTGTCCGCCTTCTCCAGGTTGTCCACGGCGAGGATGTTGGTCACCCCGCGCCGGTTCAGTTCTTTGATGAGGTTGGCGCCGATGAATCCGGCGGCGCCGGTGACGATGATCATCATGGGTGTCGATCCTGCCTGTGGTTATAACGTCTGACGCAATTCGTCGCGGTGGACCACGGCCGTGCCCAGCTTGCCCACCACGATGCCAGCCGCCCGGTTGGCCAGCCGCACGGCGTCCGGCAAGCCGGCTCCGGCTGCCAGGGCCACTCCGAGCGTGGCGATGACCGTGTCGCCGGCCCCGCTCACATCATAAACTTCCTGGGCACGCGTGGGTTCGTGCGTCACCCGCCCGGGCTGGTAGAGGGTCATGCCTTCTTCGCTGCGCGTCACCAGCAGCGCGTCGAGCTGCAGTTCGGCGCGCAGCTTTTCCGCCTTGGCCGCCAGTTCCGTGTCGCTTTTCCAGGAGCCGGCCACCTGCCGGAACTCCGACTTGTTGGGCGTGAGCAGCGTGGCGCCGCGATAGCGCCGGTAATCCTCGCCCTTGGGGTCCACCAGCACCGGCTTTCCGGCCCGACGGCATTGCTCGATCATGGATTCGATGTGGCGCAGGCCGCCCTTGCCGTAGTCGGACAGGATCACCAGGTCGGCCTGCTCCAGCAGCCCCGGAAAATCGCTCAGCTTGGACAGCAGCACTTCGTGGCTGGGCAGCGTTTCAAAGTCGATGCGCAGCAATTGCTGCTGGCGTCCCACCACGCGCAGCTTGACCGTGGTGTCGATGGTGGTGTCGCGATGCAATACCGCCTGCACGCCCTCCTCCGCCAGCAGCTGCTCCAGGCGCCGGCCGGCTTCGTCGTCGCCCGTCACGGACAGCAGGTGACAGTGCGCACCCAGTGCCGCCACGCCGCGCGCCACGTTGGCGGCTCCGCCGGGACGCTCTTCGGTCCTGCCCACGAGCACCACCGGCACCGGCGCTTCCGGGGAAATGCGGCTCACATCGCCAAACCAGTAACGGTCCAGCATGACGTCGCCCACCACCAGCACGCGGGCTTTCGAAAAACGGTCGAGCAGGGTCGCATCCATGGATTACAGTCGTCCGATGCCGTGATATTCCAGGCCGGCCTGGCGCACCAGGGCGGGCTCGTAAAGATTGCGTCCGTCGTAGATCAGCGGATGGCGCAAGACGGCCTTGATCGCTTCGAAGTCGGGACTGCGGAACGCTTTCCATTCGGTCACGATGACGAGTGCGTCCGCGCCGGTGAGCGCGTCTTCGGGCGAGGTGGCAAAGCGCAGGCCGGCAGGCGCATCGCCGTAAATGCGCCGCGCTTCGTCCATGGCCACCGGATCATAGGCCGCCACCGTGGCGCCGCGCGCGCGCAGGCCGTCGATCAGCACGCGCGACGGGGCTTCGCGCATGTCGTCGGTGTTGGGCTTGAAGGCGAGCCCCCAGACCGCCACGTGGCGCCCGGCCAGGTTCTCGCCGAAACGGGCCACGATCTTGTCGAGCAGCACCGATTTCTGGCGCCGGTTCACGGCTTCCACGGACTGCAGAATCTGGAGATCGAGCTTCTGGTCGGAAGCCGTGCGCATCAGGGCCTGCACATCCTTGGGAAAGCAGGAGCCGCCGTAGCCGCAGCCGGGATAGAGGAACTGGTAGCCAATGCGTGGATCGGAGCCGATGCCCTGGCGCACGCGTTCGATGTCGGCGCCCAGGCGCTCGGCCAGCAGCGCCAGTTCGTTCATGAAGGAAATGCGCGTGGCCAGCATGGCGTTGGCAGCGTACTTGGTGAGTTCGGCCGACTTCACGTCCATCAGGATGAGGCGCTCGTGGTTGCGCTGGAACGGCGCGTAGAGCGCGCGCATCACGTCGATGGCGTGGGGGTCGTCGGCGCCCACCACGATGCGGTCGGGACGCATGAAATCTTCCACGGCCGCCCCTTCCTTCAGGAATTCCGGGTTGGACACCACGCTGAAGGGCACGGACAGACCGCGTGCAGCCAGTTCCTCCTGGATGGCCGCACGCACCTTGTCGGCCGTGCCCACCGGCACCGTGGACTTGTCCACCACCACCTTGGTCGCCGTCATGTAGCGCCCGATGCCGCGCGCGGCCGCCACCACGTGCTGCAGGTCGGCCGAGCCGTCTTCGTCGGGCGGCGTGCCCACGGCGATGAACTGCACCTGCCCGTAGGCCACGCTTTCCGCCACGTCCGTGGTGAAGGACAGCCGTCCGGCCGCCACGTTGCGCCGGACCATGTCTTCCAGACCCGGTTCGTAGATGGGAATGCCGCCGTTCTTGAGGATCTCGATCTTGCGCGGATCCACGTCCAGGCACAGCACGTGGTTGCCCACTTCGGCAAGGCAGGCCCCGCTGACCAGGCCCACGTAACCGGTTCCGATGATGGATATTTTCATGTTTGCTTGAGGGTGGAAAGGGAATGATTGATGTCGGCGAGCGTGCGCAGCGGATCAGGACTCTGGGTGATGGGACGTCCGATCACCAGGAAATCGGCGCCGTCGGCGATGGCCGATTCGGGCGTCACGATGCGCACCTGGTCGTCGCGGGCGGCACCGGGCAGGCGAATGCCGGGCGTCACCAGCAGAAAAGGCGGTGGCAATGCGGCGCGCAGCAGGCGCGCTTCGGCGGCCGAGGACACCACGCCGTCCAGCCCGCATTCATGCGCCAGCCGTGCCAGGCGCAGCACGGCCTGGGGCACGGGACCCACCAGCCCCACCCGTTCCAGATCCGGCTCGGACAGGCTGGTGAGCACGGTGATGGCGATCAGCTTGGGGCGCCCGGAACCCGTGCTTTCAAGCGCTTCGCGCGCCGCTTCCAGCATGGCCGGACCACCGCTGGCGTGCACGTCCACCATCCACACCCCCAGTCCTGCAGCCACGCGGCAGGCCGCCGCCACGGTGTTGGGAATGTCGTGGTACTTGAGGTCCAGGAACACCGAATGGCCGCGCTTCACCAAGTACTCCACCAGGGCGGGGCCAGCCGCCGTAAACAGTTCCTTGCCCACCTTGACCCGGCACAGGGCGGGGTCGAGCCGGTCGGCCAGGGTGCGCGCGGCGTCGAAACTGGGCGCATCCAGGGCGACGATGATGGGACGGTCCTGCATCACATCCCCCCCCGGGCGGGTGACGCCCCCGGTTCGCCTTCGGCGTTGCGGCGCGGCGGGTAGGTGTCCCAGCCGCCGCAGGCCGGACAATGCCAGTGGAAGGCGCGCGCCTTGAAGCCGCACTGGCTGCACTGGTAGAGCGAGAGGCGGCTGCTGTGGG
>JAGWTQ010000097.1 GCA_028868905.1 Betaproteobacteria bacterium
CTGCTGGGAGGACCGCTGCCGGCTGGTGTACAGTAAGGCGTTTCCTCACCTCGGCAAGAGGCCACGCCATGCTCGACCTGTACTACTGGACCACGCCCAACGGCCACAAGATCACGCTATTCCTGGAAGAGACGGGGCTGCCCTACCGCCTGATTCCGGTCAACATCGGCGCCGGCGAACAGTTCCGCCCGGAATTCCTCGCCATCGCTCCCAACAACCGCATTCCCGCCCTGGTGGACCACGCGCCCGCCGACGGCGGCGCGCCCCTGCCGCTGTTCGAGTCGGGCGCCATCCTGCTCTACCTGGCGGAGAAAACCGGGCGTTTCCTGCCCGCCGACCTGCGCGGACGACAGGAAACCCTGCAGTGGCTGTTCTGGCAGATGGCGGGGTTGGGCCCGATGCTGGGGCAGAACCACCATTTCCGCCAGTACGCCCCGGAAAAAGTCCCCTACGCCATCACGCGCTACGAAAACGAAACCAACCGGCTGTACGGGGTGCTCGACCGGCGCCTGGCCGACCGCCCCTTCATGGCGGGCAACGAGTACACCATCGCCGACATGGCGGCCTATCCCTGGATCGTGCCGCACGAGCGCCAAGGCCAGGACCTGGCCCGGTTCCCGCACGTGAAGCGCTGGTTTGAAGCCATCGGGGCGCGTCCGGCCACGGCGCGCGCCTACGCGCTGGCCAAAACCGTCAACGCGGCCCCCACCGTGACGGAAGAGGCCAGGCGTTTTCTGTTCGGACAGACGGCCGCCAGCACGGCCCGGTCACCTTCTCCCTGAGGCGGAGCCCCCATGAAACCTGACCTGAAACCCGGCCTGAGGCACGTGCATTCGTTCGTGATCCCCCCGTCCAAAACCGTGCCGCACCTCTATCCCGAGTCGCCGGAGTTCACGGCCATGCCGGAAGTGTTTGCCACCGGCTTTCTGGTGGGGTTCCTGGAATGGGCTTGCATCAAGGCCCTCGAACCCTACCTGGACTGGCCGCGTGAAATGACGCTGGGCACCCACATCGACGTCAGCCATGAAGCGCCCACGCCTCCCGGGCGCACCGTGACGGCCACGGTGGAACTGCTGGAAGTGGAAGGGCGGCGCCTGCTGTTTGCGGTGGAAGCCCATGACGGCGTGGCCATCATTTCGCGCGGCACCCACCAGCGCCACATCATCGTGCGGGAGCGCTTCCTGGAACGTCTGGCCGCAGGCTGAAAGGAAGCGCGCCCTACTCCGTGGCCTTGCGGAAGGGCCCGTGCTCTTCCAGCTCCTGCCGGTAATGTTCGATGCCGAGCGCTTCGCGCCGCAGGAACCCGGACACGGCCTGATCGAAGCGCGCGTCGGCCATGCGGTGCAGCGACACCGTGCGCACCGGCATGAGTCCGCGCGCCAGCTTGTGCTCCCCCTGCGCGCCGCCTTCGAACACCCCGATGCCGTGCGCGATGCAGAAGGCGATGGACTGGTAATAGCAGGTTTCGAAATGCAGTCCCGGCACATACTCGAGCGCGCCCCAGTAGCGGCCGCAGGCGCGCTGGGCGTTCCACAGGTTGAGGGCGGAAGCGATGGGCTCGCCCTCGCGGCATGCCAGGATGAGGCAGAGCTGCTGGCCCATGGTGCGGCCGATGCGCAGGAAAAAATCCAGGTTGAGATAGGGCGTGGCGCCGTGCTGGCGGTAAGTGGCGTGGTAGCAGCGCTCGAAAAAATGCCAGTCGCGCTCGCGGATGTCGGCCCCCGTGCGCCATTCAAACGTGATGCCCGCCTCCCGCACGCGCCGCCGTTCCTGGCGGATCTTCTTGCGCTTGTCGTGGTTGAGCGAAGCCAGGAACGCCTCAAAGTCGGGGTAACCCGCGTTATGCCAGTGAAACTGCACCCCTTCGCGCAGGCCGTAGCCCGCCTCCTGCAGCAGGGCGGCGTCGTCCTCGGGAGGAAACAGCACGTGCACGGACGAGGCGTCGAGCCGTGCACGCAGCGTCTCCAGGCCATCCACCAGGGCCTGGCGCACGGCCGGGTCGCGCGCCAGGATGCGCGGCCCCGGCACCGGCGTGAACGGCACCGCCACCACCAGCTTGGGATAGTAGGCCTGCCCCTGGCGCCGGTAGGCATCGGCCCAGGCCCAGTCGAACACGAACTCGCCCCAGGAATGGTGTTTCTCGTAGGCCGGCACGGCGCCCACCAGCTGCCCTTCCCGGCGCGCCACCAGGTAGCGCGGCACCCAGCCGGTTGCGGGCGAAGCTGCGCCGCTTTCATGCAGGGCGTGCAGGAAGGCGTGCTGGAGCGGCGGCGAAGCGCCCGCCAGGGCGTTCCACTGGGCCGGATCCACCCCGGCGAGGGAATCCAGCACGTCCAGCGGCATGGCGTTCAGTGCACCTTGAGGGCGTAGCGCTGCAGGTCTTCCAGGGCGATCACGTCGAGCGCGCGGTGGTGCGTGGATTCCAGGATCACGTAGGGCGCCATGCCGGCTTCGAACGCCTCCTGCCAGCGCGCCGCACACAGGCACCAGCGGTCGCCCTCCTGCAGGCCGGGAAAACCGAACTGCGGATGCGGCGTGGACAGGTCGTTGCCGCGCGCCTGGCTGAAGGCCAGGAACTCCGCCGTCACGACCACGCACACGGTGTGCTGTCCCAGGTCTTCAGGGCCCGTGCGGCAGCAGCCGTCACGGTAAAAACCGGTGCGGGGATGGAGGGAACAGGGCACCAGCGGGCTGCCCAACACGTTGAATTCCATGAATCACGCGCTCCTGTGGGGAAAGGCCTCGGCCACGGTCTGGATGAGCCCCGTGTTGGTGGCATCATACCCTGCAATGGTGTCCACCTTGGCATGGAAGGCCGCCGACTGAAGGATGTCCAGGATGGGCGTGAAGCGCGGGTCGGTGAGCAGGGTTTCGTTGCACACGAAAAAATAGCGCTCGGTGACGATCGGCACGAAGTCGAGATCGAAGCGGCGCGCCCCGGTTTCCACCCCCATGCCCACGTCCGCCTTGCCGCTGGCGATGTAGGCGCCGATGGCGGCATGGGTGAATTCCACGTTGTCGTAGCCGTGAATGCCCTTGGGATCGATTTTCTGCTGGGCCAGCAGGAGTTCCAGGATGCCGCGCGTGCCGGAGCCGGGCTGGCGGTTGACGAACACGATTTCCGGGCGCAGCAGGTCGGCCAGGGTCCAGATGTGCTTGGGGTTGTCCTTGGCCACCATCAGGCCCTGGCGGCGGGTGGCCAGGTTGATGAGACGCGCGTCGCGCCCGAACCCTTTTTCGATGCGGCTGAAGACGATTTTCTCGAGTCCGCCCAGGGGCACGTGAAAGCCGGCGATGTCGCACACCTGGCGGTGATAGGACTCGAGCGACTCGGTGCTGCCGCGGTAGTTGAGGTCAAGCGGAATGCCCGCCTGCTGCAGGCA
>JAGWTQ010000098.1 GCA_028868905.1 Betaproteobacteria bacterium
GATGCGGCCCTGGTGCGTGCCGCAATCGGAGAACAACTGGCTCATTCGGGCTGGAAGATTTTTGAAGACATGAACATCGTGCGCGGCGGCTGCCGCGTGGAGACGGCCCACAGCCAGATCGATGCTTCGCTGGACAAGCGCTGGCAACACATCGTGGCGAGCCTTGGCCAGGATGGACAGTGGATGGGCGAGCCATGAGCGCACCGCTGCGTCACCGCGAGGCGTGGGTTTCCGGGCTTGAAACGGCCCGTGAAGCCGTGGCCCATGCGCAGGCGCTTCAGATGAGCGGGCAACTGACGCGGGTGACGGGGCTTGTCATGGAGGCGGTCGGGCTTCGCATGCCGGTGGGAAGCACCTGCATCGTGGAACTGCAAAATCACCGCATCGAAGCCGAAGTGGTCGGTTTTTCGGGAGATCGGCTGTTCCTCATGCCGGAAAATGACGTGCATGGCGTGCTGCCTGGTGCCCGTGTGGTTCCGGCCGCTCCGGCCCAGGATGCCGTGACGGTGGGGCGTCCCAACCATCCCCGACGCCGTGCCAGCGACCTGGTGCGCCACCTGCCCGTGGGCGACTCGCTCCTGGGGCGCGTACTGGACGGTGCCGGCCGGCCCCTTGATGCACTAGGCTCTTTGCAGGATGCGGAAAGCGCGCCACTCCAGAGCCGCCCGATCAATCCGCTCGAGCGGGCTCCGATCCGGGGCGTTCTGGACGTGGGGGTGCGTGCCATCAATGCCCTGCTGACTGTGGGCCGTGGCCAGCGCATGGGGCTTTTCTCGGGCAGCGGAGTGGGAAAAAGCGTGCTGCTCGGCATGATGGCGCGCTACACCAGCGCAGACGTCATTGTGGTCGGACTGATCGGCGAGCGGGGGCGGGAAGTCAAGGAGTTCATCAACGACATTCTCGGACCGCAAGGCCTGGCACGTTCCGTCGTGGTGGCGGCGCCCGCGGACACCAGCCCGCTGGTGCGCATGCAAGGCGCCGCTTATGCCACCACCATTGCAGAATACTTTCGGGATCAGGGCAAAAACGTGTTGCTGATCATGGATTCGCTCACCCGCTATGCCATGGCGCAACGCGAAATCGCGTTGGCCATCGGTGAGCCTCCGGCCACCAAAGGCTATCCCCCTTCCGTCTTCGCCAAGCTGCCAAAGCTGGTGGAGCGTGCCGGGAATGGTCCGGAAGGCGGCGGGTCCATCACGGCCTTTTACACCGTGCTGACGGAAGGCGACGACCAGCAGGATCCCATCGCGGACAGTGCGCGGGCCATTCTCGACGGGCACGTGGTGCTGTCGCGCCGCCTTGCGGAACAGGGGCACTATCCAGCCATCGACATCGAAGCTTCCATCAGTCGTGCCATGAACCATCTGGTGGACCCGCAGCATTTTTCTCAGGTGCAGCGATTCAAGCAGCTGTATGCCCATTACCAGCGCAACCGCGACCTGATCAGCGTTGGCGCCTACGTGAAAGGCACGGATCCGCTGCTGGATGAAGGAGTGGCCCGTTTTCCGGCCATGGAGCAATTTCTCATGCAGCGCATGGACGAGCGGACAACCCATGCCGCAGGCATGGCTGATTTTTCGGGTTTGTTTCAGAACAACAATGGATGACGCGGCATAGATCATGGCCCAGCCTTTTACATTGCAACCTTTGCTTGACCTTTCCCATCGCAACAGCGAATCCGCCACGCGCAAGTTGGGTGAGCTCACGCGTGCGCAGAATTCGGAGCAGAAAAAACTCGAAACCCTGCTGCAGTTTCGCAAGGATTACCAGGAGAAATTCCTGGCGCAGAGCCGGAACGGCATGGATTCCGCAGGCATCAGCAATTTCCAGCGGTTTCTTGGACGGCTGGATGAGGCGGTGCAGCAGCAGCGAGGCGTCATCGAGCAGGCCACCCGTTCGGTGCAAGCGGGCCGCGAGGCGCTGGTCGAAGCGCAGCGCAGCATGAAGTCATTCGATACGCTGGCCCAGCGGCATGCGGAAACGCAGCAACTGCAAATCCGCCGCATGGAACAGAAGATGCAGGACGAGCAGGCGGGACAGTTCGCCGCCAGAAATACTTCCAACGAGTAACCCAGCACCGGGAGCCTTGTCATGAAATCATTGCCCATCACCCCAGGCGTCACCCCTGCGCCATCTCCATCGCAACCGGCCGCTGCCAGCGGGGTCGGTGCCAATGCCGGTACCGGCGCCAACGCAGCTTCGGCCGACGGCAGCGGTGCACAGGGAGGCACTGCCGGGCAAACCTTCAATAACGTGCTGGCCCGCCAGATGGCAGGTTCCGAAGCCAAACCGGCTGCGACCCCGGTGGCGGCTGTGGTCACGGACACGGCCCTGAAACTGGTCGAGGCCGACAAGACGGCAGGCAAGACGGCTGACAAGACCGTGGCGGACAGCCCCGATGCCGCATCCGTCTCCAGCGCCCAGGCCGGGCTGGTGGCACTCATGGGGCTTCCGCTTGTTCCGGGGCAAATGCCCTCTGTTCCGGGTCAGCCAGCGTCCCCCGAACCCGGAGCCCCGACGTCCCAGCCGGCAGCCTTGCCCGACTCGATAGGTACTTCTTTGCCGGCCAGCTTTGGCAGCCTGGCTGCCGCCACCGCCTTGCCGACGACATCCGCTGCCGCGAGCCTGCCACCGCCCCTTCCTTCCGCTGCTCAGGAATCGTTTGCCCGCAACCTGGAACAAGCGATGGGTCAGGCGACCCTTGCCAACGGGCCGATCGTGGACAGCACGACGCAAAGCCGCGACAGCCGTGTCTCCGATGCCGCAGTCACGGCGCAAATTCAATCCCACGGGGCCGCGCAGATGCTCATGTCGTACACGCCGGCCGCCGGCCCGACAGTGCCCCAGTCGATCGGCAGTCCCGTGGGCAGCAGCCGCTGGGGCGACGAACTGGGGCAGAAAATCACCTGGATGACCACGCAAACGGATCACAGCGCAGAACTTCATCTGAACCCTCCCGACCTGGGTCCGCTGAAAGTGGTGTTGCATGTGAGCGGCGACCAGGCCAGCGCTTTTTTCACGTCTCCGCATGCTGCGGTGCGCGAAGCCGTCAGCCAGGCCTTGCCGCGCCTGCGCGACATGCTGGCGGACAATGGCATCATGCTGGGCAATGCCACGGTGAGCGACCAGGGGGGGCAGGGCGCCCAGAACGCTTTTACGGGAGGGGGGCAGCAGCAAGCGAGAACATCCGGGAATGGCGCCATTGAGGTATCCTCT
>JAGWTQ010000099.1 GCA_028868905.1 Betaproteobacteria bacterium
CTCAGACAGGCGCTGCGGTTGACGTCCGTGAAGTTCCCCTGCGCGTCATGCGCGAAGAAAGCGTCCGGAGCCTGCTCCAGAAAAGTTCTGAATTTGTCTTTGCCGCCCATGGCCCGGGACCCCATGTGATCAACGCGCGGGTCCGTGTCCGGACCGCTCCACGCGCATTGTAATGCATGGAACCCGCTTTGACAGGATCAACCGGCCAGCTTGGGGTGCTTTTCCCGCACCATCTCGCCCAGCAAGGCCATCACTTCGAGGCTGGCGGATTCGGTGCGCTCGAGCATGGTCATGATCCGGTCCTGGATGCCCTGGTCGGTCTGCCACGGACCTTCCATCTGATGCATCATTTCGTGGACGCCTTCGTGAACCTGGCTGTGCGGGGCCTCCATGTTCCTGAAGGCGGCCAGCTGGCCGAACGCGCCCTGCCCTTCGGTGCCGTACCACTGGCCCAGGCGGCAATGCCGGTGATCAACGGAAACGGCCTGGCGGCTTTCGTCGTCCGGTTCGTTCAGCATCACATAGGCGCGCTGCTTGTACACCACGTGATCCACCTTCACCAGCGATGAGAAGCTCAGGTCGTGCACGTAGTCGGCATTGGAACGGGTTTCCACCGAAGACCGGTAGAACCCGTTGAAACGGGATTCCATCTGGCCGATGACTGTTTGCGACGCATTGGCACCCGCCAGCATGGCTTCGGAATCCGACTGCATCTGGGCGGTTTCCTGCTGCAGGGTTTCCATGATCTGGCCGATGGACTTGGACGCATGCTTGGTGTTTTCAGCGAGCTTGCGCACTTCGTCCGCCACCACGGCAAATCCGCGCCCCGCTTCGCCGGCACGTGCGGCTTCGATGGCGGCATTGAGGGCCAGCAGGTTGGTCTGGTCGGCGATGGTGTTGATGAGCGTGACCGCGCTGTTGATTTCCACGCTGCGCGAGCTCAACTGGTTGATGGTCTCGTTGGCCCGGGTCACCCGTTCTCCAATGCCCTTCAGGCTTTCCACCACTTCATGCACCAGCACCTTGCCCGCTTCCGCCTCCTCGCAGGTGCGGTTGGCCAGGTCCGTCACCACCTGCATGCGGTCGGTGATGACTTTCAGGTCCTGCTGCGCGGAGGCGAGGTTGGGCAGCAGGTTGGACGTGTTGAGGTGGTGGGCGCGCGAGATCAGGCTGTTGTGCATGGCGGCGCGCTTCTGCTGGGCCATGCCGTCCAGCAGGATGTCCTGGTTCTGCAGCCCCTTGCGGAAGCCGCCGTGCAGCCCCACCGGCTGGGTGCGGCGAAAGAACTTGCCCTCAAGATTGCTGCGAAAGGTGGTTTCCTGCTCGCGGAAAAACGTGCCCAGCTGGTCCAGCATGTCGTTGAGGTTCCAGCACAGCTGGCCCAGTTCGCCCGCGTCCGACACTTCGGTGATGCGCCGGTTGAAGCGCCCCTGGGCCACTTCGCGGATCAGCACATTGAGCTTGGGCAAGGGCTTCATCCAGCGGGTCACCAGCACCTGGCCGGCAACCGCGATGGCGACGGCCAGCAGCGGAAAAACCAGCAAGACCGCATGAAACGGCCCCAGCCAGAGGGCCACTCCGGTGCCCAGGGCGGTCACCACTGCGTTAAGCCAGAGCAGGCCGGTCGCTTTAAATTGAAAGGATGAATTCATCGTAGCTCATGCCCTTGTCCGACAAAGTCTTTTGCAGCAGTGCGGTGGAAGCGGCGATGGCATCGCGGACCCCTGCGCGCTGCTCCGCTTCCAGCATCTGCCGGTACAGTTCACCCACCACGGCCAACGCCTGGGGTGCCGGTTTGCGCCGCACGGAAAAATAGCCCTCGATGCGCCCATCGGCGTCAAACAGCGGCGTGACGTTGGCGAAAACCCAGTAAAAACCGCCATCCTTGGTCAGGTTTTTCACGTAGGCAAAGCACTCGTTGCCGGCCTGCACGGTATCCCACAGCAGCTTGAAGACCCCCCGGGGCATGTCAGGATGGCGAATGACATTGTGCTGGGCCCCCAGCAACTCCTCCTCGGCGTACCCGGAAAACTCCACGAAAATGCGGTTTCCGTACGTGATGCGTCCCTTGAGATCCGTGGTCGAAACGATGAAATCTTCCTCCCGCATCACCCGCTCGACAGTGCTTGGCGTGATTTTGTTTTTCATGAATTAAGGTTCGCTCCATGACCGCATGCCGGCCTTCACGCTCGTATATCGATCAAAATACGCGAATCTTTAGTAAAATCATGACTGCAGCCATTTTACAAATACCGACGACGGGCCCGCCATGTCTGCAGCATCGCCCTTTCATTACGCCAGCCTCGCCTTTTTGCTGGCCACCCTGCTGACCGCCCCGGCCCGGGCGGACAACCTGCTCGACAGCTACCAGGCAGCGCTTGCGTCCGACCCGGCCATCGCCCAGGCGCGCGCTTCCCTTGATGCCGACCTGCAGTCGAAGCCGCTGGCCCGTTCCGCCTGGCTACCCCATATGGGACTTTCGGCCGGCGCTGGCAAAAACATGGCCGGCATCACCGGCTTCGGCGTGCCCCTGTCCCAGACCTACGATTCCAACAACGTCAGCGTCAACCTGACCCAGAACCTGTTCAACGGCCAGGCCTGGGTTGCGCTGGCGCAGGCGGACCACCGCATCGAGGCGAGCGAAGCGGCCCTGGTTTATGCCCAGCAGCAGCTCGCGCTCAAGGTCGCCGGCGCCTACTTTGACGTCCTGCAGGCCGAAGCCCAGGAGCAGGTGGCGCGCGAGCAGGAAAAACTGTTGGGCGCCATCGGCGAGCAGACGCGTGCCGCACTGGAAGTGGGCACCGGCGACGTGATCGCGGTGCATGAAGCCCAGGCCCGGCTGGATGCCGCCCGCTCCGACCTCGTCAAATCCGGCAATGCCGTGACGGTGGCGCGCCGCACCCTGCAGCGCCTGACCCACCGCCGCCCCGGCGCGCTCGACGACCTGGATTCTTTCGAACCCCTGCCGCCCCAGCCGGACCAGCCCGAACCCTGGGTGACCACGGCACTGGCAAGCCAGCCCCTGCTTCATGAAAACGAAGCCCGGCTGCAGACGGCCCGTGAGCAGGTGGAATTCAACCGGCGTGCCCGTTGGCCCGTGGTGAGCCTGCAGGGCATCGCCCAGCACACGCAAGGCGTCCTGTTGCCCGGCATGGACATCAACCAGAAGGGGGCGAGCATCAACCTCAGCATGCCGCTGTTCG
>JAGWTQ010000045.1 GCA_028868905.1 Betaproteobacteria bacterium
TGACCTGCGCACTTTTCTGCGCGATCTGGAACAGCAGGGTGCCCTGTTGCGGGTGGACCAACCCGTGGATCCCGTTCTGGAAAGCACGGCCCTGTGCCTGAGAAGCCTGCAGCAAAACGGCCCTGCCCTGCTTTTCCAGTCTCCCCGCGGTTCCAGCCTGCCCTTACTGGGCAATCTCTTCGGATCCCCGGCCCGCATCCAGGCCGCCCTTCACCATCGCGCCATCCGCTCCTTTCGGGAACTGGGCGAACTGCTGGCTTCGCTCCAGATGCCGCAACTGCCCCGCGGACTCGAAGGGTGGCTGCGCGCCTGGCCCGAATACGCCCAACTGGCCAACCTTCGTCCGGACCACGCCACCCATGCCCCTTTCGAATCCCAAATACTGGAAGGCAGCGCAGTGGACTTGTCCCTTCTGCCCATCCAGCACTGCTGGCCGGAAGATGCCGGCCGCCTCATCACCTTTGGCCTGGTGGTTACCCGGGGTTTGAGGCAGGCCCGGCAGAACGTGGCGGTGTACCGCCAGCAGGTCATCGGACCCAACCGCGTCATCATGCGCTGGCTTCCGCACCGGGGTGGCGCACTGGACTATGCGGACTGGCTCGCGGCCCGGCCTCAGGAACCTTTTCCGGTCGCTGTCGTGATCGGGGCCGACCCCTGCACCCAGCTTGCGGCCGTCAGCCCGATCCCCGACACCCTTTCGGAGTACGAGTTTGCGGGACTGTTGCGCGGACAGCCCACGTTGCTTCGTCATTCCAGCCACACCGGCCTGGATGTGCCCGCAGGGGCAGAAATCGTGCTGGAAGGCCATATCCATCCCGGAGACCGTGCGCTCGAAGGCCCCTTCGGCGACCACACCGGCTACTACAACAGTCAGGCGGAATTTCCCGTGCTGACCGTGGAGCGCCTTTGCCTGCGCGCAGGCGCCATCTACCAGGGCAGCTACATGGGCCGGCCGCCCCTGGACGAGCCTTCGGTTCTGGCGCGCGAGTTGAACGACCTTTTCGTGCCGCTGCTGCGCCATACCTTTCCGGAAATCCTGGATTTTTACCTGCCGCCGGAAGCCTGCTCCTACCGCATTGCGGTCGTCAGCCTGCGCAAGCAGTACGCCGGACATGCCCGGCGCATCATGATGGGCATCTGGTCCTGGCTGCGCCAGTTCACCTACACCAAATTCGTCATCGTGGTGGACGGCGACATCGACATTCGCAACTGGAGCGAAGTGATCTGGGCCATTTCCACCCGCATGGACCCCGTTCGCGACTGCCTCCTGATCGAAAACACGCCCATCGACTACCTCGACTTCGCCAGCCCTGAAGCCGGCCTGGGCGGAAAAATGGGGCTCGATGCCACCAACAAATGGCCCGGGGAAACACACCGCTCCTGGGGACGCCCCATCCAGCACGACCCCGAGTTCACCCGCCGCATGGATACCCTGTGGCAGACACTTTCTTCGGAACACGCCGCATGAACATGGAACTCGTTTGCCCTGCAGGAAGCCCGGCAGCACTCGACGCCGCACTGGAACATGGTGCGGACGCGGTCTATGTGGGGCTGCGCAACCCCACCAACGCACGTGCCTTCCCGGGGCTGAACTTCACGCCCGAGGCGCTGGTCGCGGCGGTTTCTGCGGCCCATGCCCGGCGCAAAAAGCTCTATCTAGCCCTCAACACCTATCCCACGTCCCGGCACATCCAGGTATGGAAAGACAGCATCGATACGGCAGCGGCAGCCGGGGTGGACGCCTTCATCATCGCGGACATGGCGCTGCTGGATTACGCCGCGCGACGCCATGCCGGCATTCCCCGCCACCTGTCGGTCCAGGGATCGGCCACCACAGCCGTGGCCCTGCGCTTTTTTTATGAACACTTCGGCATCGCGCGCGCCGTGCTGCCGCGCGTGCTTTCCATCGCCCAGGTGGAACGCCTGTGCGAACACTCTCCCGTGGCCATTGAAGTGTTCGCCTTCGGCAGCCTGTGCATCATGGTGGAAGGGCGTTGCCAGCTATCCAGCCACGTCACCGGGCAATCGCCCAATTGCCACGGCGTCTGTTCTCCGGCCGAACACGTGCACTGGACCGAACTGCCGGGAAACCGCCGGGAGGTTCGCCTGGGCCAGGTTCTGGTGGACCGTTTCGAACCCGAAGAACCGGCGAGCTACCCCACCCTGTGCAAAGGGCGCTACCAGCAGGACGGCAACCCCTTCTACGCACTCGAGGAGCCCACCAGCCTCAACACCCTGGAGCTTCTGCCGCGCCTGGCCCAGGCCGGCGTGGCGGCGCTCAAGGTGGAAGGCCGGCAGCGGGGACCCGCTTACGTGACCCAGGTCACCCGCGTGTGGCGGGGAGCGCTCGACGCCCTCAAGGGTCCGCAGCCTTTCCGCATCCTGCCGGAATGGGAGGCCCAGTTGTCCCACGTTTCAGAAGGGCTGCAGACCACCCTCGGCCCTTACCACCGCCGCTGGCAATGACCTCATGAAACTCTCCCTCGGTCCGCTGCAATATTTCTGGAAACGCGCAGACGTCATGGATTTTTACCGGCAGGCGGCGGACTGGCCGGTTGACGTCATCTACCTGGGGGAAACGGTCTGCAGCAAAAGGCGCGAGCTGCGCCTGCCGGACTGGCTGTCCATCGCCGATGACCTGGCCGCCGCCGGACACGAAGTGGTGCTTTCTTCCCTGGTGCTGGTGGAAGCCGCATCGGAACTGTCCACCCTGCGCCGCATGGCGGACAATGGACGTTTTGGCATCGAAGCCAATGACCTGTCCGCAGTGCAGGTCTGCCTGGAACGGCAAGTCCCGTTTGTCGGTGGTCCCACCCTCAACATTTACAACCACGAAACCCTGGCCCTGCTGCAGTCCTGCGGCATGACCCGTTTTGTGCTGACCATGGACCAGGGCGAAAGCGCCTTGCGCGCCTTGCGCGAAGCGCAAGCAACCGCAGGAGGCGCGTTTCCCGAAGTGGAAGTCCTGGCGTGGGGGCGTTTGCCACTGGCCTATTCGGCACGCTGCTTTACGGCGCGCGCCAGCAATCTGGGCAAGGATGATTGTGGTTTCAAATGCCTGGAGCATCCGGAGGGGCTGACCCTTGCCACCCGCGAGGGGGAATCGTTCATTCGCCTCAACGGCATCCAGGTGCAAAGCGAAGCCTGCTGCGACCTGGCACCGGACCTGGAAAGCCTGCGCCAATGCGGGGTGGACTACCTGCGCCTCAGTCCGCAGCCCGGGGGCCTGTCCGAAGTCATCGAACGCTTTCATGGTGCGCTGCAAAGCGGATGTCCGCCTGAGCGGGCAGGCGATTGCAACGGCTATTGGCACGGCAGGCCCGGCATGGACTGGGTTGGCGCGGCCCGGGAATTTTCAGGCGACCTTCAGGAGGCGACACGATGACTTTTTCCTGGCTCACTCCCGAGCGGTTTCCCCGACCGGTGCTCCGCTTGCTGCCCCCGCCCAAAAGGCTGGCCTACGGCCTGGCTGTCCTGCCTGCCGCCTGGCCGGCACGGGCTTTCACACACCTGCTGCAACGGCATGTTCTTCAGACCCTGCCTGCAGGCAGCCTGGACTTCCTTGAAAAAAAGCGGGTATCGGTGAGCGTGGACGATCTGGGGTTTTGCTGGGCCGTCACGGCACAGGAGGGAAAGCTTCGCATGCTGGCTGCGGGCACGGAAACCGAAGCCACCATTCGTGGCAAAGCACTGGACCTGCTCCTGCTCGCCAGCCGTCTTGAAGATGCGGACACCCTGTTTTTTCAGCGGCGCCTGGTCATGACCGGCGACACGGCCCTGGGGCTGCAGATCCGCAACCTTCTGGACCAGTGGCCCATGGAACGGCTTTCTCCCGGGCTGCAAGTGCTGTTGAACCGCCTGGCGAGGCTGGCACTGGCGGCCAAGGCGGCCCGCTCTTAAATCACGCCGGCAACGCTGGAAAAGGTCGAGCTGACGTTGGTGCCCAGCAGCGACACGCCCCCGATGATTGCGGCTGCGATCAAGGCGGCAATCAGCGCATACTCGATGGCGCTCACCCCTTCTTCAGAAGCCACAAAAACCATAACCCTCTTCTTCATGCCTGCCCCCTTTTCCGAAACCGTTTCGTGTGTACATAATGACAGCAGAGCCGGAGTGCCTGCAACAGCCCCGACCCGGCTTGATCTTTTTCGGG
The DNA here is from genome assembly GCA_028868905.1 of Betaproteobacteria bacterium. GTDB lineage: Bacteria > Pseudomonadota > Gammaproteobacteria > Burkholderiales > Ferrovaceae > JAKBAT01. Next base: position 4,154 of record JAGWTQ010000045.1, read on the forward strand.
AGCTTCAGTCAACACGTGAAGCGATAGGACAGGAAAACCGTGAAACAGAGTTTGTGGGGGCCTTTATTCAAGCGGCCCGCAAAAATGCGTGGACCGGATGCACATGACCTTTCCCTCGAGGTCAGCGAAGCGCGCTGGAAGCTTGCCCTGGAAGGCTCCAACATGGGCGTATGGGACTGGCATCTGGACACCGATCTCGTATTTCGCTCGGGCCAATGGTATGAAATTTACGGCTATTCCGAAGGCGAAGTAGGAGCCACGGCCCAGGATGGCCGCAAACTGATTCACCCGGATGACCTGACGCAAGCCATTCAGGACATTCAAGACCATCTTGCAGGAAAAACCTCGCTTTTCAAGTCGGAGTTCCGCCTGCGGTGCAAGGACGGCTCCTGGAAGTGGACACAAAGCCGGGGCATGATCGTGAGCACCAGCCCCGATGGCCGCCCCCTGCGCCTGATCGGCACCCACACCGACATCAGCGAACGCAAGCATTCCGAAGCGGAAATGCTGCGCCTGGCGCACTACGACGCCATCACGGCACTGCCCAACCGGATCTTGTTCCTGGACCGCTTTGAGCAGGAAATCAGGAAAGCGCAACGGCACCGCCAGTCACTGGCACTGATGTTCATCGATCTCGACCGCTTCAAGGAAATCAACGACACGCTGGGCCACGACATCGGGGATCAGCTGCTGCGCGAAACCGGGCAACGGCTGCAGGGTTGCGTGCGCGCCACGGATACGGTCGCCCGCCTGGGGGGAGACGAATTCACCGTGCTTTTGACCCACCTTGAAGACATGAACCATGTGGACCGCATCGCACAAACCATCCTGGATCACATCGCCAAGCCCTACCAGTTTGGCGACGAAATGGTTTACGTCACCGGCAGCATCGGCATAACCCTCTACCCCCATGATTCCACCGACATGGAAACCTTGGTGAGGAACGCGGACCAGGCCATGTATGCCGCCAAAAACAACGGACGCAACGGCTATCATTACTTCACGCCTTCCATGCAGGCCGCTGCATTTTCACGTTTGAAGACCGCCAACGATCTGCGCAAGGCGGTCCCGCTGGAACAGATCCAGGTCCATTACCAACCCATCGTGGAACTGGCCACGGGACGGGTGACCAAAGCGGAAGCCCTGGTCCGGTGGCTGCACCCGGAGCGGGGACTGGTGTTCCCCGGGGAATTCATTCCCATCGCGGAAGATACCGGACTGATCACAACCATCGGTGACGAGGTGTTTGCCCAGGCCGCCCGCCAGACGGCCCTGTGGCGCAACGTCTTCCCCAATTTCCAGATGACCGTGAACAAGTCGCCGGCCCAGTTCCGCAACAACAGCCGGGAGCATACCCATTGGATTCAATTGCTCCATGAACTCGGGGTACCTGGGGAAAGCATCGTGGTTGAAATTACCGAAGGCCTGCTTCTGGATGCCCATCCCCCCATCGCCCAGCGCCTGGAGAGTTTTCACGATGCCGGCATGCGGATCGCGATCGACGACTTCGGCACGGGATACTCTTCCCTGGCCTATCTCAAGAAATTCGAGATCGATTACGTAAAAATCGACCGCTCCTTCACCGCAAACCTTCAACCCGATTCGGACGACCTGGCGATCTGCGAAGCCATCGTGGTGATGGCCCACAAGCTGGGAATCCAGGTCATCGCGGAGGGGGTGGAAACCCAGACCCAGCGGGATCTGCTGCTCAAGGCAGGTTGCGACTATGCCCAGGGATTCCTGTTTTCACGCCCGTTGCCGGCCGCCCAATTCCAAGCCCGGTTTCTTTCCGCAGGCTAGTTTCCGTTGTACTTGCGGATCGCCTCGCGTATGCCCTGCACCTGGGAGGCGATTTTGGCCTTGGCCGGGTCGACAGGAGGCGCCTTTGAAACAGGCGCTGGCGCCGGGGTCTTGGCTGGAGGGGAAGCGGGGGCTGAAGCCGGAGTGGCTGCAGCACTGGGCTGCGGACCCGGGCCATCCGGAACGGGTTCCAGCATTTTTTCGATGGTCGGTGCAATCTTGAGACGCACCTGGGCCTGGGCCATGGCGTGAACCATCAAGGCATCGCGCGCTTCATGCCTTTTGTCTTTTTCCTCGTCCATCGCCCGTTCCTGCTTTACGGCGGCCTGATATTTCACGAACGCATCGTTGGCCGCGGTCAGGCGATGGGTCAGGTCCTTGACGAGCGCCGAGTCTGCCGCCAGCTTCTCCTGCCACCCGTGGACCAGGTACAGGGCGCCGCCGCCCATCAGCACGCCCGCCATCCCGAAGACCAGGCCCAACCAGGTCAGCAGGCCGCCTCTTTTTCGTCGAACAGGCCCCTCCTCTTTCCCTTTGCGCCCGCGCGACCGTCCTTCCCCTTCAGATTCCGCTTCTTCATCCAACCGGCTGTCCGGCCTATCTTCGCTGTCTCGCTTCATGGCTGTTTCCTCCCGGAGGAACTCTGTCTTTATACTGACCCTTAAAGGGAAATATCGGCTTCCCCGGCAAAATATTGAGCCGGCGCCTCCAAGGGGATTTCAATGGCACAACAGCGCATTCCGCTCGGCAGGATTCTGGGCATACCCATCGCTCTCGATTTTTCCTGGTTTCTGGTCTTTACCCTGCTCACCTGGATACTGGCAAGCAGCTACTACCCGTCCCAGTTCCCTGACTGGCCCCATGGGCGCTATTGGGTCATGGGAGCCGTCACCGCCCTCGCCTTCTTTGCCAGCGTGCTGCTGCACGAGCTGGGCCATTCTGCCGTGGCCTTGCGATACCGGGTCCAGGTCCGCCGCATCACGCTCCACATCTTCGGCGGCATTGCCGAAATCGCCGACGAGTCGCCCAGCCCCAAAGCCGAATTCCTGATCGCCCTGGCCGGCCCGGCGGTCAGCCTGGCGCTCGCCCTGGCCTCGCACCTGTTGCAGCAATGGACCGCCGCCATCGAAGCCCTGTCCGGACTGTTCAAATACCTAAGCTACATCAACCTGAGCCTCGCCCTGTTCAATCTTCTGCCCGGCTATCCGCTGGATGGCGGCCGCCTCCTGCGCGCCGTGCTGTGGGCCTTTACCGGCAATTTGCGGGGGGCCACGCGCGTTGCCGCCACTGCAGGCCGCGGATTTGCCTTCCTGCTCATCCTGATCGGCGCCTGGCAGACGCTTTCAGGAAACCTGGGCGGGCTGTGGATCGTTTTCATTGGCTGGTTTCTCGACAATGCCGCCAAGTCCCAGCTGCAGGAAGGGGTGTTTCGCGATCTGCTGTCGGGACATCCCGTGGCCCAGGTCATGAACCCCTCCTGTCCCGAGGTTCCCGCGAATCTCCCCCTGCAGCAGCTGGTGGACGACTACATCCTCACGGGGCACCAGCGCTGCTTCCTGGTGCGTGAAGGCAATCAAACCACCGGGCTCGTCACACCCCAGCGCATTCGCGCCGTGCCGCGCCCCGAATGGAACCACCAGACGGCGGGGGGAGTTATGCTGCCGCTGCAGGAAACCCTCTCCATTGCACCGGATGCATCCCTGTGGCAAGCCCTGCAGCGCATGGACCGGGATGGAGTCAACCAGTTGCCCGTCATCCGGCAGGGCCAGGTGATTGGCATGCTGAGCCGGGAAGACGTCATTTCCTATTTGCGCACTCTGGCCGACTGGAGCTAAGTCCCGGGTGTTAACATAACCGCCATGAGCCCCTTCAATCGTCGCGATTTTCTCAAAACCAGCACTGCCGCGGTCGCCGCGCCCACCCTCTCGCTGGCACAATCCCCATCGGCCCATGCCCAGGCTCCGCAGCCGGCGACCCCGAACACATCGCCCCACGGCGTGACCCACAGGCTGGCGCGCTATGTGGTGCAAGCCCGCTACGAAGACCTGCCCGTGCCGGTTCGCCACGAAGGGACACGCACCCTGCTCAACTGGGTAGGCGTTGCAGTGGGCGGTTCGCACCATGAAACCATCGGCTGCGCCGTATCCGCCCTCGCGCCCTTCTCGGGACCGGGGCAAGCCAGCCTGCTGGGCCGTCACGAACGCTTCGACATCATGAACGCCGCTTTCGTAAATGGAGTCTCAAGCCACGTTTTCGATTACGATGATACCCACCTCAAAACCATCATCCATCCGGCCGGCCCCGTGGTCTCCGCCATTCTGGCCCTTTCCGAATATCACCCTGTTTCCGGCAAGGATTTCCTGAATGCGCTCGTGCTGGGCGTGGAAACCTCCTGTCGCATCGGCAATGCGGTTTACCCGAACCATTACGATATAGGCTGGCACATCACCGGCACCACCGGCCCCTTCGGCGCTGCCGCCGCGGCCGGCAAGTTGCTGGGCCTGAGCGAACAGCAGATGGTGTGGGCCCTGGGCCTGGCCGCCTCGCAACCGGTGGGATTGCGGGAATCGTTTGGTTCCATGACCAAAAGCTTCAATCCCGGCCGGGCGGCCAGCAACGGGCTTTTTGCGGCCCTGCTGGCCGCGAAGAATTTCACCAGTTCCGACGGCATGATCGAAGCGAAACGCGGCTGGGCCAACACCATCAGCACCAAACAGGATTACCGTGAAATCACGGAAGGACTGGGGCAGCGCTATGAAGCCGCACTCAACACCTACAAGCCGTTTGCCTGCGGCATCGTGATCCACCCGGCCATCGATGCGGCCATCCAGCTGCGCAACGAATATCATCTGGCGCCGGACCAGATCGTTTCAATCGATCTGCGCGCCAATCCGCTGGTGCTGGAGCTTACGGGCAAGAAAACCCCCACCACGGGACTGGAAGGCAAATTCAGCGTCTATCATGCGGTGGCCGTGGCCCTGGTGGAAGGTGCGGCCGGAGAAAAGCAGTTCAGCGATCGTGCCGTGCAGGATCCGCGCGTCGTCGCCTTGCGCCAAAAGGTTCATGTGCAGGTGGACCCTGCCGTCCTTCCGGAACAGGTGGACATGCTGCTGGTGCTGGCCGATGGCCGCAAGCTGTACCGGCATATCGCCCATGCCGTGGGCAGCCTTGAAGTGCCCATGAGCGACCGCCAGCTGGAGAGCAAATTCATGGACCTGGCGGAAGGCATTCTGCCGCCGGACCAGATTCAGCGGCTCATGAACACCTGCTGGAACGTGGCCGATTTGCCGGATGCGGCGGCCATTGCCCAGGCGGCCGTGCCTGCAAAAACCTGACCTTTCACCCTCCCATCAGCTGCAGACCCTGCCGGCTTGCTTCCACGCTGAGGCGTCCGGCCGCAATCGCTTCCTGCGCCCGGTGAAAATCGAACAGGCCGAAATGGGCCAGGCGCGGCGAAATGGTCACGTCAGGTGGCTCACCGGCCATGCGGCTGCGGGTGATGCGCACCTGCATGATGTTGATGCTGGAAGACATGACCTCCAGCACCGAAGGCAAACGCGTTTGCACGGGCTCGCCATCCTTTCGGGGCATGCCCAGCCGGTCCTGCACCCAGCCCAGCCAGCCGCCTGACTGCTGCTGCGGAGCCGTTTCCGGCTCGACGTCGTGCAGGCGGTGTCCCACGATGTCGGCGCTGAGATCCACGGCAATCACGAAATCCGCCCCCATGGCACGCGCCAGAGAGACCGGAACGGGATTGACGAGCCCGCCATCCACCAGGAAAACCCCGTCGCGCTGGACGGGCGTGAACAGCAGCGGCAGCGCAATGGAAGCCCGCACCGCGTCCACCGTGGACCCTTCGCGCAGCCAGACTTCCGCACCCGTCTGCAGCGAGGTGGCCACGGCTGCGAAAGGCATCTTCAGGCCTTCGATGGGATGGTCCACGAAAGTGGTGCGGAAGAATTCCATCAGGCGGTCGCCCTTGAGCATGCCGCCATTGAGCGACACGTCCATGAAGGAAAACACGTCGCGCAGGCTCATGTCGAGCAGCCATTGCTCGAAGCGGTCGAGTTCGCCAGCGGCGTAGGCGGCCCCCACCATGGCTCCCACCGAGGTGCCGCACACCAGGTCGGGGCGGATGCCGGCTTCCTCGAGCGCGCGGATCACGCCCACGTGAGCCCAGCCCCGTGCGGACCCGCCGCCCAGCGCCAGGCCGATGCAAGGCTTTCGTTTAGTCGTCATGCGTTCTTTTGTGTCACAAAGGTGGGGATGCCGTCAATGCTGAAACGGTTTTTCTCCTCCCAGTAACGACGCATGCCCTCTTCGCCCTTGCGGGTGGCCCATTCGTTCAGAAACTCCCGATCCCCCTGGTAGGCATAATGGGGAACGCCCGTACCGCAGGAGGTCTGGACCAGTTCCACCGTCATGTCGAAAATCTGGCGCGCCCCCGGCATGAAGGGAAACCGTTCCGCCAGTGCCGCCCATGCCGGATCGTTGCGGTGAACGACCTGGGCCGATCCGTACAGCCGCAGGATCATGGGATCGCCTTCGAAGGCGCAGAACATGAGGGTCATGCGGGGATCCTGCTGGACGTGGGCGGCGGTCTCGTTGCCGCTGCCCGTGACATTGAGCCACAACACGCGGTTGCTGCCCAGGATGCGGAAGGTGTCCATGCCTTTGGGAGAGAGGTTGATGCGGCTCTCCGCCGTGGCCGTCCCCACAAAAAACAGCTTCTGTTTCCCGATAAATGCGCAGTGACGCTCGCTCAGCGCCTCGAAACGCTGGCCCATGGGATCAGGCCTCCCGAACTTGCAGTTCGGAAAAGGCCGTCACCCCCAGGCGATTAACGCCACTCACCAGCGCCTTCACGGACGCGGTGACGATGTTGGGGTCAAGGCCCACGCCGTGGCATTCCACGCCGCTGCCCGGCCGCGTGACTTCCATGATGGCGCACGCCTGAGCGTTGCCGCCTTCCTGGCTGCGACCCAGCGAGCGCTCTTCGTAACTGCGCACCTGGACCTCGATGCCCAGCGTGCGCAAGGCATGAACCGCTGCATCGATGGGTCCGTTGCCTTCACCGGTCAGCAGATGGGTCACGCCGCCGGATTCCACCGTGAGGCGGATGCCCTGCGCCTGCCCGTGCTCGAACAGGTGGTGTTCCACGTAACGCACGGGCTCGCCCGTTTCCAGGTATTCGCGGCAAAACAGGGCCCAGATTTCCGCGGCATTCATTTCGCCGCCATGGGCATCGGTATGACGCTGCACAGCCGAGGAAAACTCCACCTGCAGACGTCGCGGCAAGACCACGCCGTATTCGGCCTCCAGCAGGTAAGCCACCCCGCCCTTGCCGGATTGGCTGTTGACGCGGATGACCGAATCGTAGCTGCGCCCCACGTCGGCCGGATCGATGGGCAAATAGGGCACGTTCCAGGGCGCATCCGGCTGCTGCACGGCAAAACCTTTCTTGATGGCGTCCTGGTGGGAACCTGAAAACGCCGTGAACACGAGATCGCCCACATAGGGGTGGCGCGGATGAATCGGCAACTGCGTGCAATATTCCGCCGTGCGGGCCACGGCATTGATGTCCGAAAAATCGAGTCCGGGCGATATCCCCTGGGTGTAGAGGTTGAGCGCCAGGGTCACCACGTCCACGTTACCCGTGCGCTCCCCGTTGCCGAACAGGCACCCTTCCACCCGGTCGGCTCCGGCCATCACGGCCAGTTCCGCCGCAGCCACGGCCGTGCCCCGGTCGTTGTGGGGATGCACGCTCAAAATGACGCTGTCGCGCCGGGCCAGATGGCGATGCATCCATTCCACCTGGTCGGCGAAGACATTGGGCGTGGCCACTTCCACGGTGGCCGGCAGGTTGAGGATGACGGGACGATCCGGTGCCGCACCCCAGGCGTCCGTCACGGCATCGCAAATTTCCAGGGCAAAATCGAGCTCGGTGGCGGAAAAGGTTTCCGGGCTGTATTCCAGCACCCACTCGGTGCGTGGCTGCGCTTCGGCCAGCGCCCGGATGAGGCGCACGCTCGAGACGGCCATCTCCATCACTTCCGCCCGGCTCATGCCGAACACGATGTCCCGGAAAGGCCTGGACGTGGCGTTGTACACATGGACGATGGCCCGGCGCGCACCGCGCAGAGAGTCCATGGTGCGGCGGATGAGGTGCTCGCGCGCCTGGGTCAGGACTTCGATGGTGACGTCCTGAGGCACGTGGCCCCCTTCGATCAGCAGGCGGACAAAATCGAAATCCGTTTGCGAAGCCGATGGAAACGCCACTTCGATTTCCTTGAAGCCCACAGCGCACAGCGTGCGGAACAGGCGCAGCTTGCGTTCCGCATTCATGGGCTCGAACAGCGCCTGGTTGCCGTCACGCAGGTCGGTGCTCATCCAGATGGGCGGCCGGGTGATGGTGCGGCCGGGCCACTGGCGGTCCGGCAGATGGACGGCCGGAAAGGGGCTGTATTTGTGCGCGGGGTCTTTCAGCATGATGGCGGCTCCGTTGTGCATGGGGCATGTTGATGTGGACATGTTACGGGATTTGGGGCGGCAGATGATTGCGTTTTGACGTTAAAATCCCAATTATTTGGAATTTAATTGTCATAAATACATTATATGAAGCATAATATTTCTTTCATGCAATAATCGAGGCAATATCATGGACATCGACCGCCTGGACCAGCGCATTCTCGAAGTGCTGCAGCAGGAAGGCCGGCTGAGCAACCAGGATCTCGCCGACCGCGTCGGGCTTTCGCCCTCTCCCTGCCTGCGCCGGGTGCGCGCCCTGGAAGAAGCCGGAATCATCACCGGCTACCGCGCCCAGGTGGACCCCAAGGCCCTGGGCCTGTCGCTAATGGCCCTCATCCACATTTCCATGGACCAGCACACGCCCGAACGCTTCCGCCATTTCGAGGCGGCCGTGGCCAAGATCCCGGACGTGGTGGAATGCCTGCTCATTACCGGCCAGGCGGCCGACTACCAGCTCAAGGTGGTGGTGCGGGACATGGAGGCCTACCAGGAACTGCTCCTCAACCGCATCACCCAGATCAAGGGCGTCACCGGCGTGCATTCCAGCTTTGTCCTGCGCCAGGTGGTGGAGCGGACGGCGTTGCCCGTGGGCGTATAATGGGCCGCCCCTTCGACGGAGAACCTCAGTGAAACGCACCGCCCCATTCGTCATCGCCCTGCTCCTGGGTCTGTCGGCCCTGGCCGCCCAGGCCATCGAGCTTTCTCCGGTGGGGCTGTGGCGCACGTTCGACGATGAAGACGGCCAGGCGGCCTCCCTGGTGCGAATCGACAACCTGGGCGGGGTTCTGGAAGGCCGGGTGGTGCGCATCCTGCCACGCCCGGGACATCCCCTGGATGCCCGTTGCGACGAATGCAGCGGTGCGCGCAAGGGACAGCCCGTAACCGGCATGGTGATCCTGTGGGGCATGAAGCAGGACGGCGGCGAATACGACGGCGGGCAAATCCTGGACCCGCACAACGGGCGCACTTACCGCTGCAAGATGAAGGTCAAGGGCAATACCCTGGAGGTGCGAGGCTACCTGGGATTTTCGCTGTTCGGCCGGAGCCAGACCTGGGTGCGCGAACCCTGATGGCCGACAAATCCACCATCTTCAAGGCCAACCTGCAGGTTGCGGACATGGATCGCGCCTACTACCAGGACCATGCCCTGGTGCTGGCACGCCACCCTTCGGAAACCAACGAACGCCTGATGGTGCGGATACTGGCGTTTGCCCTGAATGCGCACGAACACCTGACTTTTGGCCGGGGACTCAGTTCGGAAGACGAAGCGGATCTTGTCCTTAACGACCTGACTGGCGCTCCCCTCCTGTGGATCGATGTCGGCCTGCCCGACGAACGGCTGATCCGCAAGGCCTGCAACCGCGCCGAGCGCGTGATCGTCTATTGCTACGGCGGTCGCACAGCCGACGCGTGGATCAAGCAGAATCTGGGCGCCCTGGGAAAATTCAGGAACCTGACGGTGATCAACCTCCCGCAAGAATCCACCAAGGCCCTGGTGGATCTGGTCAAGCCTTCCATGAAGCTCCACTGCACCATCCAGGACGGCCAGGTCTGGCTGAGCAATGGAGAACAGAGCGTGCAGGTCGAACGGCAGACCGTCCTTTCATAATCCACAGGCGTTACGAGTTCATGCAGTTTCCCTACACTTAATCACACGCCATAAACTCCGCTTCAAGATAATCCCTCCCAGAACATTCTGGGTACTCGCACCATGAGGGATTCGCTCTTACATCTGGATACAACACAAACCCTGCTCCGCCAAAGGTTTCGGCACGATACCAGCACAATCATTCTGGTATCCATTGCCCATGGACTGACCCATTTTTTTCATCTTCTGCTGCCGCCGCTGTTCCCCATTTTTTCACAGCAGTTCCACGTGTCCTACCTGCAGCTCGGCCTGTTGATGAGTCTGTTTTTCTCGGTCTCTGCCGTCGGCCAGTTCGTCAGCGGCTTCGTGGTGCACCGCTTTGGCCCGGTGCGGGTACTGTACCTGGGCATGGTCATGCTGATCTGCTCCGGACTTTGCATTTACCTTGCCAACGGCTATGACCTGCTCCTGATGAGCGCGCTGTTTTCCGGCCTTGGCAATGCCGTCATTCACCCCGTCAACTATTCCATCCTCAACTTTCGCATTCAGCCCAGCCGCCTGGGGCATGCCTTCTCAACCCACAGCCTGGCCGGGACGGCGGGCTGGGTGCTGGCTCCGCCTTTCGTGCTTCTGGTGAGCATGCATTACGGCTGGCATGCGGTCGGCCTGGACGCTGCCCTGCTGGTGGCATTCACGCTGGCCGTCTTGCTGTGGAACAGAAGGCTGATCCAGGTCGAAGCCACAGCTGGGACACCAAAAAGCGCCGAGCATCCGTCCGCGTCCCGATTTGGATTCCTTTCCAATCCCACGGTCTGGTTCAGCTTTGCGTATTTTTTCCTGTCGAACACGGCCTTCGGCGCATTGCAAAACTATTCGATCCCTCTGCTAAAACACTACTACGGACTATCCCTGCACGCGGCCACGTTCTGCATGAGTGCCTATCTGGTAGGCAACGGCCTGGGGGTCGTTGCCGGCGGGTTCATCGCGAACAAGCATGTGACCCACCAGAAAACCATCGCCATCGCATTGACCTTATCGGCGGTGCTGGCCGCCCTGCTGGCCTCCGAATGGCTATCGCCGCTGCTGGTCTACCTGATCCTGCCCGCCATGGGCTTTTCCATGGGCATCGCAGGTCCGTTCCGGCATTTGATGGCTCGCATCGCCGCCCAAAGCGACGGGCGGCAACATTGCCAAAGCTGCATCTACGGATTCGTTTACGCCGGTCAGGACATGGGAACATCCCTCACCCCGATCTGGGCCGGACAGCTGATGGACAGCCATCATTACATGGGAGTGTTCATGAGCATTGTGGCTTTCCAGACCGGGGCCGTGCTGGCCGCCCTGATCGAACCGCGGAAAACCCAATGAGGGAGGCCATGCATTAAAATATCGTAACCTTCCACCGGAGAAAGCCGTGGCCCCATTCCTTTCGCGCATCCCGGCCGGCATCG
>JAGWTQ010000100.1 GCA_028868905.1 Betaproteobacteria bacterium
GCCTTGCGCCGCCGGCTGTATGCAGCCGGTTGGCTTTCGAGCCATCGCTTGCCGGTGCCCGTACTGGTGGTGGGCAACATCACGGCGGGGGGGACCGGCAAAACCCCGCTCACCATCGCTCTGGTTCAGGCCTTGAGCCAAAAGGGCTGGCGACCGGGCATCGTCTGTCGCGCTTATGGCGTCGCCGGGCGCGCAGCGCGTCCGGTTCGCGCGGGCGACGATCCGGCCGAAGCCGGTGACGAGGCCGTACTGATGGCTGCGCGCAGTGGCCTGCCCGTGTGGGTCGGCCGCGATCGCAGCGCAGTCGGCCGGGCGCTGCTGCAGGCCCACCCTGAAGTGAATCTGCTGGTGAGCGACGATGGATTGCAGCATCTGGCGTTGTCGCGCACCATGGAAATCGCGGTGGTGGACGGTGAACGCCTTTTCGGCAACGGGGCGCTGCTGCCTGCGGGGCCTTTGCGCGAGCCGCGAGCGCGCCTGGACACGGTGGACGCAGTGGTCACCAACGGTCCTGTGCGCCACCCGCTTTCCCTGCGCGTTCCCCAGTTCGGGATGGCGCTGCGCCCCACGCGCTGGCTTTCCCTCGACGGCAGCGACCGCACCTGCGAAGTGGCTCATTTTTCCGGAAAGACGGCCCATGCGGTGGCCGGCATTGGTCATCCGCAGCGCTTTTTCAGGCTGCTGGAAACCCTGGGAATTGCCGTCATTGCCCACCCGTTCCCCGACCATCACCCGTTCCGCCGCGACGAATTGGCCTTCGAGCCGGCAGCTCCGCTGCTGATGACTGAAAAAGATGGGATAAAATGTCGGAAGTTTGCCCTGCCGGAAAGCTGGATGCTGCCGGTGGAGGCTGCGCTGGATCCCGCGCTGGTGGCGCTGGTGGATCAAACCCTGAGACGGAGAGGACATGGACCGACGACTGCTTGAAATACTGGTGTGCCCGCTGTGCAAGGGGCCGCTGTTGCACCGGCCCGCTCGCCAGGAACTGGTCTGCTCCCCTTGCCGCCTTGCTTTTCCGATCAAGGATGGCATTCCTGTCATGCTGGAAGAGGAGGCGCGCCGTCTCGACGACCTCGAGGAAGCCTAGTGGCTTCCTTCACGGCCATCGTGCCGGCCCGCATGGGCTCCACTCGTTTCCCGGGAAAAGCGCTGGCTGACATCGGTGGACGCCCCATGGTCATTCACTGTGCGTTGCGCGCGCGGGAAAGTGGGGCGGAGCGGGTGGTGGTGGCAACCGACCATGAGGCCATTGCCTTGGCGGCCCAAGACGCCGGAGTGGAAGCCGTCATGACCCGGGCCGATCATGAAACCGGAACGGACCGGCTGGCCGAAGCCGTTCGCCTGCTGGCGTTGCCCCCCGGGGCGCTGATCGTTAACGTCCAGGGGGATGAACCCCTGATGGCGCCTGAAGCCATCAGGGCGGTCGCCTCCAAACTGGCCGACAGCCCCCACTGCGCCATGGCCACGGCCTGCTACCCCATTCACGACCGGGCGCATTTCGAAAGCACCACAGCCGTCAAGGTGGTCATGAATCGTGCCGGCGAAGCGCTCTATTTCAGCCGGGCGCCCATTCCGTGGCCGCGCGATGCCTTCCAGGGCGCCCTGGGGCACTGGCCGACCGGCCTGCCGGCATGGCATCATGTGGGGCTTTATGCCTACCGGGCTTCTTTCCTGCAGGATTTTGCGTCCCTCGAGCGTTCGCCGCTGGAAACCTTCGAAGCCCTGGAACAGCTGCGGGCCCTCTGGCATGGCTACCGCATTGCCGTGGTGACGACCGAGCGGGCGCCGGCGCCGGGGGTGGATACGCCGGAAGATTTGGAGCGCGTGCGCCAATTATTTGACCACCGTGGGGTTTCAAGGTAGGTTTTCGCATTAACCAGAAGAAAAGCAGTACCAGGGAGTACACATGCGGTTGATTTTGTTGGGGGCACCCGGTGCCGGAAAGGGAACGCAGGCCGCTTTCATCAAGGAGCGCTTCGGCATTCCCCAGATTTCCACGGGCGACATGCTGCGCGCGGCCGTCAAGGCGGGCACCCCGCTCGGACTTGCAGCCAAGAAAGTCATGGACAGCGGCGGCCTGGTGTCGGATGACATCATCATCGGCCTGGTGAAGGATCGCATCACCGCTCCAGACTGTGCCCACGGTTTCCTGTTCGACGGTTTTCCGCGCACCATTCCCCAGGCGCAGGCCATGCGGGACGCCGGCGTGCGGCTCGACTACGTGGTGGAAATCGATGTGAACGATGCCGAAATCATTGCCCGCATGTCCGGAAGGCGCGTGCATTTGTCCTCCGGCCGCGTTTATCACACCGAACACAGCCCCCCGCGCGTTTCCGGCAAGGATGACGTGACGGGTGAAGACCTGATGCAACGTGACGACGATCGCGAAGAGATCGTGCGCAAGCGCCTCGAGGTCTATCATGCCCAGACCCGCCCGCTGGTGGATTATTATGCCAAGTGGGCGGCCAGCGGAGACACCCATGCGCCGGTTTATGTCAAAGTGGCGGGCGTGGGCAACGTGGAGCTGATCCGCGATGCCATTTTCCAGGCCTTGCAGCCGTGATGCCGGTCACGCGCGGGAGAACTCATGGCAAAAAAGCCTAACGCGTTCTATGCCCAATCCGGCGGCGTCACTGCCGTCATCAACGCCAGCGCCTGCGGCGTAATCGAAACGGTCCGCAAGCACAGTGACCGCATCGGCAAGCTCTATGCCGGACGCAACGGCATCCTGGGCGCCCTCACCGAAGAGCTTATCGACACCGGCAAGGAATCCGATGCCGCCATCCGCGCCCTGCGCCATACTCCGGCCGGCGCTTTCGGTTCGGCGCGCTACAAGCTTAAATCCCTCGAGCAGAACCGGGCCGAATACGAACGCTTGATCGAAGTGTTCCGGGCCCATGACATCCGCTATTTTTTCTACAACGGCGGAGGGGATTCGCAGGATACGGCGCACAAGGTGTCTCAGATCGGCGAGCAGCTCGGATACCCGATCGTGTGCGTGGGCGTTCCCAAAACCGTGGACAATGATTTGCCGCTCACCGACTGCAGTCCCGGTTTCGGTTCCGTGGCCAAATACGTGGCCACTTCGATTCGTGAAGCGGCCTTTGACGTGGCTTCCATGGCCAAGACGTCCACCCGCGTGTTCGTGCTGGAAGTCATGGGCCGCCATGCGGGGTGGATCACGGC
>JAGWTQ010000046.1 GCA_028868905.1 Betaproteobacteria bacterium
AGGACTCTCCGTCCGGATTGGTGCTGTAGCGGGCGACACCGATCTGGATTTCCCTGCCGGCCTCCTCCACCACGGCGATGATGGCCATTTCCCGGGAATAATCCAGCTGGGTGAAGCGCACCAGCATGGCGCGCGGCAGCTCACGCAAGGCATCCATGAAGCGGTAGTAGCGTGTGTCTTCCGACAGGGACTTGACGAAAGTCTGCTCCATTTCAGCATCTTCAGGCCGGATGGGACGCAGCGTCACCGGGGTTCCATCCTCCAGCGCAATGGTTTTGACGAGCTCCGCGGGATAGGGGTGAACGGCCATGTGCCCATAGCGGGATTTGGGCAGCGGCAAATCGCTGAGCTGGATGCGGGCCTGGCTGACGAGTGCCGGCTCCTGCGGAGAAAACCAGACTTCCAGGTCGATGCGGTCCACTTCGGGCAGCTCGCAGGCCATTTCCGAAACGCGCAGGAGCAGGCTTGAAAGGGTTTCGGCATCCACCACGGGAGGCTTGCCGTGGGCGGCCAGCAGGGGAGCCATGGTGCTGCGCTCGATCAGTTCGTGGGCCAGGAATGGATTGAGCGGCGGCAATGCGTAGGTGAGGGAATGCGGCAGTTCCGAAGCCAGGCCGCTCGGCCCGAGGTAGAGCGCCGGCCCCAGCATGCGATCCCGAACCAGTCCCAGTCGCAAGGCGTAAGGCCCCTGGGCCCGCCCAGGAAAAAGCGGCGGCGGCAGGCCGGAACGGAAGGGGATGTGGAACGCAGACAGCAGGCGTTCCGTATCCAGGTCGCCCAGGACGCCACCCGTGTCGCGGGCCTGCCCCAACATTTCCTTGACAGGGGCAAGTTGCGGCGGAACTTCAGCCGCGGAGGGGGGAGGCGTCTGGAACAGCATTTGCTGGTTCCGGTTGTAGAGCACGACGTAGTGGAATGCATCCACGGCGGATTCCGGGGTACGGAAATTGGGCACCTGGGCCGCGGAAAAAAGCGCCCGGCCCTGAAGCACGTTGCGGTCGCCAATCCAGCTGGCCATGACCGGCTTGCTGGATGCCCTTGCCAGCTCGATCACCTGCCGGGCCGTTTCAATCGGTTCGGAACGCGCCTGCGGACAAAGCATCACGAGCAGGCCGTCCACTTGGGGGTCATCGAGCAGGATGCGTCCGGCATCCCGATACAGCGCAGCCGGAGCATTGTTGCCGAGGTTGAGGGGATTGCCGCGCCGCTGCCCGGGGGGCAGCAATGCGTCCAGACGCTTGAAGGACTCCGGAGACAAGCGGGCCAGCGGCACGTGATGGTCGAGCGCGCGGTCGGCAGCCAGCGCGCCGGGGCCGTCCCCGTTTGAAATGATGGCCAGATGGGGGCCGCTTTTGCGGTAGCGCACGGAACAGGCCCGGGCGGCCGAGAACAGCTGGGTCATGCTGTGCACGCGCACCACGCCGGCCCGGCGCAGGGCCGCATCGAAAATGGCGTCCGCCTGGTGGATTTCCGCCATCGTGTGGTGGCTGCCGTCAGTTTCGGACTGGTCCGATACCTGTCCCCAGCGGTCGGCCTTGAGCACGATGACCGGCTTGACGCGCGCAGCCTCTCGCAGCGCGCTCATGAAGCTGCGGGGATGGCGGATGTTTTCGATGAACAACAGGATGCTCTGGGTTTGCAGATCGGACACCAGAAAATCCACCACTTCGGGAAAATCGATGTCCGCGGAATTGCCGATGGAAACCACGGTGGAAAATCCGATTTCATTGCCGGATGCCCAGTCGAGAACCCCGCTGGTGAGGGCGGTTGACTGCGACACCAGGGCCAGGCTGCCGGCTTTGACAAAAGGCGAAGTCAGGCCGATGGCCGGGCGCATGACGCCGATGCAGTTGGGCCCCAGCAGGCGCACGCGGTGGCGCCGGGTCTGCTCCAGCAGGCGGGTTTCCAGCGCCTGGCCGGCTTCGCCGGTTTCGCTGAAGCCGGCGGACAGGACCACCACGGCCCGAAGCCCCAGGCGGCCGCACTGGTCGACCAGGTCGGGGATGGTGGCCGCAGGTGTGGCCAGCATCACGAGATCGGGCAGTTCGGGCAGTTGCTCCAGCGAGGCGTAGGCCTGCAACCCTTGCACCCGGGATTCGCTGAGATGGACCGGATAGAGCCGGCCCCGGTAGCCGCTGGTGAGCAGATGGCTCAACACTTGTCCGCCCAGGGAATCGGTGTGATTGCCGGCACCCACCACGGCAATGGATTGCGGGGAAAAGAAGGGCGACAGATAATGCGGTTTCATGAAAAATCCGTCAGATCGTCATTCGGGACAGAATCACTGAAATGGTACACACCGCGCTCATCACCCACAACGACTGCGTCAAGCACGACATGGGGGATTTTCACCCGGAAAGCCCGGCCCGGCTGGGGGCTATCAATGACCGCCTGATCGCAGGCGGACTCATGCCCTACCTGGAACACCACGAGGCCGGCCTTGCCGATCGCCACCATATCGAGCGGGTTCATTCGGCGACTCATGTGGAAAACATCTTTGCCGCCGCACCCAAGCGCGGGATGGTCCATCTTGATCCAGATACCGCCATGAACCCCTATACCCTGGGCGCGGCCCTGGGCGCGGCCGGTGCCGCCGTGTTGGGTGTGGACCTGGTATTGCAAGGGAAAGTCGAGAACGCATTCTGCGGGGTGCGTCCCCCCGGCCATCACGCCGAACGCGATCGCCCCATGGGGTTCTGTTTCTTCAACTCCGTGGCGGTGGCGGCGGCTTATGCCCTGGAACACTACGGCCTGGACCGGGTGGCCATCCTTGATTTCGACGTGCATCACGGCAACGGCACCGAAGACATTTTCAGGAACGATCCGCGCGTCCTGTTTTGCTCCACTTTCCAGCACCCGTTCTACCCTTACCAGGGTGCCGATACCGTCAGCAACCACATCATCAATATTCCGTTGCGTGCCGGCACCGATGGAGCCGGCTTCAGGGAGGCCATCCAGCAGCGCTGCATCCCGGCATTCGATGCCTTCTCCCCCCAGCTGATCCTGATTTCCGCGGGATTCGATGCCCACCGGGAAGATCCGCTTGCCCATTTGCGCCTGGTGGAAGCCGATTACACCTGGGTCACCAAAGCCATGGTCGAACTGGCAGAACGCCACTGCGGAGGCGCGCTGGTTTCTTTGCTGGAAGGGGGTTACAACGTGGACGCCCTGGGACGCAGCGTCACCGAGCACGTGCGGGTGCTGGCCGGCATTTAAGGGATCAGCAGGGCGGCCACCACGCGCCGCCCTTCGCCGGAGAGGACGGCGTAAGTGCGGCAGGCAGCCTGGGTATCCATCACTTCCAGGCCGATGCCGGCTTCCACCAGGGGCCGCGTCAGGGCCGGGTGGGGGAAACGGAACACGGCTCCGGTGCCCAGCAGCACCAGTTCGGGTTCGAAAGTCAGCAACTGCGCGAAGTGGTTTTCTGCAAGACTGGCAAAATCGCCGGCCCATTCCCGGAGAATGCGCTCGCCGCTCACCACCAGGCTCGTCTCCATGCGCTCGTCGTTGAGCAGGACGAATCCGGGTCCATGGCCGGTGATGACATAGCGGGTGTCAGGTGCGTGGCGTATGAGTTTCAAGGGCGGCTCCGATCAGTTAAAATTATGCCTTTTGCCCGTTTGCCGAGCAACGTTGCCATGGCTGAATTCCCGAGAATCAACCGTTTGCCGCCCTATGTGTTCAACATCACGGGGGAACTCAAGGCCGCGGCCCGGCGTCGCGGTGAAGATATCATCGACTTTGGCATGGGCAATCCCGACCAGCCGACCCCCCAGCATATCGTGGACAAGCTGGTGGAAGCCGCCCAGCGTAACGACACCCATGGCTATTCGCTGTCCAAGGGGATTCCGCGCGTGCGCAAGGCCATCTGCAACTGGTACCAGAACCGCTACGGAGTCGAGCTGGATCACGAAACGGAAGCCATTTTCACCATCGGATCCAAGGAGGGCATCGCCCACCTGATGCTGGCCATGCTGGATACCGGGGACATGGTGCTGGTTCCCAATCCAAGCTACCCCATTCACATTTACGGGCCGGTCATCGCCGGGGCAGATATCCGCCACATCCGCATGACCCCGGGGGTGGATTTCTTCGAGGAGCTGGAGGCCGGCCTGCGCGGCTCCTATCCCCGCCCCAAGCTGCTGATCCTCAATTTTCCCAGCAATCCCACCACCCAGTGCGTCGATCTGGCCTTTTTCGAGCGCGTGGTGGCCATTGCACGCGAATACGGAATTTACGTGGTGCACGACCTGGCTTATGCCGACATCGTGTACGACGGCTACAAGGCCCCTTCCATTCTGCAGGTGCCAGGCGCCAAAGACGTGGCTGTGGAGTTCTTTACCCTCTCCAAAAGCTACAGCATGGCCGGTTGGCGCGTGGGCTTCATGGTGGGCAACCGGGATCTCGTGGCCGCCTTGGGCCGCATGAAAAGCTACCACGACTACGGCACGTTCACCCCCATCCAGGTGGCGTCGATCGTGGCGCTTGAAGGGCCCCAGGATTGCGTGGAAACGATCCGTTCCACCTACCAGAAACGGCGCGACGTGATGGTGCAGGGATTGCACAACGTCGGCTGGATGGTGGATAACCCCAAGGCCACCATGTATGTGTGGGCAAAAATTCCGGATCAATACCGCGCCATGGGCTCGCTCGAATTTTCCAAGAAACTGCTTCAGGACGCCAAGACAGCCGTATCCCCCGGGGTTGGTTTCGGCGAACTGGGCGATGACCACGTGCGTTTTTCCCTGATCGAAAACGAGGCCCGCACACGGCAGGCGATCCGGGGTATCAGAGACATGTTTCGCAAGGATGGATTGATATGAAACCCATACGAGTCGGGTTGTTGGGGCTGGGCATTGTCGGTGGCGGCACTTACGCCATTCTCGAACGCAATCGTGAAGAAATCTCGCGCCGTGCCGGCCGGGAGATCCGCGTGACCATGGCGGCGGTGCGCGAAGTCGATCTTGCGCGCGCCGGGGAGAAGACTGGAGGGCGCATTACGCTCACCACGGACCCCATGCAGGTGGTGAACTCGCCTGAAGTGGACATCGTGGCCGAACTGATGGGCGGCATCCACCCCGCCAAGGAACTGGTCCTGCAGGCCATTGCCCAGGGCAAGCACGTGGTCACTGCCAACAAGGCGCTGCTCGCCCTGCATGGCAATGAAATTTTCAAGGCAGCGCACGAACGGGGTGTGATGGTGGCGTTCGAAGCGGCCGTGGCGGGCGGCATCCCCATCATCAAGACGCTGCGGGAAGGGCTCACTGCCAACCGCATCGAGTGGATTGCCGGCATCATCAACGGCACCAGCAATTACATTCTCACCAGCATGCGTGACCGGGGCGTGAGTTTTGCGGATGCCCTCAAGGAAGCACAGGCTCTGGGTTACGCCGAAGCCGACCCCACGTTCGACATCGAAGGCATCGATGCCGCCCACAAGCTCACCATCATGGCCGCCATCGCTTTCGGCATCCCCATGCAATTCGAGCGGGCCTACACGGAAGGCATTTCCAAACTGACCGCGGAAGACATCCGCTATGCGGAAGACTTCGGCTACCGCATCAAGCTGCTGGGTATCACGCGGCGTACCGCGCGCGGCATCGAATTGCGCGTGCATCCGACGCTGATCCCCGCCAAGCGCCTGATTGCCAACGTGGATGGCGTGATGAACGCCATTCTCATCAAAGGGGATGCCGTCGGCACCACCCTGCATTATGGCGCCGGTGCCGGAGCCGAGCCCACAGGCTCTTCCGTGGTGGCCGACCTGGTGGACATCACGCGCATGGCCACGGCCGATCCGGGCAATCGCGTGCCGCACCTGGCGTTCCAGCCGGATCAGATGCACAACGATGTGGTCCTCCCGGTATCGGAGATCGAAACATCCTACTACCTGCGCATGCGCGCTTATGATCGTCCGGGCGTGCTGGCGGATGTGACACGCATTCTGGCGGACCTGGGCATCTCCATCGAGGCCATGCTGCAGCGTGAACCTGCGGTGGGCGAAGAGCGGGTGGACGTCATCATGCTCACCCACCAGACCATCGAGAAGCAGATCGACCAGGCCATTGCCAAAATCGAATCCCTCGACAGCATTTCCGGCCCGGTGACCAGGATTCGCCTGGAACCGTTGGGGCCCGTGTAAACTCCAAGGACATCATGGCTCACTATCAAGGTTTGATTCACCGTTATCGCGACCGGCTTCCGGTCAGCGACAGCACGCCCATCGTTTCCCTCAATGAAGGCAACACCCCGCTGATCGAACTGTTCCGCCTGCCCAAGCAGCTCGGATTTTCAGGGCGGATTCTTGCCAAGTTCGAAGGTCTCAATCCCACGGGTTCCTTCAAGGACCGCGGCATGACGATGGCGGTCACCAAGGCGGTGGAAGCGGGCTCACGGGCCATCATTTGCGCCTCCACCGGCAACACCTCGGCTGCCGCCGCGGCTTATGCCGCTCGTGCGGGCATCGCCAGCTTCGTGCTCATTCCGGAAGGCAAGATCGCTCTGGGGAAACTGGCTCAGGCCATGATGCACGGCGCCGTGGTCATCCAGATCCAGGGCAACTTCGACGACGGCATGCGGCTGGTGCAGGAAATTTCGGCCGAATTGCCGATCGCGCTCGTCAATTCCGTCAACCCCTATCGGCTGCAAGGACAGAAAACCATTGCGTTCGAAGTGATCGATGCCTTGGGCGAAGCGCCGGATTATCACGTGCTGCCCGTGGGCAACGCCGGAAACATCAGCGCACACTGGATGGGGTACAGCGAAGCCGTGTGCCAGCAGACCGCGGCCTGCGGCCTGTGCAAAGGACAATGTCCGTATCACGGCAAACCCATGGCCACCCGCCGCCCGGTCATGCTGGGGTATCAGGCGGCCGGCTCCGCCCCGTTCCTGCGCGGTGGTCCGGTCAGCAATCCGGAAACCGTGGCAACGGCCATTCGCATTGGCAATCCCATGTCCTGGGATCTGGCCTGGGCTGCCGTGAAAGAATCAGGTGGCTGGTTTGACGAATGCACGGATGCCGAGATCCTGGAAGCACAAAAACTGCTGGCGCAGAGCGAAGGCGTGTTCTGCGAGCCGTCTTCAGCCACGTCGCTGGCAGGCCTGATCAAGGATCTCAAGCGCGGAAAAATCAAGCCGGGATCCACCATCGTGGCCACGCTGACCGGGCACGGTCTCAAGGATCCCGATACAGCCATCGCCCAAAGCCCGCAGCCGCATCGTGTGGCAGCCGAGCGCCCGGCCATCAGCGACCTGATCCAACGTCATTTATAAACAAGCCCCGGGGTTTTCAGTCCGGGGCACATAACAGCGAGGAGACTCCATGGAAATTGTCCGTATTACCGACACCAAAGGCCACGTGCTGGACGCCGCATTGCTGGCCAAGGCCGAACCTGTGCATCGTCAGCTGCGGCCGCAAATCCCGCAGCCTTACGAGGCGAGCATGAAGGACGTGTTTGCCACCGGGGCGGAAATGGTTGTGGCGGTGGAAAATGGCGAAGTGTGCGGGGTCGCGGTATTCCGCATCACCATCAACACCATGGTCGGAAAGAAGATCTACAGCGAAGATCTGGTGGCCGATGCCAACACCACCGTGAAAGGGGTGGGGCGCGCCCTCATGGATTTCCTCAAGCAGGAAGGCAAGTCCCGCGGTTGTGTGAGCCTTGAGCTGGAGTCAGGTACCCAGCGGGAACAGGCGCACAAGTTCTATTACCGCGAAGGGTTTGCCATCAAGGCATTCGGATTCAAGCAGCCCCTGGCCTGAAGCCGGGGACGGAAAAACAAAAGGGCAAACCAGACCGGTTTGCCCTTTTTTATGGCTACTGCTCGTCGTCGGGCAATGGCGGCGGGTGCCCGTCGTAGATGAGGTTGCGGCGCTGCTGCAGGTAGGCGTCGCGCATGAAGGCATAGGGATCGAGCGCTGCGATTTCCAGGACATTGGTGGCCGCGAGCAGGTTGGAACGCGTATTGACCACCTGGAAGCTATAAATTTCTGCTTCCTTGGTGTATGTCGTGTGCAGGTTGGCGTACAGGCCCACAGGATAATCCCCCACCAGGCCCATGGAATCACGCAAGGTGCTGGGGCCCAGCAGCGGCAGAACCAGGTAAGTGCTGTTCTCCCATCCCCACACAGCCAGGGTTTGTCCGAAATCTTCGCGATGATGGGGCAGGCCGGCCGAAGTGGCCACGTCGAAGAACCCGAAAATGCCCATGGTCGTGTTCATCAGGAAACGTACCCCGTCTTCGGAACCCTGCTTTAACTTGCCTTGCAGCAGGTCATTGACGAACACGGCAACATCGCCGATGTTACCGAAGAAGTTGGTGACGCCCGTGCGGACGAAATCGGGGGTGACCGCCACATAGCCTTTGGCCACCGGTTTCAGGACGGCGCGATCGAGCGTGTCATTGAAGCGGTACATGGCCCGGTTGAAGGGCTGAAGGGGGTCGTTGTCAGCCGGGTCGCTGCTTGCGGTGGCCGTGGCGCAACCGCTCAGCAGCAGTGCGGCGCCCGCCAGTGCGGGCCAGAGGTGTCGGATGGTAAAGTTCATGGAGCGCCATTATAGCGGGTCGCCCAGAGATAAGGCTTGAATCGCGCAAAGTTATCCCCATTTTACAGGGGTATACAAATATTTATTGCGGACCGGGATCATGCGATTTGACAAGATGACCACGAAATTCCAGGAAGCTTTTGCCGATGCCCAGAGCCTGGCCCTGGCGCACGACAACGGCTATATCGAGCCCCAGCATCTGCTGCTGGCCCTGCTGGGGCAGTCGGATGGCTCCACGCAGGCCCTGCTGACACGGGCCGATGTTCAGGTGGGGGCGCTCAAACAGGCCTTGCAGGGCGCTCTGGAGCGCTTGCCCAAAGTGGAAGGTACGGGCGGCGAGATCAACGTTTCGCGCGACCTGGGCAACCTGCTCAACCTGACGGAACGCGAAGCGCACCGGCGCAACGACCAGTTCATCGCTTCTGAACTCTTTTTGTTGGCCCTGCTCGAGGACAAGGGGGAAACCGGCCGCCTGTTCAAACAGCACGGTGCCCAAAAGCCCCGCCTGGAAAGCGCCATTGCCGCCATGCGCGGCGGTGCGTCGGTGGAAAGCCAGGCTGGTGAAGCCCAGCGTGAAGCGCTCAAGAAATACACCCTGGATCTGACGGAACGCGCCCGCCTGGGCAAGCTTGATCCGGTGATCGGGCGGGACGATGAAATCCGGCGCGTGATCCAGATCCTGCAGCGGCGCAGCAAGAACAACCCGGTGCTGATCGGCGAGCCCGGAGTCGGCAAGACCGCCATCGTGGAAGGGCTGGCCCAGCGCATCGTCAACGACGAAGTGCCCGAATCCCTGCGCAACAAGCGCGTGCTGTCGCTCGACATGGCCGCTTTGCTGGCCGGAGCCAAATACCGCGGCGAATTCGAGGAACGCCTCAAGTCCGTGCTCAAGGAGCTGGCCCAGGACGAAGGCCAGACCATCGTCTTTATCGATGAGCTGCACACCATGGTGGGAGCCGGCAAGGCCGAAGGCGCCATCGACGCCGGCAACATGCTCAAGCCCGCGCTGGCACGTGGCGAATTGCACTGCGTGGGTGCCACGACCCTGGACGAGTACCGCAAATACATCGAGAAGGATGCCGCCCTGGAACGCCGGTTCCAGAAAGTACAGGTGGGCGAGCCTTCCGTGGAAGACACCATCGCCATCCTGCGCGGGTTGCAGGAGAAATACGAACTGCATCACGGCGTGGAAATCACCGATCCGGCCATCGTGGCGGCGGCCGAATTGTCCCACCGCTACATCACCGACCGGTTCCTGCCCGACAAGGCCATCGACCTTATGGACGAGGCGGCGGCGCGCATCAAAATGGAAATCGACTCCAAGCCGGAATCCATGGACAAGCTGTTCCGCCGCCTGATTCAGCTCAAGATTGAGCGCGAAGCCGTGCGCAAGGAATCCGATGAGGCTTCCCAGAAGCGCCTGGGACTTCTGGAAGAGGAAATCCGGAAGCTGGAGCTGGAATATGCCGACCTGGAGGAAATCTGGAAAGCCGAAAAAGCCCAGGTGCAAGGCACCCAGCACGTGAAGGAGGAGCTGGACCGGGTGCGGGCTGAAATGGAAACGGCGCAGCGTCGTGGCGACCTGCAGAAGGCTTCCGAGCTCAAGTACGGCCGGATTCCCCAGCTCGAAGCGCAATTGAGCCAGAGCGACCAGCAGGCGGCTGCAAGCGCGCAACCCAACAAGTTGCTGCGCACGCAGGTGGGAGCGGAAGAAATTGCGGAAGTGGTGTCGCGCGCAACCGGCATCCCCGTATCCAAAATGATGCAGGGCGAACGCGAGAAGCTGCTGCACATGGAAGCGCAGTTGCACCGTCGCGTGGTGGGTCAGGATGAAGCCGTGCGCCTGGTGTCAGACGCCATCCGCCGCTCCCGGGCCGGTTTGAGCGACCCCAACAAGCCTTACGGTTCGTTCCTGTTCCTGGGGCCCACGGGGGTGGGCAAAACCGAGCTGTGCAAGGCCCTGGCGGGATTCCTGTTCGATTCTGAAGATCACCTGATCCGCATCGACATGTCCGAGTTCATGGAGAAGCATTCCGTGGCCCGCCTCATTGGCGCGCCGCCCGGCTATGTGGGGTATGAGGAAGGGGGTTACCTGACCGAAGCGGTCCGCCGCAAGCCTTATGCCGTCATCTTGCTGGACGAAGTGGAAAAGGCCCATCCGGACGTGTTCAACGTGCTGCTGCAGGTGCTGGACGACGGTCGCATGACGGACGGCCAGGGCCGTACGGTGGATTTCAAGAACACCGTCATCGTCATGACGTCGAACCTGGGTTCACAGATGATCCAGCAGATGGCGGGAGATGACTATGCGGTGGTCAAGCTGGCGGTCATGGCGGAGGTGAAAAACCATTTCCGGCCTGAATTCGTCAACCGCATCGATGAAATCGTGGTGTTCCATGGTCTGGGGGCCGAGCAGATGAGGGCGGTGGCGCGTATCCAGCTGCAGTATCTTCAGGCACGGCTGGAAAAAATGGATCTGGGCCTGACGGTTTCCGATTCGGCCCTGGACAAGCTGGCAGACACCGGATTCGACCCGGTGTACGGGGCGCGCCCGCTCAAGCGCGCCATACAGTCCGAGGTCGAAAACCCGCTGGCCCGGCGCATCCTGCAGGGGGAGTTCAAGCCCAAGGATCAGATCCTGGTGGATACCTCGGCAGGGAAGTTGGTGTTTTCCGCGAAAAAATAGAACGTTACGGGTTGACAGGTTGGCATGCTCATTGGAGAATTTAGGGCTTCAGGTTACGTGAAAGGGTGATCCACCTTGGATTGTTCCAGTTTGAGTCTTGTTGAACCCGGTCCACTCGGAACGTCCCTGTCATGACGCTGTAACAGCACCATGACTCAATTCCGGGGCTCCGGAATTGAGGTTTTATGGCGCAAATCACCGAATTCTTTACCCGGCTCGCCAAACGCCCGCCTGCATCGCAGGTGGCGGGAGCCAAAGTCTCCAGCCTGTTGCTCGAGGTGGCGGGATCTGATCCCGAAATTGCCCTGCGCCGCATGGACAGCTCGGCAGAGGGTCTGCTCGACCGCGAGGCCGAAGATCGTCTGCTCGCCTATGGTGCCAATGCCATCGTGCAGGAGAAGCACAAAAGCCCGTTCAAGCAACTGCTGTCCCATTTCAAGAACCCGCTCAACATCCTGTTGCTGACGTTGTCCTTGCTGTCTTTCTATCTGGGGGACAAGGAAGCGGCCACCATCATCGCCATCATGGTGGCCTTGAGCATCACGCTCACGTTTGTGCAGGAATACCGGTCCAGCAACGCGGCTGAACGGCTGCGTGCCATGGTGAGCACCACGGCCACGGTTTTGCGCAAGGATCGGCGCAGCGGCGTCCCGGATGAGGTCAATCGCTATTTCAACATCCATTTGACTCCGCACGGGCCGCAGCGCCGCGAAGTGCCCATCGACACGCTGGTTCCGGGCGACGTCATACTGCTTTCGGCAGGGGACATGATTCCGGCCGACGTGCGCCTGCTGGGCGCCAAGGATCTGTTCGTGAACCAGGCCTCGCTCACGGGCGAGGCGCTTCCCGTGGAAAAATTCACCACCGCGGAAAGCGGCGACCGCAAGGATCCGCTGCATTTGGGGAACATCTGTTTCATGGGGACCAACGTGGTCAGCGGAACCGCTTCGGCGGTGGTGGTGCTGACCGGCTCCAAAACCTATTTCGGCACGCTGGCGCAGATGGTGAGCGAAGAACGCTCGCTCACCAGCTTTGACCGTGGCATCAACCAGTTCACCTGGCTGATGATCCGTTTCATCCTGGTGATGACGCCCCTGGTGTTCCTGATCAATGGCTTCACCAAGGGCGACTGGATGGAGGCTTTCCTGTTTTCCATGGCGGTGGCCGTGGGACTCACGCCGGAAATGCTGCCCATGATCGTCACCGTCAACCTGGGCAAGGGCGCGCTCGCCATGTCGCGCAAGAAAGTCATCGTCAAGCGCCTCAATTCCATCCAGAACTTCGGGGCCATGGATGTGCTGTGCACCGACAAGACGGGGACGCTCACCCAGGACAAGATCATCCTGGAAAAGCACGTGGATATTTACGGTCATGAAAGCGAAGACGTGCTGGAGTATGCCTATCTCAACAGTTTCCACCAGTCTGGCCTGAAAAACCTGCTGGACGTGGCGGTTCTGGAATATGCGGGCCTCAATGACCAGCTGAGAGTCGGTGCCAATTACCGCAAGGTGGATGAAATCCCGTTCGATTTCCAGCGCCGGCGCATGTCGGTGGTGGTGGAAGGCAAAGGCCGTCATTTGCTGATCTGCAAGGGCGCCGTGGAAGAAGTCTTCTCCTGCTGCACCCATGCGGAAGTGAATGGAGAGTCCATCGCCCTGGATCCTTCGCACCTGGAAAAGCTGGTTCAAGTCACGCGCGAACTCAACGAGGACGGTTTCCGGGTGATCGCCATTGCCTACAAGGAAACGCTGCCCACCACGGCCACCTACAGCATCAAGGACGAGTCGGACCTCATTCTGGTGGGCTACATCGCGTTCCTGGATCCGCCCAAGGACAGCGCCCGCGAAGCCATTGCGGCTTTGCACCGGCATGGCGTGCAGGTCAAGATCCTGACGGGCGACAACGAAGTGGTGACCCGCAAGGTCTGCCACGACGTCGGCCTCAAGGTGGATCGCATCCTGTTGGGCTCGGAGCTTGATGCCCTGACTGACGACCATCTGGCGGAAGCGGCCGAACACGTCATGGTGTTCGCCAAGCTGTCTCCGGCCCAGAAAGCCCGCGTCATCAAGGCGCTGCATTTGCGCGGCCATGTGGTGGGGTTCATGGGCGACGGCATCAACGACGGGCCCGCACTCAAAACGGCCGACGTGGGCATTTCCGTGGACACCGCCGTGGACATCGCCAAGGAATCGGCCGACATCATCCTGCTGGAAAAAAGCCTGATGGTGCTGGAGGAAGGGGTCATCGAAGGGCGCAAGGTTTTTGGCAACATCGTCAAATACATCAAAATGGGCGCCAGCTCGAACTTTGGCAACATGTTCAGCGTGCTTGGCGCCAGTGCCTGGCTGCCTTTCCTGCCCATGCAGGCAATCCAGGTGCTGACCAACAACCTGCTCTACGATTTTTCGCAGACGGCCATTCCCACCGACCATGTGGACGAGGAGTACATTGCCAAGCCACGACGCTGGGACATCGCAAACATCACGCGCTTCATGCTCATGCTGGGTCCGATCAGCTCGATTTTCGACTACGCCACGTTTGCCTTGATGTACTTTGTGTTCAAGGCGACCACGGAAGTGGACAGCAGCCTGTTCCAGACCGGCTGGTTCGTAGAGTCGCTGCTGTCCCAAACCCTGATCATCCACATCATCCGCACCGGGCGCATTCCCTTCGTGCAGAGCAGGGCCAGTCTGCCGCTGGTGCTGACGAGCATCACCATCTGCACCGTGGGCCTGTGGCTGCCGTATTCGCCGTTTGCCCATGCGCTGGGATTCACGCCCCTGCCGATGCAGTTCTGGCCTTATCTGGTGGCCATTCTGGTGGGGTATCTGACGCTGGCCCACCTGATGAAAAGCTGGTTCATCCACCGCTACGGCCTGAATTGAACGGAGAGGCCATGGAGCGTGTTTTCGGGGCCGGCGGTGCGCTGGCCCGGGCCCTTCCCGGTTACCGGGAACGGGCCTCTCAACTGGCCCTGGCCCAGGCCATTTACGCGGCCTTGCAGGAAGGAAAATCCCTGATTGCCGAAGCAGGGACGGGGACCGGAAAAACGTTCGCCTATCTGGTTCCGGCCCTGCTGGCCGGTGGCAAGGTGATCGTTTCCACCGGCACGCGCACCTTGCAGGACCAGCTGTTCAAGCGCGACATCCCCATGTTGCGCGACGCACTGCAATTGCCGCTTACCGTGGCGTTGCTCAAAGGCCGCAGCAACTATGTCTGTCATTACCATCTGGAGCAGGCCCGGCTGGAAGGCCGCTTTCGCGACCGCGCCGAGGTGGCCCATCTGCAGGCAGTGGCGGCCTTCGTGGAATCCAGCGCCAGCGGTGACATCGCGGAACTGACCTCCGTGCCGGAACATTCCGGGGTATGGCCTCTCGTGACTTCCACGCGCGACAATTGCCTGGGGCAGCAATGCCCCCATCATGCCCGCTGTTTCGTGCTGACAGCCCGCAAGGAGGCTCTCCAGGCCGATCTCGTGGTGGTCAATCATCACCTGTTCTTTGCAGACATCATGCTGCGCGACGAAGGGGCGGGGGAGCTGCTGCCCCAATGCAACACCGTGATCCTGGACGAAGCGCACCAGCTGCCCGACACGGCTTCGACTTTTTTCGGGCAGTCGCTGTCCACCAGCCAGCTCATCGATCTGGGCCGCGATGCCGTGGCCGCTGCCCTGAGTTCTTCGGTGGAAATGGGGGACATTTCAGATGCGGCCATGGCTTTGCAAAAGGCGGCCCGCGATCTGAGGCTGTCCATCTCCCTCAAGGAAGGCCGGCTGGCGCAAAGCCAATGGAGCGGCCATGTCGGTTTCGAACCCGCTTTGCAGCATGCATTTTCGTGCCTGGACCGACTTGCCCGGCAACTGGCCAGCCAGGAGGAACGTTCCGAAGCGTTGCAGGCGGTTGCGGGTCAGGCGCAAGCCCTGCTGGTGGAAGGCGGGCATTGGCTGGAGCCGGGCGGGGAAGGGGAGGACCGGGTGCGCTGGGTGGAATGCTTCAGCCAGAGCCTGCACCTTCACGCAACACCGCTCTCGCTGGCCCCCTTGCTGCGCCCCCAGTGGCAGTCTTCGCCAAAGTCCTGGGTTTTCACTTCAGCCACCTTGTCGGTCAAAGGCGATTTCACCCATTACCGCCAGGAAATGGGGCTGGAAGCGGTCGAGGCGCTGAGCTGGGAAAGCCCTTTCGATTACGCCCGGCATTCGTTGCTGTATGTTCCGAACGGATTGCCGCAACCGGCCCATCCGGATTACA
>JAGWTQ010000101.1 GCA_028868905.1 Betaproteobacteria bacterium
GAGAGATTGATGCCGCTGTAGGGCAGGCCGATGATGTCCACCAGGCTTTCCAGTTCGGACTGGGGAACGGCAGTGCGGATCGAACGTTCCACGGCATCAGCCAATGCGGCCGTTTCCTCGATGCGGGTGCCCGTGCGGGCACGCAGGTGAAGCTTGATCTGCCCTGCATCCACACTCGGGAAAAAATCCTCTCCCAGCCAGGGCAGCAACAGGCCGGACAGCAGGACTACCCCCATGAATCCCGTGGCGAACATCTTGCGGTGGTGCAACGCCATTTCCAGCAATTCGTGATAGCGATCGCGCAGGGTATGGAAACCGCGTTCGAAAGCGGCCTGGAAGCGCTGCAGGGCATTGCGGCGGGCTGTCGCCGCTTCCGGCGAATGGGCATGCAGCCAGTATTTGGACAGCGTCGGCACGAGCGTCCGCGACAGCACGTAGGACGCCAGCATGGCAAACACCACCGCCTCGGCCAACGGCACGAACAGGTAATGGGCCACTCCCGTGAGCAGGAACATGGGAATGAACACGATACAGATGCACAGCGTGGACACCAGGGCCGGCATGGCGATCTGCTGGGCTCCATCGAGAATGGCCGTCTCGATGTCCTTGCCCTGCTCCAGGTGCCAGTTGATATTCTCGATCGTGACCGTGGCATCGTCCACCAGAATCCCCACCGCAAGCGCCAGCCCGCCCAGCGTCATGATGTTGATGGTTTCGCCCAGCCAGGCCAGGCAAATGATGGACGCCAGAATGGAAAGCGGGATCGAGATGGTGATAATGAGGGTGCTGCGCCAGGACCCCAGGAATAGCAGGATCATGAGCCCGGTCAGAGCGGCCGCGATCGCCCCCTCCCGGATCACGCCGCTGACGGCGGCACGCACGAAAATGGACTGGTCCCCCAGCGGTTCCACCGCCATGTCCGCAGGCATGTCCTGGCGGATGCCCGGCAACATGTCTTTGATACTGTCGATGATGTTGAGGGTAGAAGCATTGCCGGTTTTGAGCACGCTCATGAGCACGGCTCGGCCGCCATTCACCCGCACGATGTTGGTCTGGGGCGGGTAGCCGTCACGCACATGGGCCACGTCCCGCACGTACACCACGCTGCCGTTGGCCGTGTGGATGGGAATGTCGTTGAGCTCGGCAATGCTATTGAAGCTGGCGTTGAGCTTGACGTAGTACTCGAGATCGCCGATTTTCTGGGTCCCGGACGGAATGATCAGGTTCTGGTTGCCGATGGCGTTGGTGACGTTCTGCGCCGACAGCCCGTAGGTCCGCAAGGCCACCGGATCAAGGTCCACCTGCACCTGGCGCTGTTTGCCGCCGTAGGGCCAGGGCAAGGATGCTCCGGCCACGGTCGCCAACTGGGTGCGCATGAAATTGTTGCCCAGGTCAAAGAGCTGCGATTCCGACAATTTGGGGCTCGACAGGGCCAACTGGATGACCGGCACGCTGGAGGCGTTGTAAGCCAGGATGAACGGCGGTGTCGTGCCGTTGGGCAGCATGCGCAGCAGGGTCTGGGAGATCGACGTGATCTGCGCCACCGCCATTTCTTCGTTGACGTTAGGCTGGAAGAAATACTTCACCACCGCAATGCTGTTGAGCGACTGCGACTCCACGTGCTCGATGTCGTTCACCGTGGTGGAAGCAGTGCGTTCGCTGAACGACACAATGCGGTTGGCCATCTCCTCCGGGGGCAGGCCGTCATAGCGCCAGACCACGGCCACCACGGGAATCCGGATGTTGGGGAAAATGTCCGTGGGCGTTTTGCGGATCGAAAACAGCCCCAGCAGCACAATGAGGACTGCCATCACGATGAAGGTGTAAGGCCGCTGCAGGGCTATTCTAACGATCCACATCCCAGGGTTCCATCGCCTAAAACGGCCAATTATAGATTATCGATAATTTCACTGCAAGCGCCTGCACATACCCGGCCTTCGCGCACAAACCTGTTTTAACTCAACAGGTTAAGACGATGCTCCAGCCGCCCGGTCAGCTTTCTGCTGCAACCGTTCATTGAAACGCACCATGTCAATCAGCATGCGCTCGTGGGTGGCTGTGCCAATCGTATCCAGACCGTCCGTCGCTTCCACCTTGAATTCGATGCGCCGCCCGTCCACGCGCGTGACTTCGGCATGGGCCGTGGCCGTCATCCCCACCGGGGTTGCCGCCAGGTGAATCACGTCCACCCGGGTTCCCACGGCGCTTTCATCCCCTTCCAGATAAGGCTTGATGGCATTGAGGGCTGCGTTTTCCATGATCAGCACCATCACGGGAGTCGCCAGTACGGCAGGCAGCATGGAATCCTTGAAGCGGTTGGCCAGGTGCTCGGCAGTGACCACGAGCGAAAAGGAGCCTCGGGCTCCCACAGGGATCGGTTTCATGTAGGACTCTCCAGGTGTGCAATCGAAATTTCCTGCGCCGCATTGTCGCGCATGGGATAACTGCACAGCATTTTATAGGGAAGTTCGGCGGGATGGGCTGATTCGAACAGGACATAGCGCGTGGCATGCCAGGAAAAATCCGGAACCGCCTGCGACCACTTCACTCCCTTCGCCTTGCGCGCCAGCGTCAGGTGCAGCTTGTATTCGCGCGCATCCACCGCAAGTCCCAGCGCCGCAAGCCGCACTGCCAGCCCGGCACGCAAGGCCTGCAGTTCGGGAGGCACGGCCCCCGTGAGGGTGGCGATCCCGCCCGGCCACAGCGACGTCGCGTCAAGCGACAGGCGAAAGGGGCTGCCCGCCATGCGCAGGGCGGGCAGCAGGTCACGCAGGCGCGTGCGTGGCACGTTGCCCAGGAAGTGCAGGGTCACATGAAGCTTGTCCGGGGAGACGGGCGCCACCCCCTGTGGCCAGCGGCAGTCTTGCTGGTAGCGCCGGAGCGCCGCGCGCACCGCCGCCGGAGGGCGCAGCGCGATGAACACGCGCGCCTCGGCAGACCCGGGCTCCCGCCCCGCGGTACCCTGCGTCATGAAGAGACCGCAGCCCGAGGCATGACCGATTCCAGGTAAAACAGGTTGGTGGTGGGAATCATCATTTCCACCCGCAACCCCGCCCCTGCCCGGTTGGT
>JAGWTQ010000047.1 GCA_028868905.1 Betaproteobacteria bacterium
GGCAAGGGGATGGCTGGCGATGGCCTGGCGGGCCACGGTGGTGTTGGTTGCGATCACGGCGTCCATGCGGTGGGCGACCAGCAGCCGCGCGATCGCGTCCACCTGTTCCAGTGTCAGGTCAGGCGCAATCTTGAGGGCGATCGGCACGTAACGTCCGTTGTCGTCGGCAAGCGCCTGCTGCGTGGATTTCAGCGCACCCAGCAGACGGTCCAGTTCTTCGTGGCCTTGCAATTGCCTCAGGTTGGCCGTGTTGGGCGAAGAGATGTTGACCGTAACGTAATGGGCATGGGGCGCCACGCGGCGCAGCGCAAGGACGTAATCTTCCACGGCCTTTTCCAGCGGCGTGTCGAAATTCTTGCCGATGTTGATGCCCAGGATGCCGCGGTAACGGGTGCGCGCCACCTGCTGGAGCAGGTAATCGACTCCGTTGTTGTTGAACCCCAGCCGGTTGATGAGGCCTTCCACTTCGGGCAGCCGGAACACGCGGGGTTTGGGATTGCCGGGCTGCGGGCGCGGCGTGACTGTTCCCACCTCCACAAAACCGACACCCAGGGCACCCAGACCATCCAGGTATTCGGCATTCTTGTCCAGTCCGGCCGCAATGCCCAGGGGATTGGGAAACTGCAGGCCCATGATGGTCCGGGGCTGCACCGTTCGTGCCGAGCCCGGTTGGACCAGGCCGCAACGGGCAGCCTGCGTGAGGGCCTGGAGGGATAGGGCGTGCGCGCGCTCGGGATCCACCTGGAACAACAGGTTGCGCGCCAGTGAATACAGCATTTAAAGAGGCTCCGAAGTGGGGCTGAGAGGAATCCAGCGCTGGTCGACCAGGCCTTGCAGGGGCTGGAACCGGATCTTGTAGGCCATTTTTGGGCTGCGGGCGATCCAGTACCCCAGATACAGCCAGGGCAGGTTACGGCGCCGGCATTCCTCGATCTGCCAGAGGATGTTGTAGGTCCCCAGGCTGGCATGGGGCATGTCCGGGTCGTAGAAGGTGTAAACGGAAGAGAGTCCTTGCTC
Organism: Betaproteobacteria bacterium; assembly: GCA_028868905.1. Taxonomy (GTDB): domain Bacteria; phylum Pseudomonadota; class Gammaproteobacteria; order Burkholderiales; family Ferrovaceae; genus JAKBAT01. Next base: position 1,018 of record JAGWTQ010000047.1, read on the forward strand.
CAGCTCGTCGATGATGCTGATCATGCGCAGGGCGCCGTTTTCACGGAATTCCACCAGCTGGCTGGGTACCGTGGATTGCAGCAGGAAGTGGACATACTGCTCCTGGCTGTCCAGGCCGGTGCTGCGCTCCAGATGGCGGGCCACCTGATAGCGGGTGTAGAGCTCGTAATGTTCATCGTCGAACCGCAGCGGCTGCCAGCGGGCCTCCATATGGGCATGGCGCGTCCAGGCGCGGCGCTGGTAACGGCTTGCCTTGAAGGCGCCGACATCCACGCGCACGGGAACGCAAGCGCGGCAATGGTTGCAATGGGGGCGGTAGGTGAACACGCCGCTGCGCCTGAAGCCGGAATCCACGAGGGTGCTGTAGAGATGCTGGTCGACCAGGTAACCCGGAGTGACCACCTGCGAACGGGCTTCGAGGTCCGGAAGATAGCTGCAGGCGTAGGGTGCCGTGGCATAAAACTGCAGCTGACGCAGGGGAAGGTCGTGAAGCCGGGTCATGGCGCTAAAGGATCCCCTCGAACAGCTGCACCTCGACTTCGGCGCCGGCTTGAACGGGGCCGGATTCCAGGGGCAGGACGATGAAGCAGTTGGCTTCGCTCATGGAGCGCAGGATACCCGAGCCTTGGTTGCCCGTGCTGCGTACGGACCAGGTGCCGTCCGCGCCGAGGCTCACGACCCCGCGCTGGAATTCGGTGCGTCCTGGTGCCTTTTTAAGCGGCGTGGTGGTCTTCACTCGCAGGCGGGCAGGCGGCACCACCGGGCTGACGCCGGAAAGGGCAAGCAAGGCCTCGCGCACAAACGTGTAGAACGTGACCATGACAGCCACCGGATTTCCGGGCAGGCCAAAAAAGTGGCTGTTGCCCAGGTGGCCGTACGCCAGGGGGCGCCCAGGTTTCATGGCGATCTTCCAGAATACCGTTTCCCCCAGGCGGGCAAGCAGCGGTTTGATGAAATCCGCGTCGCCCACCGACACTCCGCCGCTGGTGATGACCACGTCCGCCATGCGGGAGGCTTCCTCAAACGCGTTTTCCAGCGCCACCGGGTGGTCGCGCACGACCCCCAGGTCCAGGCAGTCAAACCCCAGTTCCGTGAGCATGCCGTACAAGGTGTAGCGGTTGCTGTCGTAGATTTGGCCGGGCCCCAGCGGCTGGCCAATGGAAACCAGTTCGTCGCCGGTGGAAAAAAAAGCCACGCGCAGCGGGCGGTATACCAACACTTCGCCAATGCCGAGCGAAGCCAGAAGCCCCAGTTCTGCAGGATGGACCTTTTGTCCTTTGCGCAGCGCCGGCATGCCTTTGGCCAAGTCTTCGCCCGGGTGGCGGACATGCTGTGCGCGATGCTGGCCTTCGGCAATCCAGACCTGCTCACCTTCGCGACGGGCCTGTTCCTGCATGACCACCGTATCAGCCCCTGCAGGCACCATGGCGCCGGTCATGATGCGGGCAGTCTGGCCTGGCCCGAGGGGGTGGCTGGGGACAGCGCCCGCCAGCACCGTTTGCGACAGGGCAAGTGCCGTTTCTCCGCTGGCGGCGAGATCGTCAAAACGCACCGCATAGCCATCCATGGCCGAGTTGGCATGGGAGGGCACGTCCACCGGCGAGAGCACGTCTTCGGCCAGGACACGGTTGAGGGCGGAGCGGACCGGCACGCGGACAGTGCCTGCCACGGGTTTCAGGTAGTGGGCGATGACCGAACGGGCCTGTTCAACCGTCATGGAATGCGGATCGTATTCGTCGGCGCAGCTCGCGAGCGAGGGCGAAAATGGTGTGTTCATGTTTGCGAGATATTGCGGAGCATGTCCGGCGTGTTGATGTTGGTGAATGCGGTCGGCTGGTCGTCAAACGGGACGGCGATGCATGGGCAGCGCCCATACCAGCGCTGCACTTTCCGTTCGCCGGAACGCAGGTATTCCGAAAGGCTGCCAAGCAGGCTGGTTTTGATCAGGCTGAAAACAGGCTGGTCTCCGCCGGCTGTGACTGCGTAGGCGATGTCCACGTCGGCGGCAGCGAGGCTGCTGTGCAAGCGGGCCACCAGATCAAGGGGCAGGAGCGGGGCATCGCAAGGCACGATCGCGACCAGTTCATGCGCGCCGTGAGCCTGTCGCAGAGCTTGCTCGATGCCGGCCAGGGGGCCGGCGTAGCCTTCTTCGGTGTCGGCCAGTACGGGATAACCGTAGGCCTGGTACTGCTGCAGATGGCGATTGGCGCTCAGCACGAGCGTGTCCACCTGGGGCAGGAAACGCGCGATGACCGATTCGATGAGGGGACGGCCTTGCCAAGTCAGCAATCCCTTGTCCTGTCCCCCCATGCGCAGACCGGCCCCTCCTGCCAGGATGCATCCGACAACGCTCACGGCAGGCTCCTGTTTTTGTGGAAGGAAAGATCTTTCACGGGTACGGCTCGTCCATGATGCAAGGCCTACAGTATAATACTCGGTCAGCCATCATGAAAACGACTTCGCCGCTTTTAAGGGACACGCTGGGCAGGCCACTGCGCGATCTGCGGATCTCGGTGACCGACCGCTGCAATTTCCGTTGCACTTATTGCATGCCGCGGGAAATTTTCGGCCCGGACCATGCTTTCCTTCCGCGTCCTGAACTGCTCTCTTTCGAAGAGGTGAGCCGGCTTGCACGCCTGTTCCACGGGCTGGGCGTGAACAAGATCCGCCTGACCGGGGGCGAACCCCTGCTGCGCAAGCAGATCGAGTCCCTGATTGGGCAACTGGCGGGCATTCCCGGCCTCGACCTGACTCTGACCACCAACGGCGCGCTGCTCGCCAGAAAAGCCCAGGCGCTCAAGGATGCCGGCCTGCGGCGCGTTACGGTCAGCCTGGACGCGCTGGATGACCCCACCTTCATGCGCATGAACGACGCCGACTACACGGTGGCGCAGGTGCTGGAAGGCATCGAAGCGGCGCAGCGGGCCGGCTTTGCCCCCATCAAGGTGAATGCCGTGATCCAGCGGAAGGTCAACGAACACGCCGTGGTGGAACTGGCCCGGCATTTTCGCGGCACCGGGGTGATCCTGCGCTTTATCGAATTCATGGACGTGGGGGCCACCAACGGCTGGCGCATGGACAATGTCGTGGGGGCGGCCGAAATCCTCGGCCTCCTGCAACAGCAGTGGCCGATGGAGCCCGTCGATCCCAACTATCCGGGGGAGGTGGCCGAGCGCTACCGGTACCGCGACGGTTCGGGAGAGATCGGCCTGATTGCCTCGGTCACGCAACCGTTTTGCCAGGGATGCACCCGGCTTCGGCTGTCCACGGACGGGCGTCTTTACACCTGTCTTTTTGCCACTGAAGGGGTGGATATCAAAACCCCGTTGCGGGCCGGGGCTGATGACGAATCCCTGGTGCAAACCATTTCAGATCTCTGGCAGCGGCGGTCGGACCGCTATTCGGAAATTCGGTCCCAGGCCAGCCAGAGCCGGCATAAAATCGAAATGTCCTACATCGGGGGGTGACCCCCTCCAATCCCTGCCTTTTGCCGGAGCGCTCATGTTTGGCTTGATGATGCATCGCCCGTTGCTGGTCTCGTCCCTGATCGAACACGCCGATCGTCACCATGGAGACACGGAAATCGTGTCGCGCGAGGCGAATGGTTCGATCCATCGCTCCAGTTGGGGCGCAACGCACCAGCGGGCCCGGCAGCTTGCAAACGCCCTGCAGGCGCTCGGCGTGAAGCCGGGAGAGCGGGTCGGGACGCTCGGCTGGAACCATCATCGCCACCTGGAAGCGTATTACGCCATTTCGGGCATGGGCGCCATTTGCCACACCATCAATCCGCGCCTGTTTCCCGACCAGATTGCCGGCATCGTCGCCCATGCGGAAGACGTCCTCCTGCTGGTGGATCCCATGTTTCTGCCGCTCCTGGAATCCATCGCTTCCCGCATCGGCTGCGTGCGGCAGATCATCGTGATGGGAGAACGGCCCGGGGAGGCAACGTCCGCCTTTCCGCTGCTGGAGTATGAAGCGCTGCTCAAGACCGCTTCCTCCCGGTTTGACTGGCCGGAACTGGACGAGCGTTCGGCAGCCGTCCTGTGCTACACCTCGGGCACCACCGGCAAACCCAAAGGGGTGCTCTACAGCCACCGCTCCACCTTGCTCCATGCGTGGGCCGTGGCCTTGCCCGACTCGCTTTCGTTTTCGGCGTGCGATGTGGCGTTGCCCGTCGTTCCGCTGTTCCATGCCAACGCCTGGGGTTTTCCTTATGCAGCGGCGCTGACAGGGGCCAAGCTGGTGCTGCCCGGGGCGCAGCTGGATGGCGCAAGCCTGTACGCGCTCATGGAATCGGAGCGCGTGACCCTGACAGCCGGCGTTCCCACCGTCTGGAACCAGCTCATGCAGTATCTGCAGTCCGAAGGGCGCAAGCTGCATTACCTCAAGCGTCTCGGAGTGGGCGGGGCGGCCTGTCCGAAAACGATCATCGGCTATTTTGAAGATGTGCAGCAAATCACGGTGCTGCCGGGCTGGGGCATGACGGAAACCAGCCCCGTGGCGGCGCTCACCCGACCCAAAGCCCGTCAGTCCGGGCTTAAGGGGCAGGAGCGCAGGGACTGGCTGGCCCGTTCGGGGCGGGCCCTGTTTGGCGTGGATCTGGAAGTCGTCGACGAGCAGGGACAGTCGGTGGCTCACGATGGCGTGACATTCGGGCACCTGCAGGTCAAAGGGCATTGGGTCTGCAGCGGCTATTACCGGGAAGAGGGTGATCCGCTGGAAAACGGATGGTTTCCGACGGGGGACGTGGCGGTCATGGATGCGGACGGGTTCATGCAAATCACCGACCGGGCCAAGGACATGATCAAAAGCGGCGGCGAATGGATCAGTTCCATCGAGCTCGAGCAGGTGGCGGCCAGCCACCCCGCCGTCCTGGAGGCGGCAGTGATTGGCATGCCCCATCCCCACTGGGGCGAACGCCCCTGCCTGTTCGCAGTGCTTCGCTCCGGCGAAGAGGCGACGCCCGAAGCGGTGCTGCGCTACCTGGAACAGCGGGTGGCCAAATGGTGGCTGCCGGACCGGATCGAGTTCGTGGAAGCGCTGCCCCATACGGCCACGGGAAAATTGAATAAAGCCGCCCTGCGCTCGGAAAGGGGACTATAATTCGCCGCTTCCCAGGGAGAACGCCATGAAATTTCGCTTTCCTGTCGTCATCATCGACGAGGATTTCCGCTCAGAAAATACCAGCGGGCTGGGCATTCGTGCCCTGGCTGATGCCATAGAAAAGGAAGGCCTGGAAGTGCTGGGCGTGACCAGTTTCGGCGACATGGCTTCCTTTGCCCAGCAGCAAAGTCGCGCCTCCACATTCATTTTGTCCATCGATGATGAAGAGTTCGGTGGCGGTTCCCCGCACGAAATGGAAGTGGCACTCAAGCATCTGCGGGCCTTTGTGCAGGAAATCCGCTGGCGCAATGCCGACATCCCCATTTTCCTGTACGGCGAGACGCGCACTTCCCGGCACATTCCCAATGACGTCCTCAAGGAGTTGCACGGCTTCATTCACATGTTTGAAGACACGCCGGAATTCGTGGCGCGCCATATCGCCCGTGAAGCCCGGGTCTACCTGGATTCCCTGGCCCCTCCGTTTTTCCGGGCGCTGACCCACTACGCTTCGGACGGGTCCTATTCCTGGCATTGCCCTGGACATTCCGGTGGCGTGGCTTTTCTCAAAAGCCCCGTGGGACAGATGTTCCACCAGTTCTTTGGCGAGAACATGCTGCGGGCCGACGTCTGCAATGCCGTGGACGAACTGGGGCAACTGCTGGACCACACCGGACCGGTGGCCGCCTCGGAGCGCAACGCAGCCCGCATTTTCAATGCGGACCACCTGTTTTTCGTGACCAATGGCACGTCCACGTCCAACAAGATCGTCTGGCATTCCACCGTCGCCGCGGGCGACGTGGTGGTGGTGGACCGCAACTGCCACAAGTCGGTGTTGCATGCCATTACCATGACCGGGGCCATTCCGGTGTTCCTGATGCCCACCCGCAATCATTACGGCATCATCGGGCCCATTCCCCTGGAAGAGTTTCGTCCCGAGAATATCCGGCGCAAGATCGCGGCCAATCCGTTTGCCCAGGGCAGCACGTCCCAGCCGCGGGTCCTGACCATCACGCAAAGCACCTACGACGGCATCATCTACAACGTGGAAACCATCAAGGGCATGCTCGACGGCGAAATCGATACCCTTCATTTCGACGAAGCCTGGCTGCCTCATGCCGCTTTCAGCGATTTTTATGAGGACATGCATGCCATCGGCCGCGATCGTCCCATTTGCGCCCAGTCCATGGTCATGGCCACACAATCCACCCACAAGCTGCTGGCCGGATTGAGCCAGGCCTCCCAGATCCTGATCCAGGACAGCCAGACGCGAAAACTGGACCGGGACTGCTTCAACGAAGCCTATCTCATGCATACCTCCACCAGCCCCCAGTACGCCATCATCGCTTCCTGCGACGTGGCGGCGGCCATGATGGAACCGCCCGGCGGAACGGCGCTGGTGGAGGAATCCATCAACGAGGCGCTGGATTTTCGCCGCGCCATGCGCAAGGTGGACGAGGAGTGGGGCGCGGACTGGTGGTTCAAGGTATGGGGCCCCGAATATCTGGCCGATGAAGGCATCGGCAACCGGGACGACTGGATGCTCAAGCCCGGGGAGCGCTGGCACGGTTTCGGCAATCTGGCCCAGGGGTTCAACATGCTGGACCCGATCAAGGCCACGGTCATCACGCCTGGACTGGACGTGGACGGCGATTTCCATGACATGGGCATTCCCGCGGCTGTGGTGACCAAGTACCTGGCCGAACACGGCGTGGTGGTTGAGAAGACGGGTCTGTACTCCTTTTTCATCATGTTCACGATCGGCATCACGAAGGGCCGGTGGAACACGCTGGTGACCGAACTGCAGCAGTTCAAGGACGATTACGACAAAAACCAGCCGCTCTGGCGCGTGCTCCCCGAGTTTGTCGCCAAGCATCCGCGCTACGAAACCTGGGGTCTCAAGGAACTGTGCGACCAGATTCATGAAGTGTACCGAAGCAATGACGTGGCGCGTCTCACCACGGAAATGTATCTGTCCGACATGGTCCCGGCCATGAAGCCGGTGGACGCGTTTGCACGCATGGCCCATCGCGAGACGGAGCGCGTGGAAATCGACGAGCTTGAAGGGCGCATCACGTCCGTGCTCCTCACGCCGTATCCACCCGGCATTCCGCTGCTGATTCCGGGCGAGCGCTTCAATGCCACGATCGTGCGCTATCTCAAGTTTGCACGGGCGTTCAACGAACGGTTCCCCGGATTCGAAACCGACATTCACGGTCTCTCGAAAACCGGGCAGAACGGCACGTCCCGTTTTTACGTGGATTGCGTGAAACAGGATTAGAAACATTTTTCTGCCCGGCCTGTGGCAGAATGGGTTTCTCTTCTGACCCTGGGCGGAGCTTCAGTGCCGCCATCCTGTTTTTCTGAATGATCGATACACCCTGGCCTGCAGGCCCTTTCGAATTCGGCGAAGTACTGCGCCTCGCATTGGCCCTGTTCGGGGCCGTTCTCGCCAGCGAAGCGCTGCGTCGTCTCATCCGGTTGCCCCGCATTGCCGGCTACGCGCTGGCAGGCCTGCTGTTGGGCCCCATGGGCCTTGGGTGGTTTGCCGGACAGGACATGCTGCGTTTCCGCATGCTGATCGACCTGGCTCTGGCCCTGCTGCTGTTTGAACTGGGCGTGCAGGTCAACCTGCGCTGGCTTCGCACCAACCTTTGGGTGGTGGCCGGAAGCCTGCTGGAATCAGGCCTCGCGTTCGCGGCGACGTTCGGACTGCTGCTGTTCGTATTCCACGTGGAAGGCAAGCTGTCGGCGGTTATCGCGGCCATCGCGATGGGGACTTCGCCGGCGGTGGTCATGCGCGTTGCGGCAGAGCTGCAGGCGCAGGGACAGGTTTCACAGCGCATTCTGGTCATGACCGCGTTGAATACGATCTACGCCATCATCGCGTCCAAACTCATCATCGGCGGTCTGCATGGCGCATTCAAGGAAGACTGGGTGCTTGCCGTCATGCATCCGCTCTATCTGGTGCTGGGCTCGTTTGGCATGGGGGCGGCGCTGGCCATTGCTTTCAAGCTGCTGCGGCGTCACTTCGATTTTTCCGACGAGCAGGGCGGGGCGCTCCTTTTCGCTCTCCTGCTGCTCACGCTGGCGGCCCTGGAAGCCCTGAACCTTCCTTCAGGACTTGCCCCGCTGGTGGGCGGCATCATGGTCAAATTCATCGATCCCCGACCGCATCTGTGGCCCCGCTATTTCGGCACAGCCGGGGCGGTCCTGTTCATCCTGCTGTTTGTGCTGACAGGCGCAGCGATGACCTGGCATGACCTTCTCATTGGGGGCGGAACGGCAGGTGCCTTGCTGCTGGTGCGCGCCTTGGCGAAAGGGTGCGGCGTAGTGGCGTTTGGGCCGATCAGCGGCCTGAGTTTGAAGCAGTCGCTGCTGGTGGGGGTTGCGCTTTCACCCATGGCGGCGCTGGCCTTGCTGCTGGTCCAGGATGTTCGCCTCATTTATCCGGCCTTTGGCGACAAAGCGGCCTCCGTGGTGCTCACCCTCATGGTCGTGCTGGAGATTGCCGGTGCCATTGCAGTCCAGTGGGCCTTGCGCAAGGCGGGTGAAACGCGCGAAGGAGGGCGGTGATGGGACTCGGTTCGTTCGCACAATCCGATGCATTGACCCTGGGTGTCGAGCTTGAGCTGCAGCTCGTTAACACCCATGACTATGACCTGGTGGGATCCGCCCCGGATCTTTTGCGGCTTTTGTCCCGGAAAGGCGCCACCTGGGACATCAAACCCGAAATCACCATGAGCATGATCGAAATTGCCACCGGTGTTTGCCACCGCCATGCCGAGGTGCTTGATCAGCTTGAGGAAATCCGCGATGCGCTGGTTTCGTGCGCCGACAGCCTCAATATCGGCATCGCCGGAGGCGGAACCCACAGTTTCCAGCACTGGAGCGAACGGAAAATTTCTCCGACCGAGCGCTTCGACTATCTTTCGGACCTGTACGGATATCTTGCCAAGCAGTTCACCATTTTCGGGCAGCACGTGCACGTCGGTTGCCCTGATGCCGATCTGGCGCTGTACCTCCTGCATGGGCTGTCGAGGTACGTGCCGCATTTCATCGCCCTGAGCGCCTCGTCTCCTTTTGTCCAGGGGCACGATACCGGTTTTCACTCGGCACGCCTGAATTCCGTGTTTGCCTTCCCTTTGAGTGGACGCGCCCCTTTCGTGGAAACCTGGGAGGATTTCGGGACTTATTTCGAGTCCATGGTGAAGACGGGTGTCGTGAAAAGCATGAAGGATTTTTACTGGGACATCAGACCAAAGCCGGAATTCGGAACGGTTGAAGTGCGTGTCATGGATACGCCGTTGACCATTGGCCGTGCAGCCCAATTGGCCGCTTTCATCCAGTCGGTGGCGCGTTACCTGATGGTGGAGCGGCCATTCATGCCGGGAGAAGACGATTACCTGGTCTATACCTTCAACCGCTTTCAGGCTTGCCGGTTTGGAAGCCAGGGCATCTATGTAGATCCGCAAACCAACGAGCACCGTTCGCTGGCGGATGAGCTGGTTGGCACGTTTTCAAAAATCGAGGCCCATGCCGTGGCGCTGGGAGCAGAGGGCGCCTGTGCGGAATTGCTGCAGGGATTGCGTGCAGGCTTCAGCGATGCAACGCTGTTGCGTGATGAACACGCCTTGACCCGATCGTTTCCCGAAGTGGTGCAGCGTCAATGCCAGCGCTGGAGAGCAGGGTGAGGCAACGTTTCTGAGCGCCTGCTGTTTTTTTCCGGGATGCTCCGGAAATTAAGGCAAAAGGAAAAGAACACAGGCAACCCCATTGCGTTGAGCGGGGGCTGCCTGTGCTTGAGGGGGACCGTTACGCTGGCATCAAGACACAGGCCCAGCTAATGTTCGACATACTAGGCGCTTCCGCACTGTCGCGTTTTGATCTGCCTCAATTAAGTTCAATATTTTTTCGCCTTCAAATTTCACCTTCAAAAAAGCCAATTGCGAAATATCAATGTTGCGATTGCGTGTTCTCAATGTAATTACCACAAATCTCTTCTAGCCTTTCTTCAGCTCCAATACAACTTCGGAGAAGGGCATGCCAAAGCACATTGTTCGCCTCATGCTCCTGGTGGCCGTCGCAGCTGCTGCGGCCCTGGGTGCCAAGGCCTATTTCACGGACAAGTCGTATTACCGCTACGGTCATTACCGTGGCGATTCCGTTGCGGAAATCGCGGGGGATGCACCGCGGTTCCGCGGAAACGCCTATTGCAAATCCTGCCACCAGAAACAATATGCAGCCTGGGAAGGCAGCCCGCACAATAATCCTTCCGCAGGGAAACACGTGGTATGCGAAGTTTGCCATGGGCCGGTCGGTTCGCATCCTTCAAAGGTGGCCACTCCCAGTTTTGACGAGCGGATCGCCCTCGGTTCGCACGCAGCCGTTCTCACGGATAAAGGGGCCCTGTCCGGACAATCGTCCCTGCCCACGGACAAGACCCTCTGCATTCAGTGTCATGAAGCCATGCCCGGGCGACCGGCAGCGCAGCGCCAGGTGGCATTGGCCGCACATTCAGGGGCCGCCGACTGCGGCTCCTGTCACGATCCACACGAACCGAAAATCAACTTCTCCGAATTGCCGGCAGCGCCAAAAGGAAATGCCCAGGCGGGCAAAACCCTGGCGGCACAGTGCGCAGCCTGCCACGGCACTGCCGGGCACAGCGTCAACCCCGAATGGCCCAATCTCGCGGGGCAGCATGCAGGGTATCTCCTCAAGTCGCTTCAGGCGTTCAAGGCGGGGACCCGTGCCAACGAAATGATGTCCGGCATGGCTGCCGGACTGAGCGACTCGGACATGGAAAACCTGGCGGCCTATTTTTCCGGGGAGAGCTGCAAAAAATCGGCAGGAGATCCGGCCCTGGCTGCCCTCGGGAAGGCGCGTTCGAATACTTGCGCCTTGTGCCACGGTGCGACAGGCACTGGAGGGAACCCCGCATGGCCTAACCTGGCCGGACAGAATGCGTCGTATTTGACCGCCTCCCTGAAGTCGTTCCGCAGCGGCAGCCGCTCGCACCCGGTCATGACCAGCGTGGCGAAGACACTCAGTGATGATGACATTGATCGCCTGGCGGTTTTTTATGCCAGCGCCAATTGCAAGTGACCTTAAGTCTTGGAGCAATAAAATGGACCATCAGGACGAAGAACAAAAACCAAAGGCAGAAAACGCGTTGCGGCGAAATTTTCTGCGGGCCGTCGGCGTCGGGGCCGCTTGCGCTGGCGCCTGGGTGAGCAAGGCGCTGCCCGCCAAATCATTGCCGGATGAAACGCCCATACCGGACATTCCGGGGTACGACTGGCGCAAACACAAATGGGCTTTCGGAGTGGATGCCACGCGCTGCATCGGCTGCCTGCGTTGCGTGGAGGCCTGCAAGGCCGAAAATGGCGTGGCACGCGATGCCCACCATTTCCGCACCTGGGTGGAACGCTACGTTTATCTGCAAGGCGATGACCAGGCGCACGTCGACAGCCAAAGCGAGCCCGGGAATATCGCGGCTTCGGGGTCAGAGCAAGCCTTTCGCTTCGACAACCGCTACCAGAACGCGCCGGTGGAAAAAGCCTTTTTCGTTCCAAAGCTTTGCAACCACTGCACCCATCCGGCCTGCGTGCAGGTGTGCCCTACGGGGGCAACCTACCAGACCAAGGACGGAGTGGTTCTGATCGACCATTCCTACTGCATTGGCTGCCAGTACTGCGTGCAAGCCTGCCCTTACGGGGCGCGCGAATTCAATCATGCGATGGGTGTCACGGACAAATGCACCTGGTGTTACCACCGCATCACCAAGGGGCTGCAGCCCGCCTGCGTGGAAGTTTGCCCCGTGGAAGCCCGGGTGTTTGGCGACCGGAATGATCCGGAAAGCCCCATCAGCCGTTTCATCAAAAACAACCGAGTCTCGGTGTTGAAGCCCTACACAGGAAACGCGCCCAACGTGTTTTATGTGGGTATCGACAAGGAGGTGTCTTGAATGATTGGAACCATGGCCACAGCCGCTCCCTACGTCGGCTACGTTTATCCCAACGAGACGGACATTCCCTGGAGCGTCCTCATTGTCATTTACCCCTACATCACGGGGCTGGTTGCGGGGGCCTTCATCGTCTCCAGCCTTTACCATGTTTTCGGCATGAGCCAGTTCAAGCCGGTTGCCCGGTTTGCGCTGCTCACTGCCGTCAGCTTCATGTTCTTCGTTCCGATGCCGCTGCTGTTCCACCTGGGCAATCCCCAGAGGGCATTCAATGCGGTGCTGACACCGCACTGGACTTCAGCCATGTCCGCCTTCAGCTATGTGGCGGGTTTTTATGTGTGCCTGCTGCTGCTTGAAATATGGTTCGCCTTTCGTGCGGACATCGTCGCCCTGGCAAAAACGAAGGCGGGCTTTGCAGGGCGCATATACCGACTGCTGAGCCTGGGATCGGATGACGTTTCGCCGGTAGCCCTCGCCATTGACCATCGCTTTGCCACGGCGCTGGCCATCATCGGCATTCCCTCTGCAGGGGGCCTTCACGGTTACGTGGGTTTCCTGTTTGGGTCGGTCAAGGCACGTGAATGGTGGTCATCGGACCTCATGCCGATCATTTTCCTCTTGTCGGCCATCGTTTCGGGGATCGGCCTTCTGGTGGTTTTGTACGTGGCTTATTCGAAGGCCCGGAAAGTTCCGGCAGATGAAAATGTCCTGGCGGGGCTTGCAAAAACCCTTTGGGCCTTTCTTCTGGTGGTGCTGTTGATTGAAGGACTCGAGCTTCTGGAGATGTTTTACAAGCGGCTGGAGGGCATTGATGCCGTTCAGCGCCTGATCGAAGGACCGATACGGTACGGCATGGTCCTGCAATGGGGGTGCTCGTTGGGCGTGTTGGTGCTATTGAGCGTCCTGATTCTGAGCAAAGCGCGTGGCCGGTTTCTGGTTGTCGGGATGACGGTCTCTGGCATTGCCATGATGATCGCCGTTCTGGCCATGCGCTGGAACGTGGTGATTGGCGGGCAGGAACTCTCCAAGACCACGAAAGGCTTGTTGACTTATTACCCTGAAATCCTGGGGCACGAAGGATTGCTTGCCGTTGCCTTCATTTTCCTGTGCCCCTTTGTCGTCCTGTGGCTGATCACCCGCTTTCTGTCGCCATGGGAACCCGAAGCAGGGAAGGAGGTTTCACCATGAAAACGAGTTCCATGTTACTAGGGGTTTGCGCAGCACTGTCTGCAACGGTTCTGCCTGCGTGTGGCCAACATGAAGTGAGCTACCAGCATGAGGTATTGCCTATCCTCAAGACGAGCTGTTTCGAATGCCATACGCCGGGAGGCGTGGGTTACGAAAAGAGCAAGCTTGACATGAGCAGCTACGATACCTTGATGAAGGGAACGCAATTCGGGCCTGTGGTCAAACCGGGAGACACACTGACCAGTGTGTTGGTGATGCTGATTGAAAATCGGGCCGATGTTTCCATTCACATGCCTTACCAGCGCAACCTGTTGCCGCAAAAGAATATCGACACAATCAAAACCTGGGTGGCCCAGGGTGCCAAAAACAATTGAATTTTTTCAATTGGAGTTGGTCACGGTTGTGATGAAAAGGGATATAATTAAAAAATAAAAATAATGGCATGACTGAAAAGTCTCGCTGAATGGCCATAGGGCTTGTGGCCAGTAAGGAACATGCTGAACTGTCGCTGCCAACATGGTCAGTGCGTGCTTTGCGGCGCACTGGTCACCTCCGGCGACCACGGAAAAGCGCAGGTATGCGAAATCCGCGGTGTGCTGAATCGACGCAGATATGCGGCGGGGGAAGTTGTTTTCCGGGAAGGCACCCCCTGCACCCAACTCCTGGT
>JAGWTQ010000002.1 GCA_028868905.1 Betaproteobacteria bacterium
AACTGGAAATTTCAATTCCCCAGTAAGGACTCAGCCCAGGGTCACCAGGTTATCCCGATGGATCAGTTCCTCTTCGTCCACGTAGCCCAACGCCGATTCAATGGATTCCGAAGGGGTCTTCAGTATTTTCGATGTTTCCGCGGCGCCGTAGTTGATCAGCCCGCGCGCGACTTCCCGCCCTTCCGGGTCCACGCAACGCACCAGTTCGCCGCGCTCGAAGTCGCCTGAAACCGCAACCACACCGATGGGCAGCAGGCTTTTCCCTTCGGCGCGCAAGGCACGGGCCGCGCCCGCGTCCAGCGTGAGTTCGCCTTTGACCTGCAGGTGGTCCGCCAGCCACTGTTTGCGGGCGGGCAGGGTGGGCGTCGGTGCCGTCAGCTGGGTGCCGATCAGTTCCCCTGCCGCCAGCCGCTCCAGTACAAGGGGTTCGCGCCCGGATACGATGGCGGTATGGGCGCCGCTGCGCGCAGCGCGTTTGGCGGCCGTGATTTTGGTGAACATGCCGCCGCGCCCCAGCATGCTGCCTGCGCCGCCCGCCATGGCTTCCAGGGCAGGGTCGCCGGCCCGTCCTTCCCGGACCAGGGAAGCCGCGGGATCACGGCGCGGGTCGGCCGTGAACAGGCCGGCCTGGTCGGTGAGAATGATGAGGCCATCGGCATCGATCAGGTTGGTGACCAGGGCACCCAGGGTGTCGTTGTCTCCGACCCGGATTTCGTCGGTGGCCACGGTGTCGTTTTCGTTGATGATGGGCACCACGCCCCACTGGAGCAGGGTGGTCACCGTGGTGCGGGCGTTGAGATAGCGCTTGCGGGCCGCCAGGTCTTCATGGGTCAGCAGGATTTGCGCAGTGCGAATGTTGTGCTGCGAAAAGCAGGACTCCCACACCTGGGCCAGGCCCATTTGTCCCACGGCCGCTGCCGCCTGCAGCAGGTGCAGGGCTTTGGGGCGTTCCGCAAGCCCCAGCCGCTGCATGCCGGCCGCCACGGCTCCGGAAGACACCAGCACCACTTCCTTGTGCAGCTGGCGCAGTGCGGCCACCTGGGCCACCCACGCCTGGATGGCGTTCTGGTCCAGGCCTTTGCCGTCATTCGTGAGCAGGCTGCTGCCGATTTTGATCACGAGCCGGCGCGCGGTCCGGACAAACGAACTCACGCCGGATTCTCCGGTTCTGCGGGCCCTGGCTCCGGGTGACGCAAGGATTCGATGGCTTCCATGATGGCGTAGCATACCTCGCGGCAACCTTCACCCGTCAAGGCGGAAATCTCGAAAATGCGGGCGTCCGGGCCCAGCTCTGTTTCGAACAGGCGACGCACGGCAACCCGGCTTTCCGGGTCGAGCATGTCGGCCTTGTTGAGCACGATCCAGCGCGGCTTGCGGTAAAGGTTTTCGTCGTATTTGCGCAGCTCTTCCACCAGGGCATGCGCCTGGTCGAGCAAGTTGACGGAGTCGTCGAGCGGTGCGCTGTCCACGATGTGCAGCAGCAGGTGCGTGCGCGCCAGGTGGCGCAGGAACTGGTGGCCCAGTCCGGCGCCTTCCGCGGCGCCTTCGATCAGCCCCGGAATGTCGGCAATCACGAAACTGCGGGCGTCATCCACCCGCACCACGCCCAGATTGGGGTGCAGGGTGGTGAAAGGGTAATCGGCCACTTTGGGACGTGCGGCCGACACGGCCCGTATGAAAGTGGATTTGCCCGCGTTGGGGTAGCCCAGCAGCCCGATGTCAGCCAGTACCTTGAGCTCAAGGTGCAGCTCCCGGGATTCGCCGGGTTCGCCGCGGGTGAACTGGCGCGGGGTGCGGTTGGTGCTGGATTTGAAATGCAGGTTGCCCAGGCCGCCCTGGCCGCCTTGCGCCAGGATCGCCTTTTGTTCGTGGCGGGTGAGGTCGGCTACCGTGGCCCCGGTTTCCTGGTCAACGATGAGGGTGCCCACGGGAACGCGCAGGATGATGTCGTCCGCGCCTTTGCCGTTGCAGTCGGAGCCGCGCCCGGGTTCACCGTTTTTTGCCTTATGGATGCGGGCATAGCGGTAATCCACCAGGGTGTTGATGTTGCGGTCCGCCACGGCCCAGATGCTGCCGCCACGTCCGCCATCGCCGCCGTCCGGACCGCCCTTGGGAATGTACTTTTCGCGGCGGAAGCTGGCGGAGCCGTCACCGCCTTTGCCGGCGTGGACCTGAATGGTGGCTTCGTCGATGAACTTCATTCAAATAAAAAAGCCCTATCTTGACGATAGGGCTTTCCTGGAAAGGGGGAGCCCTCAGGCCGCCGGGGTCAGGGGTTCGATCGTGACGATCTTGTCCTGCAGCGGACCCTTGTTGCGGAAGGCCACCCGCCCGTCCACTTTCGCGAACAGGGTGTGATCCTTGCCCATGCCCACGTTGGGGCCTGCATGGATGCGGGTGCCACGCTGGCGAACGATGATGCTGCCGGCCGAGACCAGCTGGCCGCCGTAGGCCTTGATGCCCAGTCGTTTCGATTCGGAATCGCGTCCGTTGCGGGAACTCCCGCCTGCCTTTTTATGTGCCATGGCTTAAACCTCAACCTGCGGTGATGGTGTCGATTTGCACTTCAGTGAACCCCTGGCGGTGTCCCTGGTGCTTCTGGTAATGCTTGCGGCGGCGCATCTTGAAAATTTTGACCTTGTCGTGCCGGCCATGGGACAGCACCGTGGCGGTCACTTTGGCACCGTTGACCAGGGGACGGCCAAACGTGACGGCATCGCCGTCAGCGACCATAAGGACCTGGTCCAGTTGCACCTGGGCGCCCACTTCCGCGGGAATGAGCTCGATTTTCAGTTTTTCGCCGGACTGCACTCGGTACTGTTTGCCGCCGGCCTTGATTACAGCGTACATGACGACGCTCCCTGCCTGTTCGAATCAATGAATCCGCAACTATACCTTTTCCTCACCCCTGTTGTCAAAACCAATCAAGCCCTTACCGGATTCCCCGGGGTCCGGGCGCGTTGACAGAATCCGTCGGCTCTCCCTACCATTGACCCTCCCGCTTAGCCGTGCCATCAGAGAAGGTGTCCGTTTCCGTGAGCTTTGATCAAATCCGCCAGTTAATCGAAGAAGACATGGCGGCGGTGGATCGCGTCATCCGCACGCAGCTTCACTCCGATGTCGTTCTGGTGCGCCAGGTTTCCGAATACATCATCCACAGTGGCGGCAAGCGCCTGCGTCCGGTGCTCACCCTGCTGGCGGCCAAGGCGCTGGGTTATGCCGGGACACATCATCACACGCTGGCCGCCGTGGTGGAATTCATCCACACTGCCACCCTGCTGCACGATGACGTGGTGGATAAATCCGAAATGCGGCGCGGGCAGAAAACGGCCAACGAACTGTTCGGCAATGCCGCCAGCGTGCTGGTGGGCGACTTCGTGTATTCGCGCTCCTTCCAGATGATGGTTTCGGTGGGGGACATGCGAGTCATGCAGGTGCTGGCCGATGCCACCAACGTCATTGCCGAAGGGGAAGTGCTGCAGCTGCTCAATTGCCACGATCCGGACGTGGACGAAGCGCGCTACCTGCAGGTGATCCGCTACAAGACGGCCAAGCTGTTCGAGGCGGCCGCCCGCCTGGGCGCCCTCCTGGCGGGAGCGCCGGATGCGGTCGAGCAAGGCCTCGCGGCTTTTGGCGCCCATTTGGGCACGGCCTTCCAGATCATCGACGACGTCCTGGATTATTCCGGGGACTTGTCCGAAACAGGCAAAAACCTGGGCGACGATCTGGCCGAAGGCAAGGCAACGCTCCCTCTCATTCACGTCATGCGCGAAGGCCCGCCAGCCGATGCGGCGCTGATCCGGAATGCCATCGTTGAAGGCGGAGGGCAATCCCTGCCGGCGGTGGCTGCCGTGATCCGGGAAAGCGGGGCGCTGGATTATGCCCGTGACTGTGCCCAGCGCGAATCGGATGCGGCTTGTGCCGCGCTGAAAGGCATCATGCCCGATTCTCCCTACCGGGACGCACTGGAACAGTTGGCCCACCTGGCCGTGAACCGCTCCCGCTGAATTCCTGCCCCATGCCCCGGCCGATTGCCCTGTTCAGGCACTATCCCACGGAAGGGCCTGCGTATTTCGGTGATTTCCTGGATGGCGAAGCCTATCCGTGGCAACTGGTGGCGCTGGACGAAGGTATGCCCGTACCCCCCACGGCCGACGGCTTTGCCGGGCTGGTGTTCATGGGCGGCCCCATGAGCGTCAACGACGACCTGCCCTGGATTCCCCCCGTGCTGCGCCTGATTCGCGATGCCGTGGCGCGTGGTGTGCCGGTGCTGGGCCATTGCCTGGGGTCGCAACTCATGAGCAAGGCCCTGGGCGGTCAGGTGACGCAAAACCTCCTGAAGGAAATCGGTTGGGGTGCGGTGCGCGTGCGGAACACGCCAAAAGCCCGGCGCTGGTTTGGCGAGGTGGAAACGTTCGAGGCGTTTCACTGGCACGGCGAAACCTGGAGCCTGCCGCCCGGAGCCGAATTGCTGGCGGGCAGCGAGGCCTGTCCGCACCAGGCGTTTGCGCTGGGCCCTCATCTGGGCATGCAGTTTCATGTGGAAATGACCGAAGCTTACGTGCGCAGCTGGTGTGAAGGCGGCCGGCGGGAAATCGAATCAAGCCACAGCCCGGCCGTGCAGTCCGTGGCGACGATACTGGAACTGATGCCGCGCAAGCTGCCAGCCATGACCGACAGGGCGCGCCACATCTACCGCGTCTGGATGGAAGGGCTGGCCCGCTAGGCCTTCTCTGCCAGAAACGGGCGGATGGCTGCCAGGAACTGTTCCGGTGCCTGCAGCTGGGGCACGTGGGCGCAACCAGGCAACACGGCGAGCCGTGCATCCGGCAGTCCGGCCGCGAGTTCCCGGGACATGGCCGGAGGCGTGGCTTCATCTTCTTCCCCCACCAGCACCAGGGCCGGTACGCGCAGCGTGTGCAACTGATCGCGCAGGTCCAGGGTCGCCAGCGCTGCACAGGCCTGCTGGAAGGTGTCCGGGTTCACAGCCAGGAAACGTTGCCGGCGTTCTGCCACCAAACCAGGATTGGCCTCCTGATAAGCTGCAGAAAACAGGCGTCGCATGGCCACGTCGGCGATGGCATCCAGGCCTTTCTCGCGTGCCGCGGTCGACATGTTGCGGAACGCGGCACGCCCGCCTTCGCTGAAGCACGCACCGCAATCGGCCAGGATCAGGCGTCCTGCCAGGTCGGGGTGACGCAGGGCGGCGAGCAAGGTCACAAAGCCGCCATAGCCGTTGCCCATCACGGTGGGCTGCCGGTCGAATGCGAAGGCTTTCAGTCCTTCGGCCACACGGTCAGCCACCGCTTCCAGACCCCCTTCCGCAGGGGAAGAGGCGCCGAAACCCGGCAAGGAAAGAATGACCACGCGGTGCGTTTCGCTGAGGGGAGCTGCGATGCGGTCAAAACTGCTGTCGTCGGCCAGCAGCGAATGGCACAGCACCAAGGGGGGGCCATCGCCTGCGACCCGCGCGGAAATCCGGTGCGGGCCGAGCGACCGGGTTTCGGTTCGGAACGGGGGACGGTTGTTGTCCATGGGCATTCCGGCTTAATTGAGCCGCGGCTGGCTGGCGGTGTCGCGATACCAGTCGAACGGCGTCTCATCCATGCGCAGCATGACGCTTTTGGTTTCGAAATGCTGGTCAAAGGATTCTGTCCCGCACTCCCGGCCAATGCCGGAATCCTTGACCCCGCCCCAGGGAGATGCCGGATCGAGCCGGTGGTGATCGTTGACCCAGACGATCCCGCATTGCAGGCGTGCCGCCACGCGGTGCGCCCGGGTCAGGTTGTTGGTGCGGATGGCGCCTGCGAGGCCGAACTGGGAATGATTGGCCAGCGCCAGCCCTTCCTCTTCCGTGGAGAAGCGCGAGATCGACACGAAGGGGCCAAACACCTCCTCCTGGAAAATTCGCATGTTGGCCGTCACGTCGGCAAACACCGTGGGTTCAACGTAGAACCCGCTTTTCAGGGCAGGGTCATCCGGAATGCGGCCGCCGGCCACCAGTCGCGCCCGGTCTTCCTCCAGGCCGATGCGGATGTAGTTGAGGACCCGCTGTTGCTGCCGCAACGAAACCACGGGACCCAGCTGGACTGACGGGTCGATGGGATTTCCGATCCGTATGGTTTTTGCCTTGGCCGCCAGCTTTTCCACAAACTGGTCGTATACCTTCTCCTGGACGATCTGCCGGCTGCCGCAGATGCAGGTCTGTCCTGCGCCGATGAAAGCGCCGAAAGCCGCGTAATTGACGGCCTGGTCCACGTCATAGTCGTCAAACACCAGCACCGGCGTTTTTCCGCCCAGTTCCAGGGTCTGGTGGGCGAAGTTGCTGGCAGCCAGTGCTCCGGTGATGCGTCCGGCTTCAGTGCCGCCGGTCAACACCCATTTGGCAAGTCCCGGATGGGTGGCAAGCGCCCGGCCTGTGGTGGGCCCAAGTCCGGTAATGACGTTGAAAACTCCGGGCGGCAGGCCGGCCTCAACGAACAGGGCAGCCAGCCTCAGTGTTGTCAGGGGGGTGTATTCGGAAGGTTTGACCACGGTGGTGCAACCGGAAGCCAGGGTGGGGGCCAGGCTTTTCATGAGGATCATGAGCGGGTGGTTGAAGGGGGTGGAATTGCCGACCACGCCCACGGGAGTGCGTACCGTGTAGTTGAAATAGTTTCCATCCACCGGAATTACCGAGTCCCGTCGCGCAATGGCAAGCCCGGCGTTGTAGCGAAGGAAGTCGGGAAGACGCGAAATCTGGGCGCGTGTTTCATTGACGGGCCGTCCGTTGTTGGTGGTTTCCAGTTGGAAGAACTCTTCAAGATGGGCTTCGAAGGCATCGGCCAACTTGTTGATGAGTTTGGCGCGGGTGCGGTTGGACAGGTCGGCCCAGTCGCTGCGCTTGAAAGCGGTCCGAGCGCTTTGCACGGCCCGGTCCACGTCTGCATCGCTGGCGTGGCTGATATGCGCCAGCACGGCGCCGGTGGCTGGGTTGATGACTTCCAGGGTGTCGCTGCGGGTGGCCTGGACTTCGCGGCCGTCGATAAACAATCCGTGCAGCGGCTGAGCGTTGCTGGCAGAGGCTGCTGAATGCGTGGCGTTGGGCATGATGGATCCTCGAGGGGTCGATACTAGCGGGTCACGAGCATGCGCGAGAGCGCGGAGCTGACCCGGATTGCGGCAGATTCGATGTGCTGCTCGGCCAGCCGAACCGCACGTCGGGCATTGCGTTCCTGCAGCGCGTCAATGATGTGGCCGTGTTCTTCAATCACTTGCGCGGGGTTGCCCTGTTTCATGGCGGTGAGACTGACCAGGACCGCCCGCTCCATTTGTCCCACCAGGGTGCCGATCTGGTCACTCAAGCGACGATTGGCGGACAGGATGGCCAGGCGCTGATGGAATGTGCGGTTGTATTCCGCAAAGCCTCCGGCCCAGCGGCTGGCGTCAAAGCTGCGGAATTCGTCGAGCTCTTCCAGGTCCTGTTCTCCGGCATGTCGCACGACGCGTTCCATGCAGGCCACTTCCAGAACCTGCCGCAAATCAAACATGTCCTGGACGTCGGAGAGGGATATGGGAGCGACGCGATAGCCCTGGCGCGGCGTCGTGATGACCAGACCTTCCCGTTCAAGGTGCATCAGGGCATCGCGCACGGGGGACTTGCTGACCCCGAAACGGGTGGCAAGTTCGGCTTCACGGATTTCGCTGCCCGGGGGAATCTGGCAACGCAGGATATCGGCCCGCAATTGCGCGTGAACCGTTTCGCGCAGCAGTTTCTTTTCGGGGGCTGTGGTCAGTGTCTGTGGCATGAAAAGGCCGGAAGTTCAAAGTTGAAAAAATTTTATGATATATCAGAAAATTCATCAACAAATAAATAACATACTGTATTTAATGAGTATTTAATTTATTTTGCGCTTTTGATATTGCATTTTAAAAAAATCGTGATATATCATGGCCGGGACTCATCTGCACGGACTGCACCCGGCCGGACTGTTCGGCCGCATACACCCAAAACACGCAGCGCGAGGAGGAGATATGGCATCCAGCGTCAATACGGGCGCAAGGCTTGATCGTCTACCGATTTCTTCGTTCCATCGACGGGTCCGCATGCTGATTGGCATCGGGATGTTTTTTGATGGGTTTGACATCTACATTGCCGCAACCGTGCTGGGAGCTACGCTTCACAGCGGGTTTTCCACCATGGCCCAGAATGCCCTGTTCGTGTCTGCCACGTTTGTGGGCATGATGTTGGGGTCATTCATGACCGGTTTTCTGGGTGACCGGTATGGAAGGCGCTTTACCTACCAGTTCAATTTGCTGCTTTTTGGCGGCGCATCCCTGCTGGCAGCCTTTGCTCCCAACATGACCGCGCTGATCCTGCTGCGCCTTGTCATGGGAATTGGCCTTGGGGCTGAAAACGTCGTCGGCTACTCGACGCTGACGGAGTTTGTTCCTGCACGGGTTCGCGGCAAGTGGCTGGGCGGGATGGCCGTGTTTGTCGTCTCGGGTTTGCCGGTGGCGGCCTTGACCAGCACGTACGTGATTCCTGCGTTCTCATGGAGAGCCATGTTCATTCTGGGCGGGATTGGTGGGGCGGTGGTGTGGTACCTGCGCAAATCCCTGCCGGAATCTCCGCGCTGGCTTGAGTCCGTCGGGCGCCTTGAAGAGGCGGAAGCGCTGATGCGCCAGATCGAGGCGGAGGCTTCGGCCGGGAAACCGTTGCCCGAACCCGAGCGGCAATCGGCTCCTGCAGAATCCTATGAATTGTCGAGCCTTTGGGGCCCTCAGCTGTTGCCGCGCATGGTTGTGGGCAGCGTGGCCTTGATTGTCATCAACACGCTGCTCTATGGTTTTGTCACCTGGTTGCCCACGTTTTTCGTCAAGCAGGGCCTGACCATTGCCACCTCGTTTCAGTATTCCATGCTGATGTCGATCGGGGCTCCGATAGGATCGGCCATCGGTGCGCTTTCGTCCGATGTCTGGGGGCGTAAGCCGACCATCGCCATTTCCTCGTTGCTGGCGATTGTTTTCGGCTTCATTTATCCGTTCGTCAATGATCCCGTATTGCTGCCAATGGTGGGCTTCGCACTGACCGTGCCCATTTACGTGCTGGTGGCCTTGCTATTCGGCATCTATATTCCGGAGCTTTTTCCGACGGAAGTGCGCTTGCGCGCATCGGGGATTTGCAACACATTCGGACGGGGCGCCACCATTGGAACGCCGTTCCTGGTGGTATGGCTGTTCTCGAATTACGGCATCCGGGGGGTGTTGGCGCTCATGATCGGGCTTCTGCTCACCCTCATCGTGGTGGTGCTGAAATTCGGCGTGGAATCGGGAAAAAGGAGCCTGGAACAGATGGGCTATGCTGCAAAAGTGGCATGATTTGGAAGCGCTCTCTGGCAAGGGGGCCGACAGTACGGTAGAATGCCGCGTTTCGGGGTGTAGCTCAGCCTGGTAGAGTACTGCGTTCGGGACGCAGGAGTCGGAGGTTCGAATCCTCTCACCCCGACCAATTTTCTTTTCTCAAGCAAGCTTGCGGTGTTTTGATATCCGACGGCTTTGCAACGATTTTCTCCCCCTGACCTTTCGTTAAAAATTCGCCACCAGGAACCTGGGCGTTCTTGCGATACGCTTTCGGCTCAAGGTGGCGAAAGGGGGGACGATAGGGACCGTACGGTTACTGGTGCACGCGGTCCTGGGTCTGGGTGCGGTCCCGGGTCTGATCACGGGTTTGGTCACCGCTCTGATCACGGGTCCGGTCGCGTGTTTGGTCGCGACTCTGGGTTCCCGTTCCTTGTCCTCCAGCCTTTTCCCGTGTCTGGGTTTGCGTTTGGGTTTGTGTTTGTTCGCGCGTCTGGGTCTGTGTCTGGGCTCCGCTTTGGGATCCGCCACCGTAGCCACCACTGCCACCACCACTGCCGCCACCGCCACCGCCGCCACCACCGCCGCCACCGCCGCCACCACCACCACCGGCAGCCAGCGCAGCACCGACCAGCAACGTGCCCAGCATCAGGGCCAGCGGTCTGCTCAAGTTTGGCCTATTCATGTGCATTCACTCCTTTTAAGCATTGGGTTAATGAAGGCGGGCCTTTCCGGAAAGGGCGGACCCGCCAGGGAATCATTTCAATTGCCGAGCTTCAGGTTGTACATGCCATAGGCATCGGCGGTTGTGGTGAGCTTGAACTGGCCGGGGAAGTAGGTTGCATAGACTCCCGCCCAGCTTTCGCTCGCTGCGTTCAGCGAGGAAACGGTCAGGCTGAACCATCCGGAACGCAACGATTCGCGTTCGATGCCCAGCGACGTGATGGCTGAGGCTGCCGGTGCACTCGGGTCTACCGTCGCCATGTCATCTCCTTCGGCAAGAACCTTGAAAACAGGGCCCATGCCGGCCTGGCCCGTCAGCAACTGACTGCCGTAGATGCCTGAGCCCGGAGTTGTGGAGGTTCCTGCAACGTTACTGACGGAACCTTTGAAAAGGACGCCGCGATTGCCATCCATGGCCGCAAATGCCGAAGAGCGCCAGCGCGGGGGCTCGCCGTCAACCGTTTTCGGGTTGCCGGAGAAGGTCCAGAAAATGAAGTTCTGGAATTGGCCCACGGCGGCAGAGGGGGGTGTGGAAGGCGGGGTGGTTCTTGCCGCCATCCAGAGTTTCCCGAGCTGGGTGTCATAGACGAAAATGCCCTGGTCCACGGTTTCGGTGACCGTGGTCAGTCCGGGGCCCGCATTGCTTTGCGCATTGCAGGCGGCAATCATGTCCTTGTTGCCGTCTGTCGGGCAGGCCAGGGTCCTCGTGCGCACCCCATTGGTTCCCCAGGCACCCCAGAAGGATACATAGCGGCCATCAAATGACAGGCCTTCACCGAACTGGTTGAAGGTGGAACCATCCGTCAGTGCAGTACCCGTGCTGTCCGGTACCGGATCGCCGATTTTCACTAACGCCGTCAGGGCAGGCTTGCTGGCAATGGGGGCGAGGAATATACCGCCTGCTGTGGGCGCGCCTTCATTGTCCAGGCCGGTGAAGACCACCTGGTTTCCGGCAGCGCTGGGTGGGGCTGTGGAGCCGAATGCCGTGCTGGTGCCGGGAATCATCATATTGGTGTCGGCGATGACGGCCACCGCAGATTTGGGAGTGCTCACATCCCGGTAATAAACCCCGGTTTTGGAGACCGTCAGGGCCCCGGTCGAATCGGCATCGGTGTAGTTGCCCTTGAACAGGACGTACTTGCCGCCGGTGCCTGCCACTGCCGGAGAACCAGGGAACTGGTCAAAACGGATCGGTGTGGTGCTGGTGGCGTTGGGGACCTGCATGTAGGCATAGTCCGTCACTGTTCCGAACAGGCCGATGGCCGTGGTCAGCCCGCTGTTGAGGGTCACGTAAACGCCCGAGGTGCCCAGTTTCGTACCGTCCGGCAGCGTCAGCAGTGGTTGCGACATGCCGCGCGTGGCCAGCACGCCGGAGGCCATGTCGATGCGCGGAATCGAAGGAAATTCCGTAAACACCGTTCCGCTGGTGTTGGGGTCGGGCACCACCATGTTGGAGTCGGCGGCCGTGTAGAGGGTGAATTTTGTCAGGCAGGGCTGCGCCGCATAGATGCCGCTTTGTACTGCGGAACTGCCGCTGGAACCGCTGTTGCCGCCGCTGGAACCCACGCTGCTATCCCGCGCACGTCCCCGGAATGTCACCATCCCGCTGTTGTTGATGGAAGGCTGGTTGTAACTGAAAAACAGGACGTCTGGCGAGTCGGGAATGGCAACCGTGTTGTTGGACACCATTTTCCAGGTGCCGATGGAGTCGCTTCCGGGCTGGCAGGCGAGATTGTCGTAGGCAGGGCTGTACAGGTTGAGGGCCGTGAGCGCGAGGTTTCCGCTGCCACCCCCGCATCCGCCTAGGGTTGCGGCCGCAGCCACAGCCAGGATGCTCAATTTTGTGCGAACCGTTGACATGGTGATGTCTCCTTTTAAAAGGGCGGCTCTGGAACGGGGGGTTATTTGTTTTCCTGATGAAACAAGGGGTTGCATCGAGATTAATTCCGTCCGAGAACTGTGTTGGGTTGTCTGTCAATAAAAATTTTGTAACCAGTGTTTACAGTTGTAACGATACGGCCGGGCAATACCCCTCTCAATACGTGCGAGTACTGACGCGGCGATCGGCCCTGCGCTTGCGCTTCCAGGGCAAATCATGCAAGCTCGGGACGCGGCACTCCGCGCGCCGCAGGTGTTGCGGCGGGGGGTTGGACGGCAATCAGGAGATTCGAATGCACAAAAGCGCGCTGACCTTTTTGGGCCTGGGGAAAATGGGAGCGCCCATGGCCCGCAACCTGCTCGAGGGCGGGTTTCCCTTGACGGTTTTCAACCGGTCGCGGCCGGCGACAACGGGCCTGGCAGAGGCCGGGGCCACAGTGGCCGATGCGCCCTGCGAAGCTGTGGTGCCGGGCGGAATTGCCATCACCATGCTGTCAAACGATGCCGCGCTGGAAACGGTCACCCTGGGGAGGGAAGGCTTTGCCGATTGCCTGGGTGAAGGAGGGCTGCACATTTCCATGAGCACGGTGTCGCCGGAACTGTCGCGCCGGCTGGCACGGGAACATGCCTTGCGCGGCAGCTTCTTTCTGGCGGCCCCCGTGTTTGGCCGGCCGGAGGCCGCAGCGGCGCGCAAGCTCTGGATTTGCCAGTCGGGCGATGCCGAAGCCAAGGCGCGGGCCCAGCCCATCCTGGAAGCGCTGGGCCAGGGGATTCACGATTTCGGCGAAGATCCGGGCGCGGCTAACGTCGCCAAACTGTCAGGAAATTTCCTGATTCTTTCAGCCATCGAAGCCATGGCGGAAGCGCTGGCCCTGGCAGAAAAAAGCGGCCTGGACCGGAAGGCGCTGGCCGGTTTTCTGGGTCAGACCATTTTTTCCTGCCCGATTTACCAGAATTACGGCCCCATCCTGGCCGACCGGGTGTACGAACCGCCGGGTTTCAAGTTGGAACTGGGCATGAAGGACGTGCGCCTGGTGCGCGAAGTGGCCGAATCGGTCACGTTGCCCATGCCGGTGGCCGACCTGCTGCATGCGCGCCTGCTGTCCGGATTGGCGAAAGGACGCGGCCAACTGGACTGGACGGCCATCGAACTGTCCACTGCGGAAGAAGGTGGTTTGAAGAAGGCGGGCTGAAGCGTCATGGATCGACCAGACCCGCAGCATCGCCGGGCCGTCCTGCTGCTGTCCTTTGCCGCGTTCGCGAGCGCCGCTTCCGCGCGCTTGTGCGATCCCATGCTGCCCAGCCTCGTGCAGGTGTTTCGCGTGGCTCCCGAGCAGGCGGCCCAGGTGGTGTCCTCTTTTTCCGTGGCCTATGGTCTGCTGCAGGTTTTTTTTGGCCCGCTCGGAGACCGCATCGGCAAATACCGCCTCATTGCCCTGACGACGCTCGCCTGTACCGTGGGCAGCCTGGGCGCGGTGCTGGCCCAGTCCATGGGCTGGCTGATTGTCGCCCGGCTGCTGACCGGCGCTTCGGCGGCCGGCATCATTCCGCTTTCCATGGCCTGGATCGGCGACACCATTTCCTACGAGCATCGCCAGGCCACCCTGGCGCGGTTCCTTGCCGGGCAGATCGTGGGCGTGATCGGCGGGCAGTTCATCGGTGGCGTTTTTACCGACACGCTGGGGTTTCGCTGGGCCTTCGGGTTCATGGCAGCCACCTATCTGGTGGTGGGGCTCTGGGTGCTGTACGAATCCCATGCCAACGAGCGCACGCATCACGTGCGCCACGCCGCAACCGGCCCGGCCGGCGTGCTTTCCCAGGCCCGTGTGGTGCTGGGTGTTTCCTGGGCGCGGGCGATTCTCGCCACGGTTTTTGTTGAAGGTCTGGTGGTGTTTGGCACGCTGGCGTTCGTTCCTTCCTATCTCCATGGACGGTTCGGGCTGTCGCTGACACTGGCAGGGGCACTCATGGCCGCATTCGGAATTGGCGGCTTTTCGTACACGCTGTTTGCCCGCCAGTTTGTGAGCGGCCTGGGAGAAGTGGGGTTGGCCAAACTGGGTGGCGTGCTGATCGGTACCGCCTGGTTCATGCTCGCTGCAGGCCCGGCCTGGGGGTGGGCGTTGCCGGCCTGCTATCTGGTCGGACTCGGCTATTACATGCTGCACAACACGTTGCAGACCAACGCCACCCAGATGGCGCCGCAAGTCCGCGGGACGGCGGTTTCCCTTTTTGCTTCGGCCTTTTTTCTCGGGCAGTCATTGGGGGTCGTCCTCGCTTCGTTCCTGCTGGCGTGGTCCGGCCCCGCCTTGCTGTTCACTTTGGCAGGGCTTGCCCTGCCGGTGATCGGGCTGGTTTTTTCCCGGGCGCTCAAGCGGCACCACATCCGGTGATATAGTGATGATGGATTTGGCATTGATGAAGGACAAGCCATGATGAAACAGGTCATTCTGTGTGCGGCGGTATTGCTGCTGTGTTCCTGCGAACAGACCAAGACGCAGGGTTACTACATGTCCCATCCCGACGAACTGGCGGCGGATCTCGCGGACTGTCAGCGATCGAACAAAAACACCTACAACTGCAACGAAGCCGCCAAGGCGGATTTCCTGCGAAAACATCCGCAATGAACGCGTATGAAAACCCCGGCCCCACGCTGGAAGCCGTGCGCAGCAGGCCGGGTCCGTTCATTCTGGAGTTTGGAGTGGACTGGTGTCCCCACTGCCAGGCGGCGCAGCCGGTGATGGAATCGGCATTGGGCGCGTGCCCCGGCGTGCCGCTGGTCCAGGTGGAAGACGGTCGCGGCAGGGCCCTGGGGCGCGCTTTTCAGGTCAAGCTCTGGCCGACGTTCGTGCTGTTGCGGGATGGCATTGAACAGGGTCGCCTGGTGCGCCCGGTCACCCGTCGGGAGGTGGACCAGGCGCTGACGCAGGCGGGTTTTCTCCAGGCCCGCCATCACCAGGACCTTTCCGGCGGCTGAGTCTGTTTGCGCGCTTGCATTGACAAGGCAATCAGGTACACTCAGTGCGTTTTAACGTTATCGGAAACCGAACGATTCCTTCATGGATGACACCTCTTCGTCCCCAGAGACGAGCGATTCCTTGTTGCCTGCCTACCTGGAATCCATTTCCGATTACCGATCCTACTTCCGAATCTTTTTTGAAAAGGCCCCCACGGGCGTCGTCATATTCGGGCTGAAGCACCAGATCCTCGATGCCAATCCGCATTTTTGCGGACTGCTGGGTTACCCGCGCGACGAACTGAAGCTTGCCCCCTGTTCGAAAATTCTGGCTGCCGAAGATTGCGAGCGCAACCTGGGCGAATTCAGCCGGCTGATTTCGGGGGGGCACGCCTCCATGTCCCTGAACACCCATTTCGTATGCCGCGATGGCCGGGTGGTCTGCCTGCTCATGGAGCTCACGCCGGTGCGCGATCAAACGGGTCAGGTGGTGCAGCTTCTGGGCCTGGTGAGCGATGGCGACGAACGCAGCGTCACCCGCAGTTGGCTGACCCGCCAGATCCGCATGAACGAATCGCTGCTGCACATCGCCAGCGACGGCATTCACGTCCTGGATGCCCAGGGCACTCTGGTGGAAATGAGTGACTCCTTTTGCCAGACACTGGACTATCCGCGCGAGGAAATGCTGGGCATGCACGTGTCGGCCTGGGACGCCAAATGGTCCGAGGACGAGTTGCGTGAACGCATCGTGTGGTTGATGGGGCACGGCGAAGCAACTTTTGAAACGCGGCACCGGCGTAAGGACGGGACGCTGATCGATGTGGAAATCCACGCCAAATCCTTCAATCTGGGCGACGAGACGCTGCTGTTTTGTTCGTCCCGCGACATTTCGGTCAGAAAGGAATCGGAGTCCCTGATCCGGCTCCAGGCCGGGGCCCTGAACAACAGCATCAACGGCATTGCCATTGCGGATGCCACGCTGCCCGACTACCCCCTGATTTACGTCAATCCGGCTTTCGAAAAGATCACGGGCTACCCCTCGGTGGAAGTGATCGGCAAGAATTGCCGTTTCCTGCAACGCGATGACTGCAAGCAGCCTGACCTGCCGGGCATACGGCAGGCGCTGCAGGAACGGCGGGCCGTGAAGGCCACCCTGCGCAACTACCGCAAGGACGGCACCATGTTCTGGAACCGGTTCCAGATTGCGCCGGTACATGACAAGGAAGGCAGCCCCACCCATTTTGTCGCCATCATCAATGACATTACAGAGCGCAAGATTTCCGACGATTACCTGAAGCTGGTGTCCCGGGTGTTTCTCCATGCCGACGAAAGCATTTTCATCACCGATGCCGATGGCTGGATCGTCGAGGTGAATCCCGCTTTCAGCAGGACCACGGGCTACAGCCGCGAGGAAGTGCTGGGACGAAATCCCCGCATCCTGCAATCCGGCCGTCACGATCGCACGTTTTTCACGGCCCTGTGGGATGCCGTGCTGAGCAAAGGCCACTGGTCGGGTGAAATCTGGAACCGTCGCAAGAACGGGGAAATTTATCCGGACAAGCTGACGATTTCAGTGGTCAAGAACGACGAAGGAGAAACGCTGAGCTACGTGTGCATTTCCTCCGACATCTCCGTGATCAAGGCCCAGCAGAGTGAGCTGGAGCTCATGGCCCTGCACGATCCGCTGACCGGCCTGCCCAACCGGGCGCTGCTCAATGACCGTCTGGCCATGGCGCTGGCCGAATCCCGCCGCTCCGGCGGCAAAATGGCCGTCTGTTTCATCGACCTGGACGACTTCAAACCGGTCAACGACACCTACGGACACGAAACCGGCGATTTGTTGCTGATTGAAGTGGCGCGACGCGTGAGCACCGTTCTGCGCGCCACGGATACCGTGGCCCGCCTGGGCGGCGACGAGTTTGTCCTGATCCTGTCGGAAATCCAGAGCGAGCAGGAGTTTCTGTCCATGCTCACGCGCATCATGGATGCGATAGCCAAGCCGTATGCCCTGGGCGAAATATCCGTGACCATTTCGGCCAGCATCGGGGCCACCATTTACCCCGATGACAATGCCGATGCCGACACCCTCCTGCGCCATGCCGATCAGGCCATGTACCTGGCCAAGGAAAAGGGACGCAACTGCTTCCATTTCTTCGACGTGGTGGACGACCGCAATGCCCACCTGCGTTCCGAAGGAAAGGCGCGGGTGGAGTTGGCCTTGCAGCGCCACGAGTTCGAGCTGTTCTATCAACCCAAGGTGGATTTGCGCAATGGCCAGGTGGTGGGCCTCGAAGCACTCATTCGCTGGCGCCATCCGGAGCAGGGTTTGCTGCTGCCGGCGGATTTTCTGCCGCTGGTGGAAAACAGCGAATTCGAAACGCGCCTGTCGGAATGGGTGATTTCCGAAGCATTGCGGCAGATGACCCAATGGCAGTGGGACGGGCTCGACATGGTGGTGAGCGTCAATTTGCCGGCACGCCACCTGCATTCTGACCGGTTCATTCCGTTCATCGTCAGCGTGCTGGCGGAGAATCCCGAGATTCCGCGTGACCGGCTGGAACTGGAAGTTCTGGAAACGGTGGCCTTATGGGATATTCCACGAGTCACCAAGACCATGGAAGAATGCCGTCGCCATGGCGTCATGTTTTCCATTGACGATTTCGGCACCGGCTATGCGTCACTGGCCT
The DNA here is from genome assembly GCA_028868905.1 of Betaproteobacteria bacterium. Lineage (GTDB taxonomy): Bacteria > Pseudomonadota > Gammaproteobacteria > Burkholderiales > Ferrovaceae > JAKBAT01. Next base: position 17,581 of record JAGWTQ010000002.1, read on the forward strand.
ACCTGCGGCGCCTGCCGGTCAACACGATCAAGATCGACCAGAGCTTCACCCGGGACATGCTGAATGATCCCGACGACCTGTCCATCGTGGAAGGGGTGATCAGCCTGGCCGAAGCATTCCAGAAGAATGTCATTGCCGAAGGGGTGGAGTCGGTGGATCATGGGACCGTCCTGCTTTATCTGGGATGTCGCCATGCCCAGGGTTTCGGCATTGCCCGGCCGATGGAAGCGGCGCGCATTCCGGGCTGGATCAGCGACTTCCGGCCTTTTCCGGCCTGGGTGCAGTCCCAGGACAAGCGCCTGTCGCGCAAGGACATGGCGCTGGTGTTTTCGGAAGTCTGGCATCGGCGCTGGGTGGAGGATCTGGCAAACGCCATCGGACAGCGGGCGGCAGGCAGCCTGGCCGTGGCGCCCCGCGAATGCGGGTTCACGGAATGGCTGGGCGGCCCCGGGAAATCGGCTCACGGCCATCTGCCCCAGTTTTCCGAAGTGGAAAGCCTGCATGGCATGATTCACCTGCTGGCCCAGGAACTGGCACGGCTGGGCAGCATGGGGGAATTTGATCGTGCCACTGTCCAGTTGCCCGAACTGCTGGTCCTGAAAGAGCGCCTGATCCGGGCGCTGCATGAGCTGATCGCGGTCATTTGATTTGCAGTCGGGGGAGAATCCGACGCCATGATTGACGAATACCGGGGGCTTGATGCCGCCACCGTGGCAGCCCGCCAGGCGGCGGAAGGCCCCAATATCCTGAGCCGGGAACCCCGGCGCACCTTCTGGGCCATTGCGGCCGAAATTTCCCGTGAACCCATGTTCCTGCTGCTGCTGGGGGCCGGCCTCGTCTATCTGGTGCTGGGGAAACCGGGAGATGCGCTGGCATTGCTGGGTTTCGTCATCATCATCATGGGGGTGACCATCGCCCAGGAGCGCCGTACCGAGCGCACGCTGGAAGCCTTGCGGGACCTGTCGAGCCCGCGGGCACTCGCCATTCGCGACGGGGTGCCCATGCGGATTGCCGGGCGCGACGTGGTGAGGGACGACTTGCTGGCGCTGGTCGAAGGCGATCGGGTACCGGCTGACGCGTGGGTGCTTCAGGCCCACGAGCTCGCCCTGGACGAGTCGCTGCTCACGGGCGAATCCGTGCCCGTGGCCAAGGCAGGGGCCGCGCCGGGGGCGCCGGCGGCTGATGAGGTCGCGCGCGTCTATGCTGGAACGCTGGTGGTGCGCGGGCAAGGCCTGGTGCGGGTGACGGCCATTGGCGATGGCACGCGCCTGGGCGCCATAGGCCGATCGCTGGAAACGGTGAAGTTTGAGACATCCCCCCTGCAGCAGGAGCTGGCCCGGCTGACGAAGCGTCTGGCCTGGATTGCGCTGGCTTTTTGCCTGCTGCTGGTGGGCCTGTACTGGGCGTTGCGGGGGGGCTTCCTGGAAGGGGCGCTGGCGGGCATTACGCTCGCCATGGCGATTCTGCCGCAGGAAATTCCGGTGATCCTGATCGTGTTCCTGGCTCTGGGCGCGCGCCGGATTTCCCGCCACCGGGTGCTGACCCGGCGTCTCAATGCCATCGAAACGCTGGGCGAGACCACCGTGCTGTGCGTGGACAAGACCGGAACGCTCACCCAGAACCGCATGACCCTGAGCAGCCTTTGCGTGGAGGGTCAGGTGCTCGACGTGGGCGACCTTGCGATCCGCGACCTTCCGGAACGGTATCACCTGCTTCTGGAATACGCGGTGCTGGCCAGCGAAATCGAACCGCATGACCCGATGGAACGGGCTTTTCACTCGTTTGCGCACGATTATCTGGCCCATACCGAGCATTTGCATGCTGACTGGGCGCTGGTTCGCGAATACGAACTCACGCCGGAGCTGCCGGCCATGACCCATTTGTGGCAGCCCGACGACGGCAGCCATGCCGTGGTGGCTGCCAAGGGGGCGCCGGAAGCCGTGGCGGACCTGTGCCACCTGCCCGAAGCGATGCGGCGCGAAGTGGCCCGCCAGTCGGAGTCCATGGCGGATCGGGGATTGCGGGTGCTGGGCGTGGCCCGGGCCATTCATCGCGGCGAATCGTGGCCGGATGCGCAACACGACTTCGACTTCGAGTGGGTTGGGCTGGCCGGTCTTTCCGACCCGCTGCGCCCTGAAGTGCCTGCCGCCGTGCGCCTGTGCCGCAACGCCCACATTCGCATCGTGATGATCACGGGCGATCACCCGAGAACGGCGCGTGCCATAGCCCAGGGTGCAGGCATCGACTGCCGCCGGGTCATCACCGGCGCCGAAATGGAATCCTGGTCGCAGGAGATGCTGGACGAGCGGGCGGCCCAGACCTGCGTGTTTGCCCGGGTGACGCCGGCCCAGAAATTGTTGCTGGTGAATGCGCTCAAGCGCCGGGGAGAAATCGTCGCCATGACCGGAGACGGTGTGAACGATGCACCTGCGCTCAAGTCGGCGCACATCGGCGTGGCCATGGGCAAGCGCGGCACCGACGTGGCCCGCGAGGCGGCCTCGCTGGTGCTGCTGGAAGACGATTTTTCCGCCATAGTCACCGCCATCGAACTGGGCCGCAGAATCTATGCCAATCTTCGCCAGGCCCTGGTCTATACCATTGCCGTGCATGTGCCCACCATCGGACTGAGCCTGCTGCCGGTGCTCATGGGTTGGCCTCCCGTGCTGGCGCCCGTCCACATCGCCTTTCTGGAACTGGTCATCGATCCGGCCTGCTCGGTGGTGTTCGAGGCCGAGGAAGGGGGAGAGCCGCTCATGGAAAATCCCCCCCGGGCGACGACAGAAGCGTTGCTGTCGAACCGGCAACTGGTGATGAGCCTGACATTCGGCCTGCTTGCCACGGCGGTCGTGTGTGCACAGTACCTGTGGGCGGTTCAGGGCGGAGTACAGGAAGGGACGGCTCGCGCCATGACGTTCGTGGCCCTGATCGGTGCCAATATCGCCCTGATCCTGGCTTCCCGTTCCCCCCGTCCGGGCGTGGGACGCCTGCTGGGACGCCTTTCGAAAACAGCGTTGCGCGTGCTGGTGCTGACTGTGGTCGGGCTGGTGTGCGTGACGGCCTGGCCGCCGCTGGCCACCCTGTTCTCTTTCCGCACGCTGACGCCGCAGTCCTGGCTGGCTGCCTTTGGCCTGGGGCTGGCCACGGTCCTGCCGCTGGAGCTGGCCAAGCGCGCCCTGTCCGGGGTCGTCACAAAACCTTAACCGGCCGTTCACAAATCGGTCACCTGCGCGTGGCTCAATGGGCGAAACTTGAAATGGACCCCAGCCATATTGTTATCACCGCGCCCGATCTCGCCTGACCCCACCCCTCCCCGGGTCGAAATTCATTCCCGGGGCGAAAGTTTCAATTACCGTGCCATCTGGATCTCCGACATTCACCTCGGCACGCCCGGCTGCAAGGCCGACTACCTGCTCGATTTCCTGCGCTGCCACGAAGCGGAAACGTTTTATCTGGTGGGCGACATCCTGGACGGCTGGCAGCTCAGAAAAAGCTGGTACTGGCCGCAGACCCACAACGACGTGGTGCAGAAGCTGCTGCGCAAGGCACGCAAGGGCACGCGCGTGGTCTACGTGCCGGGAAACCACGACGAGCTGGCGCGCCAGTTTGCAGGGCTCGCCTTCGGCGACGTGGAAGTGGCGGAAGAGGCGGTGCATACGCTGGCGGACGGCCGTCGCCTGTGGGTGGTGCACGGCGACCTGTTCGATGGCGTGACCCAGCATGCGCGCTGGCTTTCCCATCTGGGCGACACGCTCTACACCCTGGTGCTCAAGTTCAACCAGTGGCTCAATGCCGTGCGTGCGCGACTGGGCATGCCCTACTGGTCGGTATCCCAGTACCTGAAGCAGCAGGTCAAGAATGCCGTCAACTACATTGCCGCCTTTGAGGAAGTGATGACCGAAGAGGCGCGCCGGCGCGGCTGCCACGGCGTGGTGTGCGGCCATATCCACAAAGCGGAAATCCGGGACATCGGCGGCCTGCTCTACTGCAACGACGGCGACTGGGTGGAAAGCATGACGGCACTGGTGGAGACCTTCGAAGGGGAGCTGAAGATCGTGGAGTGGCGCAACCGGGTGGATGCGCCGCTCAACCTGGGACCGACCGTCCTCGATGAAGAAACGCCCATTCTGGAGACTGTGGCATGAAAATCATGATTGTGACCGATGCCTGGGAACCCCAGGTCAATGGCGTGGTTCGCACGCTCAAGAATACCCGCCGGGAACTGGAAGCGCTGGGCCACCAGGTGGAGTTTCTGACGCCGCTCGAGTTCCGGACGTTGCCGTGCCCCACGTATCCGGACATCCGGCTTTCGCTTCTGCCGGGTACGGCCGTGCGCCGCCGCATCCGGGCCTTTGCGCCGGATGCCCTGCACATTGCCACGGAAGGGCCGTTGGGCATGGCGGCCCGGGCCTGCGCGTTGCGCGACGGCCTGCCTTTCACCACGGCATACCACACGCGCTTTCCGGAGTACGTGAAAGCGCGCTTTGCCATTCCGTTGTCCTGGACCTACACCTTCCTGCGCTGGTTTCACGGCCCGTCGCGCGCCGTCATGGCGCCCACCCCGGTCGTGGTCAGAGACCTGGAGTCCTACGGGTTTCGCAATGTGGTGTTGTGGAGCCGGGGAGTGGATCTCGATATTTTTCGTCAGCAGGATGTCAACAAGCTCAACACCAAGCCGCCGATTTTTCTGTACGTGGGCCGGGTGGCGGTTGAAAAGAACGTGGATGCCTTCGTGAACCTGGATCTGCCGGGGTCGAAGTGGGTGGCCGGCGACGGCCCGGCACTGGCGCGCATCAAGCAGGCCCATCCGGACGTGAATTATCTGGGCGTGCTCAACCAGACCCAGCTGGCAGAAGTGTATGCCTCGGCCGACGTGTTCGTGTTCCCCAGCAAAACCGACACCTTCGGGTTGGTGCTGCTGGAGGCCATGGCCTGCGGGTGTCCGGTGGCCGCTTATCCCGTCACCGGGCCGCTCGATGTGATCGGGTCGTCCGGGGCCGGCGTGATGCACGAGGATTTGCGCGAGGCCTGCCTGCAGGCGCTCGCCATCCCGAGGGAAGCGGCACGTGCGCACGCTGAAAAGTTTTCCTGGCGTGCGGCCACCCAGCAGTTTCTGGGCCACTTGCGCCCCATGCCGGAACGGGCCGGAGTTGCCGAGTTGCAGGGTGAAAGCGTTTGAACCCTCCCCACCCTGAAAGCCCTTACAAGGGGAAAACCGGGCTGCGCCGGGTCTGGAATGCGCTGGGCTATTCGCTCGACGGCTTTGCCGTCGCCTACCGCCATGAAAGCGCGTTTCGCCAGGAGGTGGTGCTTGCCGCCGTGCTGATTCCCCTGTCGTTGTTCCTGCCGGCTTCAGGCGCCGGTCATGCGTTGATGGCGGGCAGCATCCTGCTGGTCATGCTGGTGGAATTGCTCAACTCGGCGGTGGAAGCGGCCGTGGATCGCATTTCCCTGGAAAACCATCTGCTCGCCAAGCGTGCCAAGGATATCGGCAGTGCCGCCGTGCTGCTCAGTCTCATCCATGTGGCTGTGGTTTGGGTGCTGGTGCTGTTTTTTTGATCAGCGCACCCAGCCCGGCTCCCACCGTTACCAGAATCACTCCCAGTCCCGTCACGCCCGTGATGTCTTCGCCCAGGAATGGCACGGCCAGCAGCGCCGATGTGCCGGGAACGATGGCCAGCATGAGCGATGCGACGCCCGAACCGAGCGAGAGGGTGGCGTAGGCGTAGCTGAATGCGGCCACCAGCGCGGCGATCACGCCCTGGTACACCGCCTGCAACAGGATGTCGTTGAGCGACGCGGCTCCCAGGCCCTTGGGAAGCAGCAGGGCGTAAATCGGCAAATAGATGCAGGCTGAAGTCACGGCAATGCCGCTCACCGCATCGATCGGGCGCACGTGCCAGAGGCGCACCAGCAAACCGTAGCAGGCCCACAGCAGCGAAGCAGCCACGAAACACAGGTCGCCGGCCCATTCCAGGCTGTTTTCCGCATGCGGTGCGCCCAGGCTGTTGAGGCCCAGGATCAGCACTCCCGTGGCGGCCAGTCCGAGCGCCGCGAAGGCGCGGGCGGTGGGACGGTCCTTGAGCCAGACCCAGGCCAGCAGTGCCGTGCCCAGGGGGACGCCGCCGTTGACGATGATGCCGGCGTGAGCTGCCGGCGCGAAAACGAATCCACTGTAGACAAACAGCGCATAAAAAAGTCCGCCGACTCCGGCCACTGCCAGCAGGCGGGGCAAGGGCAGGCTGTTTTTCACGGCGATGAACACCGGCAGCATGAAGCAGCCCGATACCGCAAAACGCAGCGCTGCCATGTCGAATGGCGTCAGCGGACTTTTGCCGCCCAGGCGCGAGACGATGTTGAAGCCGGTCCAGCAGGCGATGACAACGGCGGCGGCAAGAAAACCTTTCCAGCGGGGGCGTTCCGGATGCGTGTGGGGCATGTGGGGCAAAAAAGCTCGGGTCGAAAGGGAAGTCTATCACCGATTTCTTGTTGCGCTGCGGTCATGGTAGATTGAGTCCCATGATACGACTGTTGCTTTGGGGGCTGGTGATCTGGCTCGCCATCAAATATCTTTTGCCGGCGCTGGGACGGCTCAGCGCACCCCCGCCACCTCCACCGCCGCCGCCGGCACCCGATGCGGGTGCCCAGGAAATGGTGCGGTGCGCCCATTGCGGCCTTTTCGTCCCCAAAACGGAAGCCCTGGCGGGTGGCGGCGCCTGGTTTTGCAGCGAAGCACATCGCCGGGCAGGACCGCGCTAGGTGGGCAGCCTCCAGTTCCCGGTGGATGCCGCCGGCCGCGTGCGGCGTGCCCGCCAGATTCCGTCACCCAATTGCGACGAGCGCCCGCCGCGCACGCCCATCTCCCTGCTGGTGATCCACAACATCAGTCTGCCGCCCAACCAGTTTGGCGGCGATGACATCATCCGGCTGTTCACCAACACCCTCGATCCGGACTCGCATCCTTCCTACCAGGGTTTGCGGGGGTTGCAGGTGTCCGCCCATTTCCTGATCCGGCGCGACGGCGAATTGATCCAGTTTGTTCCCTGCCTGCAGCGTGCCTGGCATGCCGGCGAGTCGAATTGGCGCGGACGTCCTCACTGCAACGCCTTTTCCATCGGGATTGAGCTGGAAGGGTGTGATACGCAGCCGTTCGAAGCGGCTCAATACGAAGTCCTTGTTGCGCTGGCCAACAGCCTGTGCGATGTTTATCCGATCAAGGCCATCACAGGCCATTCCAATATCGCTCCGGGTCGCAAAACCGACCCGGGTTCCTGCTTCGACTGGGCATTGGTGCGGGAAAAAGTGATCGACTGTCCAAATGGGGTAGGCTCGGGATAGAATGCCGGGCTACCGGGGCAGCAAGACCCCAACAGAATGATCCATAGGGAGTTTTAAATGGCAATGATAATCGGGATTCCCCGCGAAGTACATGCCGGGGAGCGGCGGGTTGCGGCTACTCCGGATACGGCAACACAGCTGATGAAGCTGGGCTACAAGGTGATTCTGGAAGCCGGAGCAGGTAGCGGCGCCCAGTTTGCCGATGCGGTCTATGCGGCAGCCGGTGTTGAAATCGTGCCGGATGCCCAGTCGGTCTGGGGGCAGGCCGACATCGTGATGAAAGTGCGTCCGCCGGAACAGCATCCGGCTTTGGGTGTTCACGAGGCGGAGCTGTTGCGTGCCGGTTGCACGCTGGTCAGTTTCATTTGGCCGGCACAGAACGCGGACCTGATGGAACGGCTGATCGCCCGTGGCGCCAACGTGCTTGCCATGGACACCGTACCGCGCATTTCCCGTGCCCAGAAAATGGATGCCCTGAGCTCGATGGCCAACATTGCCGGCTATCGCGCCATCGTGGAAGCGTCGCAGCATTTCGGCCGGTTCTTTACGGGGCAGATCACCGCCGCAGGCAAGGTGCCGCCGGCAAAAGTCATGGTGATCGGCGCCGGTGTGGCCGGCCTGGCCGCCATTGGCACGGCCCGGGGCCTGGGTGCCATCGTGCGCGCCTTCGATACACGGCCTGAAGTGAAGCAGCAGATCGAAAGCATGGGCGCCGAATTCCTGGAGCTCAATTTCGAGGAAGAAGGGTCGGGCAGCGGTGGTTACGCCAAGCAGATGAGCCCCGAGTTCATCAAGGCGGAAATGGAACTGTTTGCCGCCCAGGCCAAGGAAGTGGACATCATTGTCACGACCGCCCTGATTCCCGGCAAGCCGGCTCCCAAGCTGATCACTGCCGAGATGGTGGCTTCCATGAAGCCGGGCAGCGTCATCGTGGACCTGGCCGCCGAGCAGGGCGGCAACTGCGAATGCACCGTTCCCGGCGAAGTGGCGGTCGTACATGGCGTCAGCGTGATTGGCTACACCGATCTGCCCAGCCGCCTGGCGGCCCAGTCCAGCCAGCTTTATGGCACCAACCTGCGCCACTTGCTGACGGACATGACCCCCGGCAAAGACGGCCAGATGAACATCAACATGGAAGATGACGTCATTCGTGGCGCCACCGTCATCCACAACGGTGCCCTGTCCTGGCCCGCACCACCGCTCAAGATCCCGGCCATCGCGCCGTCATCGAAGAGTGCCGCGCCGCCTCCCGTGGCGCCCAAGCATGGCGAACCTTCGCCGCCAACCCGCACCTCCACCCTGATGCTGGTGATGGGTCTGGGCGCGCTCGCGTTTGCCGGTATCGGAGCCTATGCCCCGCCGGCGTTCTTGCCGCACTTTACCGTGTTCGTGCTGGCCTGCTTCGTGGGTTACCAGGTGGTGTGGAACGTGACGCCGGCCCTGCACACGCCGCTCATGAGCGTGACCAACGCCATCAGCGGCATCATCGTGATCGGCGCGCTGCTTCAGGTTTCCAGCAGCGACACCCTGGTCATGGTGCTGGCGGTGTTTTCCGTACTCATTGCAACCATCAATATTGCCGGTGGCTTCCGTGTGACCCAGCGCATGTTGAACATGTTCCGTAAAGATTGAGGGCCGACACCATGGCAAACGGATTGATGACAGTTTCCTATGTCGCTGCGGCGATTCTTTTCATATTGAGCCTGGGCGGGCTGTCCCGCCAGGAAACCGCGCGCCGCGGCAATTTCTACGGCGCCCTGGGCATGGCGATCGCGATTCTCGCCACCATCATCGGCGCGCACGTGACGGGCTATGCCTTGCTGGTTCCGGCCATCGTGGTCGGTGCCTTCGTGGGCTGGACATTGGCTGTCCGGGTTGAAATGACCCAGATGCCGGAACTGGTGGCGGTGCTGCACAGTTTCGTGGGTCTTGCCGCAACCCTCGTGGGCTATGCCAGTTATCTCGATCCCGGCGCCCATTTCACGGGTGCGGAAAAATCCATCCACGAAGTGGAAATTTTCCTTGGGGTATTCATTGGCGCCATCACCTTCACCGGCTCCATCATTGCGTTTGGCAAGCTGCGCGGATCCATTTCGGGCAAGCCGCTCATGCTGCCGGCCCGTCATTGGCTCAACCTGGCAGGCATCCTGCTCTCCGTGTACCTGGGCGCCGTGTTCCTGGGGGCCGAAGGCACGGCAGGATTGCCGGCGCTGCTGGTGATGACCGTGATCGCACTGCTCATCGGCATTCACCTGGTGATGGGGATTGGGGGTGCGGACATGCCGGTGGTGGTGTCCATGCTCAACAGCTACTCGGGCTGGGCGGCGGCAGCCACGGGTTTCATGCTGTCCAATGACCTGCTGATCGTGACCGGCGCACTGGTGGGCAGCAGCGGCGCCATTCTCTCCTACATCATGTGCCGTGCCATGAACCGCAGTTTCGTGAGCGTGATCCTGGGCGGCTTCGGAACGGGAGGCGGCACGTCGAGCGCGGAAGCGCCGGCGGGCGAAGTGGTGGCCATTTCGGCCGAGGACACGGCCCAGCTGCTGGCCGATGCCAAGGAAGTGATCATCGTTCCCGGCTATGGCATGGCGGTGGCCCAGGCCCAGGGCGTGATCAGCGAAATCACCAAGCGGCTGCGCTCCAAGGGCGTGAAGGTCCGCTTTGCCATCCACCCCGTGGCCGGTCGCCTGCCGGGGCACATGAACGTGCTGCTGGCGGAAGCCAAGGTACCTTACGACATCGTGATGGAAATGGACGAAATCAATGCCGATTTCCCCGAAACCGACGCGGTGCTGGTGGTGGGGGCCAACGACATCGTCAATCCGAGCGCGCAGGAAGATCCGGGCAGCCCGATTGCCGGCATGCCCGTGCTGGAAGTGTGGAAAGCCAAGACGGTGGTGGTGTTCAAGCGCAGCATGGCCACCGGCTACGCCGGGGTGGAAAATCCGCTGTTCTACAAGGAAAATACGCGCATGCTGTTTGGAGATGCGAAGAAGAGCGTGGACGGCATCCTGGCCCACATTCCCTCCTGACCGGGCAAAGCCGGAGTTTCAACCGGCCGCTTCATCCATCCCCAGACTCAGAGATGAGCTGGGGATTTTTTAATCTGTCTGCGACTGCAATCATGACGACAACGACGACAACGACGCATTGCAGAAAAACCCCTTTTCACAGTCGTGCAACACGAAGAGGGTACCCTGCCTGGAGGCTCCGGCGGACGCTGGCTGCCTTGCTGGCAGGCCTGTGGATGGCGGGTCCTGCCCGCGCCGTCCTGCAGGACGAAATCCAGGTCTACGACGACAGCATCAACAAGCCCGGGCAATGGGGCCTGGAATTGCATTTGAATTCCACGCCGTCGGGCATTTCGACGCGCGAGTATCCGGGGGAAATCCAGAACGTGCACGGTTATCGGGGCACGCCGGAAATCAGTTATGGCCTGACCGACACCCTGGAAGCGGGGCTTTACCTGCCGGTGGTGCACGATGCCTCGGGAGCCACCGAGTTTGCAGGACCCCGGGTTCGCATGAAATGGATTCCGCGCCAGGCGCCGGAGACGGGCGGCCTGTTCTACGGGGTCAATGTGGAGGTCTCGGCTGTGAAACCGCGCTATGAACAGTACCAGAACTCCATGGAGCTGCGGCCGATCATCGGCTATCGGACGCCCGACTGGCTGCTGGCTGCCAACCCGAGCCTCGACTATCCGCTGCGTGCCGGCTATCGGCAGGGCGGGCCGGATTTCGATCCGGGCGTCAAAGTGGCGCGCACGGTGGCCCAGGGCATCGCGGCCGGCTTTGAATATTATGGCGACATCGGCAGCATCAACGGCCCGTTGCCTTTCGCCCAGCAAAACCATGTGCTGTTCCTGGCGCTGGACGTGGATCGCAAGCCCTGGATTTTCAACGTGGGCATCGGTCGTGGCCTGACTTCCTCGTCGGATCGCTGGACCCTGAAAAGCATTTTTGAAATCCCCTTCGACTGACGTGATCCTGTTCCGCATACTGATTCTCTGCCTGCCGATCCTGGCGTTTGCGGCTGATCCCGCAAGCGACTGGGCCTGGCACGCGGACGAGACCCTGATCGGGCAGGAGCACGGCAGCTTTTACTCGGCGCGCCCGGATGGCGCCAATAGTTTCCTGTCGCACTCGGAACGTTCCTATTCTTCAGTTACCGGGGTCGATCTGGGACATGCGCTGGGCAGGGACGCCGAAGCCTGGGTGCGATTTGAAACCATCCGCGGCATTCCGCTGAGCGATGCCGGCGGCCTGGCCGCGCTCACCAACAACGACATGCAGCGCATCATGGAGAACCGCTTCGTCTCCTATGTGGCGCTCGCTTTCGTCACCCGCTACTGGTCACTGGGCGGGGACAGCGTCCGGCTCGACGCGGACAGCACCCAGCTGGCACGGGACAGCTCTTCGCGGCGCGCCAGCCTGACGGTGGGCAAGGTGGACGTGCTGGGCCTTTTTGACGACAACGCCTATGCCCACAAGGCGGACGACCAGTTCCTGAACTGGTGTTTCATGACCAGTTGCGCCTACGACTTTGCGGCGGATGCCCGCGGCTACACTTGGGGCATCGACGGTGCGCTCGACTGGGATGACTGGTCCACCCGGGCCGGATGGTTTGCCATGCCGCGCCTGCCCAACCAGCTGGAAATCGACGGTTCCGTCGGTCAGCACTTCGGCGTCAACTGGGAACTGGAGCGGCGCTGGGTCGGTGGTGCGCTGAAATTTCTGGCCTATCAAGGGCGCATGAAGCTGTCGGACTACACGCAGTTTGCCGGGCAGAGCGGGGTGTTCATCCAGAATGCCCCCAAGACGGATGCCAAGCGCGGGGGCGCGGGCCTGAACCTGCAGCAGGCCATCTCCCCGGATATCGGATTCTTTGGCCGGATTTTCTGGACCGGCGGGCACAGCGAAAGCATGGCCTTCACGGAAGCGGACCGCAGCCAAAGCACCGGCGTGGTGTTTGGGGGTAACCTGTGGGGGCGGGTTCTGGATGGCATCGGGATTGGCTATGCGCGCAATGAAATCAGCCAGGCTCGCCAGAATTTTCTGGCGGCAGGCAATTATGACCTGTTCATCGGGGACGGTTATCTGGCCTATGCCCCGGAGTCCGTGCTGGAAACCTATTACAAGATTGGCCTCGTGAAAGGGGTGCACCTCACCCTGGACTGGCAGCGCATCAACAATCCCGCCTACAATCAGGAGCGCGGGCCAGTCAGCGTGTACGGCGTCCGCTTTCACGCCGAATTCTGATTCCTTAAATTCCGGGCCACGGCCCGTCATCTTCGCCAGGAGCATTTCATGTACATCAAACCCGCATTGTCGCTTGCCGATGCCAAGGCCGTGGCCGCCGCGGCGCGCGCCAAGGCCGAAGAAAACAACTGGAACGTGGTCATTGCCATCGTGGACGAAAGCGGCCACCTGATGTTGCTGGAACGCATGGATTACACCCAGCTGGGCTCGGTCGAAGTGGCCCAGGCCAAGGCCCGCACGGCATTCCTCTTTCGCCGCCCCACCCAGAAGCTGGAGGAAAGCATCCTGGGAGGCCGCTCGGTCATACTGAACCTGCCGGTCATGCCGATCGAAGGTGGCGTGCCGCTCATGAACAAGGGGGAAATGATCGGCGCCATCGGCGTGTCCGGCGTTCAGTCGTTCCAGGACGGCCTCATCGCTGAAGCCGGTGCGGCACTGGCCGCCAACTTCAACAAGGCCTGACGCACCCTGGCCGATGCGCTGGGATATTTTCTGCAAGGTCATCGACAACTTCGGCGACGCCGGCGTCGCCTGGCGCCTGGCACGCCAGCTCCAGGCGGAGCAGGGGGCCGATGTCCGCCTCATCATCGACGACATGGCCACCCTGGCGCGACTGGACCGGCGCGTGCGCCCGGATGCGGAAGCGCAAACCGTCGGCGGCATCACGGTGATGCGCTGGGGCCGGCCGCTGGGTGCCGTGGCGGACGTGGTGGTGGAAACTTTTGCCTGCGAAGCGCCGCCCCAATACGTGGAAGCCATGGCCGAACGCAGTCCCGCCCCGCCCTGGATCAACCTGGAATACCTGAGCGCTGAAGACTGGGTCGGGCGTTGCCACCGGCTGCCGTCACCCCACCCCCGTCATCTCCTGACACGCCATTTCTTCTTTCCCGGGTTTGGGCCCGAGACCGGCGGGCTGTTGCGCGAGCGCGGCCTGCTGGCGGCACGCGATGCGTTCCAGGGCGCATCGGCGGCACGGGATCGCTTCTGGCAGGACTTGGCCCTGCCGTCCCCGGCAGCGGAAGAGCAGGTGGTGACGCTGTTCGGGTACGACACCGTGCAGGTGCATGATCTTTTTGACGCCTGGTCCGCTTCGAAACACCCCGTGCGCTGCCTGATTCCCGACCACACGCCGCTGGCTGCCCGTGCCGTCCATCATGTCCGGCGCCCCGCCGGAGAGAACCGGGCAACGCTGGGAGCCCTCACCCTGGCCTGGATTCCGTTCAGGGATCAGGTGGATTACGACCCCCTGCTGTGGGCGGCCGATTTCAACTTCGTGCGCGGGGAGGACTCCTTTGTCCGCGCCCAGTGGGCTGCCCGCCCCATGGCCTGGCACATTTATCCGCAGCCCGGGGACGCCCATCGCATCAAGCTGGAAGCGTTCCTGGAAAAATACCTGGCCGGCCTTGAACCTCCGGTGGCGCAGCGGGTCCATGATCTGTTCCTGGCCTGGAACGGGGAAGGGCATCTGGGCGAGGCCTGGAATGCGCTCTCCGGCGACTGGCCCCTGTGGACGGCCCATGCCGCGACCTGGGCCGGACAGCTTGCAGCCGGCCCGGATCTGGTGAGCAATCTTGCGGATTTTGTTGAGAAATTGTTATAATTTACAGTTAATTTTTAATTCTTCCCCCAGGAATCAGGCGCATGAAACAGGCACAAGAACTTCGTTCCGGTAACGTGATCATGGTCGGCAAAGACCCCATGGTCATCCAGAAGACCGAATACAACAAGGGCGGACGTAGCGCGGCCGTCGTCAAGATGAAGCTCAGGAACCTGCTGACCGGCGCAGCCAGCGAAGTGGTGTACAAGGCCGACGACAAGCTCGACCAGGTGATCCTTGAGCGCAAGGAAGTGACCTACTCGTACTATGCCGACCCTTCCTACGTGTTCGTGGACAGCGAGTACAACCAGCACGAAATGGACAAGGAAAGCCTGGGCGATGCGCTCAACTACCTTGAAGACGGCATGCCCGGGGAAATCACGCTGTATGAAGGCCGTGCCATCTCTGTGGAATTGCCCAGCTCGCTGGTGCGTGAAATCGAATACACGGAGCCTGCCGTGCGTGGCGACACTTCCGGCAAGGTGCTGAAGCCCGCCCGCCTGAAGAATGGCTTCACCATTTCCGTGCCGCTGTTCTGCGAGACCGGCGACCGGATCGAAATCGACACCAGCACCGGCGAATACCGTCGCCGCGTCACGGGCTGACCCAACCCGCCATGGCGCTCAAACGACCCCAGGGGGCAGCAGGGCGCCTGGTGTGGGTGGAGCACCAGTCCCGGGTGCTGGCGGATAATCCGCTGGGCGATCCGTCCCTGCGCCGTTTTCCGGTCTGGCTCCCGCCGCAGTACGACCAGCCAGCCTTTCAGGGCCGGCGATTCCCCGTGTTCTATGACCTGGCCGGTTACCTGGGGGCCGGCCACGGTCACGTGAACTGGCGGCCTCTCGACGAGAACATTCCGGAACGGATGGAGCGGCTGATCCACGAAAAGGCGCTGGGTCCGGTCATCCTGGTGTTCCCAGACTGTTTCACGGCCCTGGGCGGTACCCAGTACATCAATTCCAGCGCCATCGGCCGCTACGCGGATTACCTGACGCGTGAAATCGTTCCATTCATCGACCGTGAATTCCGTACCCTGGCCTCGCGCGAGCACCGTGGCGTGTTCGGCAAGTCTTCAGGCGGCTACGGCGCGATGGTGCACGGCATGAAATACCCACAGGTCTGGGGCGGCGTGGCCAACCATTCCGGCGATGCCTACTTCGATTTCGTCTATCGCAGCGACTGGCCCAATACCCTGAACGTGCTGGCGCGTTACAGCAAGCCGCAGGCCAAACCGGGAGCGTTCCGGATGAAAGCGGACCGCGGGCTGGGGAAAGGGCTGGACGATGGCCGGGTGAAGCGTTTTCTGCAACACGTGTGGCAGGAAGCAAAGCCTTCCCACGCCGAAACCCATGCCCTCATGAATCTCTGCATGGCCGCCAGCTATGATCCCGATCCGCGGGCGCCCAACGGGTTCAGGCTGCCGTTTCACCTGGACAGCGGGGCACTGATTCCCGAACGCTGGAACCGCTGGCTGGCGCAGGATCCCGTGCACCTGGTGGGGCAGCATGCCAAGGCGCTCAAGTCGCTCAAGGCGCTCTTCATCGATTGCGGCTGGCGCGACCAGTACCACATCCATTTCGGCAGCCGCCAGTTGTCGCAGCAGCTCGATCGCCTGGGTGTTCCCCATCGCTACGAAGAATTCGACGACACCCATTCGGGTATCGACTACCGGCTGGACCGCAGCCTGCCTTTCCTTTTCAAAGCCCTGAAAAGCTGAAATCCACTTCGGGGCGGCGTCCCGAAACGATCGCGGCCAGTGCCTTGCCGCTGCCGCAGCCCGTAGTCCAGCCCAGCGTGCCGTGCCCCGTGTTGAGGAACAGGTTGGGTATCCGGGTACGCCCGATGAGCGGGCGGTTGGAAGGCGTGGCGGGACGAAGTCCGGCCCAGAACGTCGGCTGGCCGTAATCGGCCGCTTCCGGGAAAAGCAGGCGCGCGCGTTCGATCAGGGCGTTGCAGCGGGCTTCGTTGAGGCCGGTGTCGTAACCCGTGAACTCTGCGGTTCCGGCAATGCGCAGGGTATCGCCCAGGCGGCTGAATACCATTTTCCAGGCATCGTCGGTGATGCTGACCTGGGGTGCCGCTTCCGGCCGCAGCAGCGGCACCGTAGCCGAGTAGCCTTTGACGGGATAGACGGGAATGCGGATGCCATGCGGACGCAGCAGGAGGGGCGTGTAGCTGCCCAGCGCTGCCACCACGGCATCGGCGCCCAGCAGTGTCTCCCGGCCGGCCAGGCGCACGCCGGTGATGCGGCCAGCTTCTTCCGCCAGCCCCAGCACGGACTGGTTGAAATGAAACACGACGCCCAGCGCCCGGCATTTTTCAGCCAGGACCTGGGTCCATTGATGCGCATCGCCAGATCCGTCGCCGGGCGTATAGGTGGCGCCGACCCAGGGGGCGCGCATGTTGCCCAGGGCCGGCTCGATGCGAAGCGCTTCTTCGCGGGTGATGCGATGGCGCGGGTAGCCCAGCCGGGTGATTGCTGCAGCAGCCCGGCTGCCGCGAGCCCATTCCGCCGGAGTGGCATACAGGTTGAGGATGCCGCGGTCGATGGCCTGGAATTCGATGCCGGTTTCGGCCCGCAACGCCTGCTGTGCGGCACGGCTGTACAACCCGAGGTTGAGCAGCTCGCGCAGGTTGTGCCGGTTCCGGGCGGGCCAGCATTCGAGAAAGAACTGTGCCCCCCACTGCCACTGGGCCAGATCCGCGCGCGGCCGGAACAGCACCGGCGCACGTTCGCTGAAACCCCATTTCCACAGTTGCGGCAGGGTTTCAAGGCTGGCCCAAGGCTCCACGTGGCCCACGGACAACTGGCTGCCATTGGCAAAACTGGTTTCAAGCGCGGCACCGGGCTGGCGTTCGACCACGGTGACTTCGTGGCCTTCCTGGCGCAGGTACCAGGCGCTGCTCACACCCAGGATGCCAGCGCCCAGAACGACGACATGCATGAACTGATTCCTTCCGACTTGGCCTGCAAACCGCGCGAATGAAAAAGGGGCACTCAGTTTAGCAGAAGCGGGAGCGCTCCGGCAGCGCTATAATGACGCCCGGTTTTCTTTATATATCAGGAAGCAGGTTATGAATCTCGATCGAGTGCCGGCAGGGCGCGACATTCCCAACGATTTCAACGTCATCATCGAAATCCCGATGAATGGCGAACCCATCAAGTACGAACTGGACAAGGAAACCGGCGCCATGTTTGTGGACCGTTTCATGTCCACCGCCATGCATTACCCCTGCAATTACGGGTACATCCCCAAAACGTTGTCTGCCGACGGCGATCCGGTGGACGTGCTGGTGTTGACGCCGATTCCGCTCATTACCGGGGTTGTGGTGCGCTGCCGGCCGATCGGCATGCTCAAGATGACCGACGAGGCGGGCGGAGACGCCAAGGTTCTGGCGGTGCCCGTGGACAAGCTGTGCAACATTTATCGCCCCATCCAGAGCCCGCGCGACCTGCCCGAACTCACGCTCAACCAGATTGCCCACTTTTTCGAGCACTACAAGGATCTGGAGCCCGGCAAATGGGTCCGGATCGACGGCTGGGTGGGTCAGGAGGAAGCCAAGGCGGAAATCCTGACGGGTATCGAGAACTACGCCGGCGCCGAAAAGAAACCCATGTACTGAGGTCGTCAGGCCGCCTTCAGACCGATGATGGGACGCCCGTCCGGCATGGTGCGCGGGGCGGGCTTCCACGCATGGCCGTAAACGATTTCAAAGGTGGCCGGCAGGCCGTCGCTGCGGCGCAGGCGCTCGTATTCGGCAGTCAGGTTTTTCCATCGCTGTCTTCCCGTTAGGGTGCGGCGCCGCTCCGGCAGCGTGTTGATTCCACCCATCAGGCGCAAGTCCCGCAACAGGCCGGGCAGGGCGGTGTAGGTTGCGGTCAGGTCTTCGCGATCCATGACCGGATCGGCAAAGCCGGCATGCACCAGGGCGTCGCCCACATCGTGCATGTCCGCAAATTCCTGCACGTGGGCGCAGCCGTCCGGATGACGTCCAAACACCTGCTTCAGTTCCTTCAGGGTGTCCGGTCCCAGCGTGCTGAAAATGAACAGCCCTTCGGGAGCCAGCACGCGCTGCACTTCCTGGATGACGGCTTGCGGGTCGCAGCTGGGCAACAGGAGGTTGGCCCAGACCAGGTCGACAACCCCTCCAGCCAGCGGCAGCTGCCCGGCATTGGCGCACAGCCGGTGGCGCCGGTCGGTGGTTCCGAACGTCCACCAGGAACGACGGCGGGAGGGGTGCAGGCGGAGCAATTCGCAGGAAAAGTCGGCGCTCAGGATCTCGGCCTGGGGAAACAGGCGGCGCAATTCGTCGCCTGCCGCTCCGGTGCCGGCCCCCAGGTCCAGAATGCGATGGGCGGCAGGTTTGAGAAACGCCAGGTGTTCCAGCAGGCGCCGGCCGATCTCTTGTGCCAGAACCGCGCCTTCGGCGTGGTGCCCGGCGTGCCGGTCGAAAGCGCGGCGCAGGCGTGCCGTTTCAGGCGTCACTCGGCATGCAGGCCCAGACGCTCGAACAGGCGGCGATCCCGTTCCACGTCCGGATTGCCGGTGGTGAGCAGCCGTTCGCCATAGAAAATCGAATTGGCCCCGGCGAGGAAACACAGGGCCTGCATCTCGTCGGAGAGGGATTCCCGTCCGGCAGACAGGCGCACGCGCGATGCAGGCATGGTGATGCGCGCGCAGGCGAGGGTGCGCACGAATTCGAACGGGTCGAGCGGTTCCGTGCCATGGAGCGGCGTGCCTTCCACCTGGACCAGCAGGTTGATGGGCACCGATTCCGGGGCAGGGTCGAGATTGGCCAGTTCGGCCAGGAGCCCGGCGCGCACCTGCCGGGTTTCGCCCATGCCGACAATGCCGCCACAACACACGTGCATGCCGGCATGACGCACGGCTTGCAGGGTGTCCAGGCGATCCTGGTAGTCCCGGGTGTGGATGATGTCACCGTAAAACTCGCGTGACGTGTCGAGGTTGTGGTTGTAATAGTCCAGCCCGGCCTGTTTCAGGCGTTCGGCCTGGGCCGGCTTGAGCATGCCCAGGGTGGCGCAGGTCTCAAGGCCCATGGCGCGTACGCCTTCGATCATGTGGATGACCGCATCCAGATCGCGTTCCTTCGGGCTGCGCCAGGCGGCCCCCATGCAGAAACGGGAAGCGCCGGAGGCTTTGGCAGTGCGGGCGGCAGCCAGGACTTCTTCCGTGGACAGGATGGCCTGGTTGGCCACGGCCGTGGGATGACGGATCGATTGCGGGCAATAGCCGCAGTCTTCCGGGCAACCGCCGGTTTTCACGGAAAGCAGCGTGGAGAGCTGCACCCCGTTGGGATCGAAATGGGCGCGGTGGACGGACTGGGCGCGCCAGATGAGATCGTTGAAGGGAAGTGCAAAAAGGGCTTCAACGGCTTCAACGGACCAAACCGTGGTGCTTTTCGAGGGCGAGGGTTGCGCGTTTTGCGTGCGCGACACAGTAGAATGAGTATCCATGCCGGGATGATCAAGGACCGGCAACCTCTTTGTCAAATCAGGCAGCGTTGCGTGCCCCGTCATGATCCTTTCGTCTTTTTGGCCGCACCAATGTTTCCTGTGCGGGGCGGCGCACGAAGCCTCTGCTGCGCTCTGCCCCCGCTGCTGGTCCGCCCTGCCGCCGCCCGCTCAGCCCGCTTGCCCCCGCTGCGGCGAAGCCAGCCCCTTTGCAGGGGGATGCCGCTGTTGCCGGCAGCTTGAACCGGCCTTCGATGAAACAGTGGCCGCTTTCGCGTACCGTTATCCGGTGGATGTCCTGGTCCGGCGCCTCAAGTACGGAGGCGCCTTGCAGCTGGCGCCATTGCTGGCAGCCGGGTTGTCACAGGCCCTGGCCGGCCGCGAGTTGCCGGACCTGCTGGTGGCCATGCCGCTGTCGCAGCGGCGATGGCGTCGGCGCGGCTACAATCAGGCCCATGAAATTGCGCGCCGGGTTGCGGCCCGCTGCAGCCGGCCGCTCGAACCGGTCCTGGAACGGTTGCGCGACACGCCCGCCCAGGCAGGGCTCACGGCCGTGCGGCGGCGCGACAACCTGATCGGGGCTTTTCGCTGCCGCAGCCCGCTCGCCGGGTTGCGGGTGGCCCTGGTGGACGATGTCATGACCAGCGGCGCCACCCTGGATGCCGCCGCGCGTGTCCTGAAAGCGGCGGGAGCCTGCCGTGTGAGCGCCTGGGTGGCGGCCAGGACCCCGGCCCCTGAATTCTGAGGACTGAACATGTTTGACGTGGTGCTGTTTCAACCGGAAATTCCGCCCAACACGGGCAACATCATCCGCCTGTGCGCCAATACCGGCGCACGCCTGCATTTGATCGAACCGCTCGGTTTCGACATATCCGACCGCCAGTTGCGGCGGGCCGGCCTTGACTACCACGAAAGCGCCGTCATGCGCGTGCATGCGGGATGGAATGCCTGCCGGCAGACGCTGGAAGGCCGGCGCTGGTTTGCCCTCACCACCAAGGCCGTACGCCGTCATACGGAACCGGCCTACCAGCCGGGCGATGTTTTCCTGCTGGGCCCTGAAACGAGCGGTTTGCCGGATGCCGTACTGCAGGAGTTCGACCCGGCGCAACGCTTGCGGCTGCCGATGGTGCCGGGCAGCCGCAGCCTCAATCTGTCCAACGCGGCGGCGGTGATGGTGTTTGAAGCCTGGCGCCAGCTGGGGTTTGCAGGGGCCGTATAGCGGGGCTATTCGGAACGGGGTTCACGCGAAAGCAGCGCTTCCACGGCTTCGTGGGCCGTGAGCGCTCCTGCCAGGACGCCCTGCACGGCTTCCGTGATGGGCATTTCCACCTGGTGATGGCGGGCCAGGGCCATGGCGGAGGCTGCCGAAGTCACGCCTTCCGCCACATGGCCCAGCTTTTCGAGGATCTCGGCCAGGGTCTCGCCCCGCCCGAGTCCCTGTCCGACGCGGTAATTTCTTGAGAGGGGGCCGGTGCAGGTGAGCACCAGGTCTCCCAGTCCCGACAGGCCCATGAAGGTTTCCGGGCGTCCGCCCAGAACCACGCCCAGGCGCGCGATTTCAGCCAGGCCGCGGGTGATGAGCGCGGCACGCGCGTTGAACCCCAGCCCCAGCTGATCGGAAAGGCCGGTGGCGATGGCGATGACGTTCTTGAGCGCGCCGGCGATTTCCACGCCCACCAGGTCGGTGCTGGAATAGAGGCGCAGCCGGTGCCCATGGAGCGCGCGCGCGGTTTCCCGGGCGAAGGCAGGGTGAGGCGAGGCCAGCGTGATGGCCGCCGGCAGGCCGGCAGCGACTTCTTCGGCAAAGCTGGGGCCAGACAGCACGCCGCTCAGGGTGCCTGCGGAAACCGTTTCGGCCACGATCTGGTGCGGCAGATAACCGTTGTCCGGATCGAATCCTTTGCAGGCCCACAGCAAGGGCAATTTTGGCTGGCAATGCTGCAGCTGTTGCAGCGTGTCGCGCAAGGCCGCCACGGGAACCGCCAGGATCGCCAGGTCTGCATCGGCCACCGCCTCATGCAGGTCTGCGGTTACGGCAAGCTGGGGCGGCAGCAGGTGGTTGGGGAGATAGCGGCGGTTGATGCGGCTGGTGCGCATCTCGCCCATGGTGGCCGGGTTGCGTCCCCACAACGTGCTGGGATGCCGGCCGATGAAGCTGATGGCCAGGGCCGTTCCCCAGGCGCCGGCACCGAGGATGGCCAGTTTCATGGCGTTACTGGGTAACCGGTGATGCCGGCGCGGCCTGGGCCTGGGCTTCCTGCAGGCGCTGCTGGAAGAGCGCTTCGAAATTGACCGGGTTGAGCACCACGGGCGGGAAACCGGCACGGGTCACGAGATCGGAAACCGCTTCGCGCGCGTACGGAAACAGGATGCCGGGGCAGGTGACGCCCAGCACGTAGGGCATGTCGGTAGCCGGGATGTTCTCCAGGCGGAATATGCCGGCCTGGGCCACTTCCACCAGGAACATGGTCTTGTCGCCAACCTTCGCCGTCACGGTGACGGAAACGGCCACCTGGAAGATGCCCGCGTCAACCGGTTCGCTGCTGTTGGAAAGTTGCACCTCGACTTGCGGCGTATCGCGCTCCAGGAAAATCTGGGGTGCGTTGGGCAGTTCCAGGGAGATGTCTTTGACGTAGATTTTTTCGATGGAAAAAACCGGGGTAGTGTCGGGTGCGCCTTCTTGGGTCATGAGTTCATTGTCCTGAAGTGGAATCGGCCAGAAGTGGATCCAGCCGGCCGGCCTGGTCTAGGGCGACGAGATCGTCGTATCCGCCCACGTGGGTGTCGTTGATGAAAATCTGGGGAACGGTGCGCCGCCCCGTGCGGCCGGTCATGGTTTCCCGCTGCGCGGGGTCGAGGTCGACGCGGATTTTTTCCAGCGACGCCACGCCTTTTTTGAGCAGGAAACGTTCCGCCATGATGCAGTAGGGGCAAACCCCGGTGGTGTACATGACAACGCGCGGATCCATGGGAGACCTCAGGCCTTGCCGGCAGGTTTTTCGATGGGCAGGTTGGCCTCAACCCAGGAGGACATGCCGCCCTGGAGCACGAACACATCAGCGAAGCCCTGGGCTTTCAGGGTGTTGGATGCCTTGGCGCTGTTCTGGCCGGTGGCCACGAGAATGACCGGGCGTGCCTTGAACCGTGAAATTTCCTCGGCGCGGGCAGTCAGTTCGTCTGCGGGGATATGGCGTGCCCCGGGCAGGTGCCCGATCTCGAAATCCTTGGGGCGCCGCAAATCGATGACAATGGCGTGCTTCTGGTTGATGAGCTGGGTCGCCTCAAGGGTACTCACGGAAGCCTGGGAGCCTCGCAGAGACTGGAGTTCCGGCCAGACGAGCATGATGCCGCTCGCCGCCATGAGGATGACCAGGCCGAGATGCTGGTAGAGAAAGTCCAAGATGACAGGTGCTCCATGCACGTAAAAACGCCCTGTATTCTACCAAAGAACCACAATTGTTTTTCGCGCCTGTTATTTTTCTTGCTAGAATAACTCTATTTATTGTTACTGAATGGCGCCATGAAGAAAATCGTGCTGCTACGTCATGGGCAGAGCGTCTGGAACGAAGAAAACCGCTTTACCGGATGGGCTGACGTGGGGCTGACGGCCCGCGGCATGCAGGAAGCGGTCCGGGCCGGACAATTGATGAAATCGGCGGGGTTTGAAGTCGATCTGGCATTCACATCGATGCTTCAGCGGGCCATCAAGACCTTGTGGCTTGGCCTCGAAGTCATGGAGCGCATGTGGGTGCCGGTGGTGACCGACTGGCGCCTGAACGAGCGGCACTATGGCGACCTGCAGGGACTCAACAAATCCGAGACGTCCGCCCGATTCGGCGAGCAGCAGGTGTACCAGTGGCGCCGCAGCTACGACATCCGTCCGCCCCAAATGCCCCTCAACGACAGCCGGAGCGAAGCCGAAGACCCCCGCTATCGTCACCTCGCGGGCAACGAGCTGCCTTGCGGGGAAAGCCTCAAGGATACGGTGGAGCGCGTCATTCCCTATTGGGAAAACGTGATTGCGCCTGCCGTGCGCAACGGCCGGCAGGTTCTGGTCGTGGCCCATGGCAATTCCCTGCGCGCCCTCATCAAATACCTGGGCAATATCCCCGACGATGCCATCGTGGGCGTCAACATCCCCACCGGAATGCCCATGGTGTATGAGCTGGACGAGGATCTCACGGCCCTCAACAGCTACTATCTGGGCGACCCGGACGAAATCACCCGGATGACGCAGGCGGTTGCCAACCAGGGTCGCATCGAATCCTGAGCGGGTCGGGTGGCGACGCGCACACACATCATTGCCGCACTGCTTTCCTTCCTCGCCTGCGGGGTGGCCTGGGCGGGGCCTGCCAACGATCTGGAAGACCTGCGCGGACGCATTCACCAGATGCAGCAGGAACTGTCCGCCACCGAAGGCTCCAAAAACGAAGCCGTGGACGCCCTGCGCAAGTCGGAGCGGGCCATCAGTGAAATCAACCGCACCTTGCGCAACCTGGACCAGCAGCATCAGGCCCTGCAGTCGGAGCTGGGCCGGCTGCATCAGCGTTCCGGCCGTACCCGCGATGCCATCGGACAAGGCCAGGCCGCACTCGCCGCACTGCTGAGGCAACGATACGAGCAGGGGGCGTCCGAGCCCCTGTCGTTGTTGCTGTCCGGCCAGAACCCCGACGACATCGAGCGCCAGATGGAGTATCTGGAAATTCTCGCGCGCTCGCGCGCGGAAACGCTCCAGGCCTTGCGCAACAACCTGCAGACGCTCGCCCAGGTCACGGCGGAACGCGAGCAGAAGCTGCGTCAGCTGGCGCAGGTCCAGGCCGAGCAGGCCAGCCAGCGCAAGCATCTGCAGGCGGAAAACAAGGAACGCGCCAAGCTGGTGGCAAACCTTTCCAGCAAGATGAAGAAACAGAAGCGCAGCCTCCAGTCCCTGCAAAAGGATGAAAGGCGGCTGACCAAGCTGGTGGAAGACATCAACCGGATGCTGGCGCGGCGGGAACAGGAGCGCAAACGCCGGCGCGAGGAAGAAAAGCAGGGCGGAAAAGCGGGGGGAGCGCAGCCCCCGCCCCTGGCCATGATCGACAAGGTGCCGGAGTTCGGTTATGACAGCGACGGCTTTGCGCGGATGAAAGGCCATCTGCGTCTGCCCGTGGCCGGGGAACTGATGAACCGGTTTGGCAGTCCACGTTCCGATACCGGCCTGAGCTGGCGCGGACTGTTCATCCGGGCTCCGGAAGGAAGGGATGTCAAGGCGGTGGCGTCCGGCCGGGTGGTGTTTGCGGACTGGCTGCGGGGCTTCGGCAACCTGCTCATCATCGACCACGGGGGCAGCTACATGAGTCTCTATGGCGGGGTGCAAAGCCTTTTTGTCCAGGTCGGTGACCTGGTCAAGGGGGGGGCGACGGTTGCCAGCGCCGGCAGCACGGGTGGAAACAGCGAATCGGGGCTATACTTCGAGCTTCGCTATCAAAGCAAGCCGTTCGATCCCATGAAGTGGGTTGGGCGGCCGTAACGTCATCAAAGGATCAAGGCTATGGGTGGGCAATTGAAGAAACTGGGCTTGGTGTTGCTGGGAGCCGTGATCGGTTTTTCCCTCACGCTGAACTTCTCTGCGGTTGCTGAGCGTCCTCAGGCCGGCACCCCCCTGCCGATCGAAGAGTTGCGCACGTTCAGCGAAGTCTTCGGTCGCATCAAAAGCGATTATGTGGAACCGGTGGACGACCACAAGCTCATCAAGGAAGCCATCACCGGCATGGTGGCGGGTCTGGATCCCCACTCTGCCTATCTTGACCAGGATGCCTACAAGGAACTGCAGGCCGGCACGCAAGGCGAGTTCGGCGGCCTGGGCATTGAAGTGACGATGGAAGACGGCCTGGTCAGGGTGGTTTCCCCCATCGACGACACCCCGGCATCGCGCGCCGGCATCAAGCCGGGCGACCTCATCATCAAGCTCGACGAGATGGCCGTCAAAGGCATGACACTGAACGATGCGGTCAAGCGCATGCGCGGCAAGCCTGACACCCAGATCACCTTGACGCTGGTGCGCAAGAACGCACCCAAGCCGATCGTCGTCACGCTGACCCGTTCCGTCATCAAGATGAAAAGCATCAAGCTCAAGGAAGTGGAGCCGGGCTACGCCTCCATCCGCGTGAGCCAATTCCAGGAGCACACCGGCGAAGACCTGGCCGCCGCAGTGGAGAAGTTCTACAAGGACAACAAGGGGGCCGTCAAAGGCCTCGTGCTGGATCTGCGCAACGATCCCGGCGGCCTGCTCAATGCTGCGGTGGGCGTATCGGCCGTGTTCCTGCCGCAGGATGCCCTGGTGGTATACACCGAGGGCCGGGTGCCGGATGCCAAGATGCGCCTGACGGTGGAACCCGAAAACTACCTGCGCAACCCCACGGAGTCCGACTACGTGGCCGGTTTGCCGGCCGTCGTGAAAAAGATTCCGATGGTGGTGCTGGTCAACAGCGGGTCGGCGTCGGCCTCGGAAATCGTGGCGGGCGCGCTGCAGGATCATCACCGGGCAACCATCATGGGCGTGCGCACCTTCGGGAAAGGCTCGGTGCAGACCATACTGCCGCTGTCCAACAACACGGCACTCAAGCTCACCACGGCCCGCTACTTTACGCCCAGCGGCCGTTCCATCCAGGCCAAGGGGATCGAGCCCGACGTGGTGGTGCCGGAAGATCCGGACATGGTGGAAGCTTCCCTGGGCATCCGCGAGGCGGATCTGGAAGGCCACCTGTCCAATCCCACAGACAGCAAGGCGGGTACGGGGGCTGATGCCGCGGCCGCCACGGCAGCTGCCAAAGCGGCAGCCGCCAAGGCGCAGGAAGCGGCTGCCAAGTCAGCCCACAAGCCTGAAGCCAAGCTGGAGAACGGCAAGGAAAAACCCGACTACCAGCTGAACCAGGCCATCACTTTCCTCAAGCGGAAGCAGCCGAAAACCAACTGACCGCTGGCTGAACATGGACGACACACAGCTGCTGCGCTACAGCCGCCACATCCTGCTCAACGAGCTGGGTGTGGAAGGGCAGGAAAAATTTCGTGGCGCCCGGGTGTTGCTGGTGGGCACCGGCGGACTGGGATCTCCGGCTTCGCTTTACCTGGCGGCCAGCGGGGTGGGACACATCACCCTGTGCGACGGAGATACCGTGGACCTGACCAACCTCCAGCGGCAAATTGCCCTGCGCACGGCCGATATTGGACGCAACAAGGCCGAAGCGACGCGTGATGCCTTGCTGGCCATCAACCCGGACGTGGTGGTGGACGTGGTCGCAGCGCGGGTTTCCGGCAGCACGCTGGAGGAGCGGGTGGCTGCCGCCGATGTGGTGCTGGACTGCAGTGACAACTTTTCCACGCGGCATGCGGTCAATCGTGCCTGCGTGCGCCATCTCAAGCCTCTGGTGTCAGGGGCGGCCATTCGTTTCGACGCACAGATTGCGGTGTTCGATCCGCGCAAAACCGGTAGCCCCTGTTACGAATGTCTCTATCCCGAAACGGCCACCGACGAGGAAGTCCGCTGTGCCGTGATGGGGGTTTTTTCCCCGCTGGTGGGAATTGTGGGGGCCACGCAGGCAGCGGAAGCCCTCAAGCTACTGGCGGGCATGGGCCAATCCCTGGCCGGCCGGCTGCTGATTCTCAATGCCTTGACCATGGAATGGCAGCAACTGACGTTGCCGCAGGATCCCCACTGCAAGGTGTGCGGCAGCCTCAGCGCAGCACACTAGCCTGGGCGTATTCCTGCAGGTTCCAGCGCGGGTGGATGGTGAACTGGCCCGGTTGCTGCGCGGCTTCAGGATGGCGCAGCAGGCGGCAGGCGCCGGCGTAGGCGATCATGGCGCCGTTGTCGGTGCACAGCCGCAACGGCGGGAACGCCACACGGGCGCCGCGCCGGGCCAGGCGTTCAGTCAGGGTTTGGCGCAGGCGGCGATTGGCGCCCACCCCTCCGGCCACCACCAATTGATTCATTTCCGTCTGTTCGAGTGCCAGTTCGGCCTTCCGGCACAGCACATCCGCCACGGCCGCTTCGAAACTGGCCGCAATGTGTGCATGATCGTCGTCGCCCCGTGATTTGACCAACAGCGATACGGCGGTTTTGAGACCACTGAAGCTCATGAGGAGGTCGCCGCTCTGAAGCATGGGGCGGGGCAGGGCAAAGCGCCCGGGGTCTCCGTTCTCCGCCAGCCGCGACAGTGCGGGGCCGCCCGGATAGGGCAGTCCCAGGAGCTGGGCGGTCTTGTCGAACGCTTCGCCTGCGGCATCGTCCACCGTTTCTCCCAGCAATTCGTATTGTCCGACGTCGCGAACGGCCATGAACTGGGTATGGCCTCCGGACACCAGCAGCGCCACGAAAGGAAAATCGGGGGGCAGTTCGCCCAGCAGGGGCGAGAGCAGGTGCCCCTCCAGGTGGTGCACTCCCACCACGGGGATCTCGAGTGCCACGGCCAGGGACTCGGCCACCGAGGCCCCCACCAGCAGGGCGCCGGCAAGGCCAGGCCCTGCCGTATAGGCCACTGCATCGATTGCATCCAGGGTCCGGTTGCCATCCTGCAAGGTTTTCCGGATGAGCGGAATGATGCGCCGGATGTGGTCGCGCGAGGCCAGTTCGGGCACCACGCCGCCATAGGCTTCGTGCAGAGCCACCTGGGAATGCAGCGCTTCGGACAGCAGGCCGGCCTCCGTGTCGTAGAGGCCGATGCCGGTTTCGTCACAGGACGTTTCGATGCCCAGGATCAACATGGGTTCAGGTTCGAAGGACAGAAAATCGGGATGAAAAGCAGAGCAGTTTGGCATAGCCACCGTTCTGCTTCAAGCGGCGGCCCGCAAAGAGAAAGGCCCTGTCCGCCAATCCCGGGAGGGCGGCGGGCAGGGCCTGGAGCGCAAGGACCGGATCAGTGGTCCTGGGAACCGCTTCCTTCCATGGAAGCGCCCGGCATGGCGTGGGCTTCGCCTTCGGCCATGTGGCCGAGAGCGCTTTCATGCATGGCCAGCACATTGTTGGCGCTGGCGCTTGCAAATATCACCAGGCGGGTTCCCAGCACGTAGTAGGTGGTGCCGGTAACGGGCGTGCCGTTCTGGGTGTAGGTGGCACTGCTATCGCTGATGATGAACGGTGCGGCGGTGGCACCGGTCACTTCCGACCAGGTGGGAGCTGTCAGGGTGGGCGGCGTGGCCGTGGATGACGAGGCTTGCGAATCATCGAAATAATAGGCTGCACCGGACGTGGGCGCGGCCATGGTCCAGCCCGTGGCCGTGGGCGTTATGCATTCGCCGATGCTGCCGCCACCCAGGGTGGTGCCGAAGGTGTCAAGACGGAGCGGGGTGCTGCCAGCGGCACAGCTCACTCCGTGGCTGGAAGCCGCCGGAAGTGAAGCGATGCCCGTCCAGGAGGGGCTGACTGCGGCGGGGGCGAGGACCGCTTCGAAATTGGTCAGCACCTGGGTTGCGTTGTTGGTCCCGCCGCTCTGGATGGCATACGCGTTCCCTCCCGTGGTCAGGGCGGACGGAATCTGTCCGATCTTGCCGCGCAAGGTGTAAGCGGGAGCGCCCGTTCCGGTGCCGTTGGTCACGTTCAGTGTCAGCAGGTTGCCAACGAGCGTGCCGCTGACCTGTTTGTCCGTGGAAGTTACGGCACCCGTGGAGTCGATGGTGATGGCGGCGTCCACGAAAATGCTGGCTGGCACGAAGGTGAGCGTGCTCACGGTGATGCTGCCTGACGCCGGAGCCATCATGCCGGTTTCGGCAATGACGCCCTGCAGCTGATAGGTGCCTGCCGGTACGCTGACCAGGTTGGCATCGATCACGTCGCCCACGTGCAATTCAGGTCCGAAATCGGGATCCGCGGCAATCTGCATGGGCAGGGTGGCAAGCACCGTGGGACAGTTGCCGCCCAGCGCAGTGGCTGCCGTTTGCAGCGTGGTGGAACTGCCTGAAGACAGGTTGGAGCCGGCGGCAATATTGGCGGCGAGGTTGGTCGACGTGGTGAGCGTGGTGCCCGGTGTGCACAGATTGTCACCCACGGCCTTGATGGCGGCCGAAATGGCCAGGATGTCGTTCCAGTAAGTTTGCAGCGTGCTGGCGTACGTGGTGGGCGTCAGCGTTGCATAGCTGTTGCCGTTGAGCTGGGCATAGACCGCCAGGGCAGCCGTGGTGACGGGGCTGATCTCGAGGTCGGGCAGGTTGGCGGTGGTCAGGGTCCCTGCGGTGCCCAGCTTGTCCGATTGCCCCAGATAGCTGCTCAGGATGACGAAGCTGTTGCTGGGGTCGGTGGCATTGGCAAACACGGGCACGCTTGTCGTCGGCAGCGGCACGTTGACCGTGAAGGCGCCGGAAGAGTCGGCCGTGATGGTGCCCGCCGTGCTTGCGCCGGCATCATTGAGCGGTGCTCCGGTGGTGATAGTGATGACGGCACCGGCGATGGGGTTGTCCTTGGCTGCGCCCGTCAGGGTGGTGGCCTTGAGCTGGGTGGCGCCTGCGGCTGATCCCGCAGAGCCGCCTCCGCCGCCGCAGGCCGCAACGACCAACGACAGAGAAAGTGCTGATAAAACAGCGAGTTGAGACTTGGTTTTGGGGGGTTGATGGGGTTTCATGGTGTCCTCCTGGCGCGTGTTCAGTAGGGCGATTGTACCGAATTTTTTAAAAATGTGGGAAAAAATCCCATTATTTTTTCGGGCCAGGGACCACGGCGGTATTTCTTCTCCGGTCTGCCGGATGACAAACGGCAAAACCTGTTGGTATAATTGGCGTTTTTCCGGGCTTGCCCCGCTGTGAAACCAGAGGATTGAATGCCAAATATCCGCGTAAAAGAAAACGAACCGTTTGACGTGGCCCTGCGCCGTTTCAAGCGTGCAGTGGAAAAAACCGGCCTGCTGACCGAACTGCGGGCGCGCGAGTTTTACGAAAAACCCACCGCGGAACGCAAACGCAAGCTGGCTGCCGCCATCAAGCGCCGTTACAAGCGCCTGCGCAGCCAGATGCTTCCCCCCAAGCTTTATTGATTCCCGCGTGACGGGAGGCCTTGAGCCTCCAATGCCATGACACTCAAAGCGCGCATCACGGAAGACATGAAGTCGGCCATGCGCGCCCGGGATTCCGGGCGCCTCAACGCCATCCGGCTGATCCTGGCAGCACTCAAGCAAAAGGAAGTGGACGAGCGCATCGAACTCGATGACGCCGCCGTTCTGGGCGTGCTGGACAAGATGCTCAAGCAGCGCAAGGACTCCATTGCCCAGTTCGAAGCAGCGGGCCGGCATGACCTGGCCCAGCAGGAACAGCTGGAAATATCGGTGTTGCAGGACTACATGCCGCAGCCCTTGTCCGATGAAG
Organism: Betaproteobacteria bacterium; assembly: GCA_028868905.1. Taxonomy (GTDB): domain Bacteria; phylum Pseudomonadota; class Gammaproteobacteria; order Burkholderiales; family Ferrovaceae; genus JAKBAT01. The sequence goes on from JAGWTQ010000002.1 coordinate 48,575, forward strand.
CCGTGGTTGCCCTCGTGGACCAGGCGGTGCGCGAAAGCGGTGCTGCCGGCATGCAGGACATGGCGCGCGTCATGGCTCTGGTCAGACCCCAGGTGGCCGGGCGTGCTGACATGGGAAAAGTCTCAAGTCTCGTCAAGGCCCGTCTGACCGCCCGCTAGGCGGCTGACAGTTTGCGCCCCGATCGGGCGCCGTTTTGCGTGGGACACCGGTGAATGATTCCCAGGGATTTCATTCAGACGTTACTGGGCCGTGTCGACATCGTCGACACGATCGAACGCTACGTCCCCCTCAAGAAGGCCGGTGCCAACTACGTGGCACGCTGCCCTTTCCATTCCGAAAAGAGCCCTTCCTTTTCCGTGAGTCCGTCCAAGCAGTTCTACTACTGCTTCGGATGCGGTGCGAGCGGCACAGCCCTGGGCTTTGTCATGGAGTACACCGGGGCCGGGTTTGTGGAGGCCGTCCATGAACTGGCCCAGCAGGCCGGACTTGATGTCCCCGCAGAAGCCGCTCCCACGGGGCGGCGAACCGAAACCCACCTTGACCTGAGCGAAGCGCTGCGGCGCGCGGCCGACTACTTCCGTGCCGAGCTCAAGGCTTCGCCTGCCGCCATCCAGTACCTCAAGCAGCGCGGCCTGACGGGAACAATAGCCGCGCGTTTTGGTCTGGGCTATGCCCCTGAAGGCTGGCGCAGCCTGTCGCACGTATTTCCTGACTACGACTCGCCCGTGCTGGTGGAGTCGGGCCTGGTTATCGACAACGGCGAAGGCAAGCGCTATGACCGGTTTCGCGGACGCGTGATGTTCCCCATTCTGGATGGCCGCGGGGAAGTGATTGGGTTTGGCGGACGGGTCATCGGGCCGGGCGAACCCAAATACCTCAACTCGCCGGAGACGCCTCTCTTTGAGAAAGGGCGTGAACTCTATGGCTTGTCGCAGGCGAGACGTGCCATACGCGATTCGCACCGGGTGGTCGTGGTGGAAGGTTACATGGACGTGGTGGCCCTGGCGCAGGCGGGTGTGGAATATGCCGTGGCGACACTGGGAACTGCCACGTCTGCCGTTCACGTGCAGAAGCTGCTGCGCATGGCCGATCAGGTGGTCTTTGCCTTTGATGGTGACCAGGCGGGCCGCAATGCCGCACAGCGGGCTTTGGAAGTGGCGTTGCCGCACCTGGTGGACGGCAAGCAGGTGTCGTTCCTGTTCCTGCCCGAAGACGAGGATCCCGACAGTTTTGTGAGAAGCCAGGGGGCCGACGCCTTCGAGGCGTTGCTGGGCCGTGCCACTCCCGCCTCGGAATTCCTGCTCGAGACGCTGACGCGCGGGGTGGACATGACCCGGGCCGAAGGCCGAGCCCAGTTTCTGCAGGCAGCCAAACAGCGCCTGGGGCAGATTACGGCCCCGGCCCTGGCCTTGTTGTTGCGCAAGCGGGTGGCGGCCTTGGCCCAGGTCGAATCCCGGGATCTCGAACTGCTGATGGGCAAGGCCCCGGCTCCCGCAACCTTGCAGCGCACGAGCCGGGCTCCGGCGCGCGCAGCTCCCAGCTCGCTGGCGGAACGGCTGCTGGCCTGCCTGCTGCATCATCCGGAACTGGCAAAGGCCGAAGGCATTCCGGGAGACGAGGCTGTCCAGTCTGACGAGCTGGCCCTGCGTTCGGTGGCTGAATTCATCAGGGACCAGGAACACGCGGTCACCCTGGCGGGCATCGTGGAACATTTCCGCGGACTGCCGGAAGGAACGTTCATCCAGGAAGCACTGCGGCGGGAATTTTCGGCGGTGGAATCCAGTCCAATGGATCAGTTGGCCGTGCTTTACCGGGAAGGGCTGGGGCGTCTGAGCGAAGGGGGCCTGCGCCGGACCAGCAAAAAGCTGCTGGATCTGGCACATGAACGTCCCCTGACTCCGGAAGAAATGCAATTGCTGCAGGAAACCAACCAGAAAATTCAACGGGTTGGCAGAGGCGCGGCGACAGGCAAGGCCCCGTGAAGTTTGCGGGCAATACAGGTATCTTTATGGTAGAATTACAGGTTTTTCAACGGAATTCCTTATCCTTTAAGGGGTGCGACTGAATATGGCTGCAGAAAACTCCAGATCCGACGCGCGGCAATCGGACGCCGAAGCGCAACGCACACGCCTCAAAAACCTGATCGTGCTGGGGAAGGAACGGGGATTCCTGACTTACGCGGAAATCAACGACCACATTCCGGAAGACATGCTGGATGCCGAACAGATCGAATCGGTCATCGGCATGATCAACGACATGGGGATCGCGGTTTATGACGAGGCACCGGACAGCGAACAGCTGCTGATGTCGGAAGCCCCGCCTCCGGTGGCGGACGAAGACGTGGTGGAAGAGGCCGAAGCCGCCCTCTCCACGGTGGATTCCGATTTCGGCCGCACCACGGACCCCGTGCGCATGTACATGCGCGAAATGGGGACGGTGGAACTGCTGACCCGCGAAGGCGAAATCGAAATTGCCAAGCGCATTGAAGATGGCCTGAAGCACATGATCCAGGCCATTTCGTCCTGCCCGACCACCATTGATGAAATTCTCGCCCTGGCCGACAAGGTGGAGCGCGAGGAAATGCGCATCGATGAAGTCATCGACGGCCTGATCGACGGCGAGGAAGAAGAAGCGGTCGAAGCCGAAATGGCCGCCGAGGAAGAAGAAGTCGAGCTGGAAGAGGAAAGCGAAGAGGACGAGGACGGCGCCATTGCCAGCGCCAACCTGGAGCAGCTCAAGCAGGACGCCATGGTGCGCTTCAACGCCATCCGCCGCCTCAACAAGCGCATGCGCAAGGCTCTGGCCGAGAAGGGCTCCCGCAGCCGCGCCTACAAGGACCTGCAGGAAAGCATTTCGGCCGAACTCATGAGCATCCGCTTTACGGCCAAGCAGGTGGAAGCGCTGTGCAACGGCCTGCGCCGCCTGGTGGATCGCGTGCGCAGCTATGAACGGGGCATCATGAACCTGTGCGTGACTTCGGCCGGCATGCCGCGCGCCCATTTCATCAAGGCCTTTCCCGGCAACGAAATCAACCTCAAGTGGGTTTCCGAAGAGATGGCCTCGCGCAAGGCCTACAGCAACACGTTGGCGCGCTTCAAGCATGCCGTCGTCGAGCAGCAGGAGAACCTGATCACCCTGCAGAAGGAAGTGGGCATTCCCATCAAGGATCTCAAGGAAATCGCGCGCCAGATGTCCACCGGCGAAGCCCGTGCGCGACGCGCGAAGCGCGAAATGATCGAAGCCAACCTGCGACTGGTGATTTCCATTGCGAAAAAGTACACCAACCGCGGGCTGCAGTTCCTCGACCTGATCCAGGAAGGCAACATCGGCCTGATGAAGGCGGTGGACAAGTTCGAATACCGCCGCGGCTACAAGTTTTCCACGTACGCCACCTGGTGGATCCGGCAGGCCATCACCCGTTCCATCGCAGACCAGGCTCGCACCATCCGCATTCCGGTGCACATGATCGAAACGATCAACAAGATGAACCGCATTTCCCGCCAGATCCTGCAGGAAACCGGCCAGGAACCCGATCCCGCGGAGCTTGCCAAGCGCATGGAAATGCCCGAGGAAAAAATCCGCAAGATCCTCAAGATTTCCAAGGAACCCATTTCCATGGAAACGCCGATTGGGGACGACGACGATTCCCACCTCGGGGACTTCATCGAAGACACGGCCACCGTTGCGCCCGCAGACTCGGCCATGTATGCGAGCCTGCGCGACGCCACCAAGGACGTGCTGGATTCGCTGACACAGCGTGAAGCCAAGGTGCTGCGCATGCGGTTCGGAATCGAAATGAACACCGACCACACCCTGGAAGAAGTGGGCAAGCAATTTGACGTGACCCGCGAACGCATTCGCCAGATCGAAGCCAAGGCCCTGCGCAAGCTGCGCCACCCGTCGCGTTCCGAGCGGCTGCGCAGCTTCATCGACAATAACGAAACCTGATCACACAGGGTCGTTAGCTCAGTCGGTTAGAGCAGGGGACTCATAATCCCTTGGTCGCTGGTTCGAGTCCAGCACGACCCACCAAATCAAACCAGCAGCTTTCCCCGATCCATCCCCCTTCCCGGGGGACGGATCTCATGTCCGGCCTGACGGATCATCTGGCCAATTTCAGGCAAGCAGGATCCGCACTGGGTTCCGCAGCGCAGCCCCTCCTTGAGCTCCGGCAGACCGGCCCCGTTGCGAATTTCGTGCAGGATTTGCGATTCCGTGACGTGATGACAATTGCAGATGACGCGGCTTGTTTCCGGCAACGGGCTGGGGGAAGCGGTCACAGGGGCCAGCAGCCATCGACGGAGACCGGAGATTTTCATGTTCTCCACCATGATCTTTTCAAGCCAGGCCGCCGCCGCAGTTTCCCCCGAAAGCCGAATGCCGACCAGCCGCTCTTGTTCCACCAGAGCCTTCTTGGTGACGTGATTCAATGAATCCTGGTAACACATGCAGGATTCGTCCGACAGCTCAAAGCACCGATCCAGCTGTTCCAGCCATTCCGCTGGAACAGGAGTTTCATGATTCAGTTGCAGCACCAGAATCGGATGGTTGCGTCCGGCCAAGCGCAGCGACGCGTAATCGAAACGCGACAGCATCGGGCGCAGCCGTTCGGCGATTTCAAGGACCAGCGAAACGGCGTTCTCGTCTTCAAGAGCCGTGCGAATGAGCACGGTCTGGTGGGGCAGGGAGACCGCCTCCACCCGGACCGCGGCCTGCTTGAGTTCCGGCTGCCTGGAAAACGGATCGGTGTCGTTCAATGTCAGTTCATTGACACCGCTGCTGTTGAGCCAATTCCGCCCCCAGTGCATGGCCACGAAACCCTGGCCGGAAGAAACTTCATGCGAAGGCAATGCCTTCAGGACCACGGACCCTCGCCGGCTGGAGACCCTGACCAGAGACCCGGGCGCAATTCCCCTGCGTTCCAGGTCGTTGGGATGGAGTTCGATGCAGGGTTCGCTGGCATGATTCCACAGCATCGGAACCTTTCCGGTGCGGCCCATCGTGTGCCATTGGTCGCGCAGTCGCCCGGTGGTGAGCCTCAAGGGGAAACGTGCGTCGGTCTTTTCACTCGTGATGGATGTTGCCGGAACCACGAAGCGGGCTCGCCCGTCTGCAGTGGGAAAAAGGCCGTCGGCATACAGGCGTTTCTTTCCTTCCGTGGAACCTGCAGGGAAAGGCCATTGCTGAGGCCCCTCACGATCCAGCCGTTCATAGGACAGGCCGGTGATGTCGAGGTCCCGCCCCCGCGTGGTTTCCGCATGTTCCAGAAATATGGCCTCGGGTGCGGTGTAAGGAAAAAGCCGCTTGGCGACGTCGCTGCAATCCAGGCTGCTGCCCAGGGCATGGGCGAAATCCCGGGCAATGGTCCAGTCGGCGCGGGCTTCACCGGGAGGCGGTACGGCGGCATGCACGCGCGTGATGCGACGTTCGGAATTGGTGACGGTGCCTTCTTTCTCGCCCCAGGTGCTGGCGGGCAGCAGCAAGTCGGCAAAGGCGGCTGTTTCCGTGTTGGCACAGGCCTCTTGCACGACCACGAAATCGCAGCGCTCGAGCGCTGCGCGAATCAGGGACTGCTGGGGCATGGAATGGGCCGGATTGGTGCAGGCAATCCAGAGGGCTTTCAGTTTTCCCAGGCGCGCGGCCTCGAACATTTCCACCGCAGTCAGTCCCGGCTGCCCGGGAACGGCGGGGATTCCCCATAAACCGGCCATTTCGGCGCGGTCTTCCGCTCGGGACAAATCGCGATGGGCTGACAACAGGGTGGCCATTCCGCCCACTTCGCGTCCGCCCATGGCATTGGGCTGACCCGTCAGGGAAAAAGGCCCGCATCCCGGCTGACCGATTTTTCCCGTGGCAAGCGACAGCGCAATCAGCGCAGCCCCGCTGTGGGTGCCGTGATGCGACTGGTTCAGGCCCTGGCACCACAGGCTCAGGGGCGCTTTGGCCTCTCCCCACCAGCGGGCGGCCGTGATGATGGATGGGGCGGGAATGCCGCACAGGTCGGCGGCGACAGCCGGCGTGACGTCGCGCACCGCCTCCTGCAATGCCTTGAATCCCGTGGTATGGCGCGCAATGAAGGTCTGGTCCACATGGCCTTCCCAGATCAGGACATGCAGCATGGCGTTGAACAGCCAGATGTCGGTTCCGGGAAGAATCGGCAGGTGAAGGTCGGCGGAGGCCGCGGTGGGCGTCCGGCGTGGATCGACGACGATCACCTTCATCCGGTCCGACGCCTGCTTGGCGGCTTCCAGGCGACGATACAGAACGGGATGCGCGTAAGCCGGGTTGCTGCCGGCAATCAGCACGCAATCTGAAAGCTCCACATCCTCGTAGGCGCAAGGCGGGGCATCAGCGCCCAGCGTTTGCTTGTAGGCCATGACGGCGCTGGACATGCACAGACGCGAATTGGTATCCACATTGTTGGTGCCGATGAGGCCTTTGGCCAGCTTGTTGAAGGCGTAATAGTCCTCGGTGAGGAGCTGGCCGGAAATGTAAAAACCCACCGAATCCGGCCCATGCGTCCGAATGGCTTCGGCAAACCGTGTCGCTGCAAACTGCAGGGCTTCGGACCATGAAACGTTTTGGCGCAGTGCGGAGCGCGTCCGACGCAGTGCGGGACTGAGCAGGCGGCCCTCGGCGCGCGTGGATTGCAGCAACGTGGAGCCCTTGGTGCAGAGTTTGCCCTGGTTTGCAGGGTGCTCCGGATCGCCCGTTACTTCCACAATCCGGTTGTTTTCAGTTCGGATCAGAAGGCCGCAACCCACGCCGCAGTAGGGGCAGGTGGATCGCACGGTTGATGTCGTCGTCGTCATGGATCAGGCCTAAGGGCGGTTCAGGTAATAAAGGGCTGCCAGGTTTCCCAGCAAGGAAAGCACAAGCAGGCATTTCAGCAGGAGCAGCGGATGCTTGTGAGCAAAGGGCACGCGCCGGGGCCGGGCCAGCGGCCGGGTGGCTCCACGTTCCAGGGCCAGGAGAAATTCATCGGCTGTCTCAAAGCGGTCTGCCGGATTGGCGGCACAGGCTTTCAGCAGCAGATTGTCCAGCCAGGAAGGAATGTCCGGCCGGTAGCGGGAAGGCGGCGCAGGCTCCTTGAAGCGGGGGTGCTGGAACGGTTCGATTTCTCCATAGGGAAATTTGCGGGTCAGCAGTTCATACAAGGTCACGCCGCAGGCGTAGAGATCGCTGGCTTCGTTGCATGGACTTCCGTAAAAAAGCTCCGGTGCCATGTAGGAGGGGGTTCCCGGATTATTGATTTCGGCCAGGTGGTCCCTCTCCGATGCGGCCACCCCCAGGTCCAGCACCACCAGCTGCCCTTCCGTATCCAGCAGCAGATTGTCCGGCTTGACATCGCGATGAAGAATTCCCAGTCGATGAAGGTAACCCGTGCACTTGAGCAGGCTGATGCCGATTCGCGCCACCTCTTCAGGGTGGAACTGGTGGCCACGGCGCAGGCGCGCACTCAGGGTTTCGCCTTCGTGCCACGACATGAGGTAATAGAGAAAGCTGCGTTCGGGATGGGAATGGACTTTCGGAAAGCCCCGTTTCACAACCCGTCTGGCCAGCCATTCCTCATGAAGCAGTGCCGCAACGGATTCCTCGTCAGATGCTTCGGGTTTGATGGTTTTCAGAACCAGCTGTTCGCCGCCATCCGCGGTATTTCGCAATACGCGATAGAGCGCGGTTACCCGGGAGACATGCAGCACGGATTGCACCACCAGGCCGTCGATGGTATCCCCCGGCTTGAGCCGGGGAGGGATGCCCAAATGAAGGGAGGGATCAAGAACGGGATGGCGCCTGTGCGCGGGAACCTCGCGCACGACAATCACCGTGCACGTGCAGTTGTCCGCACATTTCAGGTTTCCCGCTTCGTCCAGCAAGGCCTGCGCCAGCTCCTGCGGGTCGTCATGGCCAGCCAGCAGCTGTTTCAGGCGGGAGTCCGGTACGGAGTTCCACACACCGTCAGTGGCCAGAAGAAAGCGGTCCCCTGCCTTGATTTCGCCTTCCAGGTAATCCAGTTTGACATGTTCATCCAGCCCCATGGCCCGGCTGAGCACATTGCTGAGCTCAGGGTGGGGCCAGGTGTGGTCCTCGGTCAGCTGGGTGAAATCGTTGTCGCGCAGCAGGTAGGCTCTCGAATCTCCTACATGGGCCAGATGGAAGAGGTTGTCGCGCAATACCAGCGCGGTCAGCGTGGTCGCCATGCCCGCATACTCGGGCGTTCTGCGAGCCTGGGAAAACAGCCAGCGGTTGGTGGCGTTGAGCACCTTCTCCAGTGACTTGGCCACACCCAGGGTTTCGGGAGTGGAATAGTAATCGGCCAGCAGGCTGCGCACGGCAAATTCCGCTGCTTCGCGCCCTTTGGCATGTCCCCCAACCCCGTCCGCTACGGCAAACAGATTTCCCTTGTGTGCGAGCATGTTGCCAGCCGGCAAGGTGGCACCCATAAAGTCCTCGTTTCTGGGGCGGGTACCCGTGCTGCTGGCACACCCCATGACAACCTGCAAAGCGGAACAGGCATCCAGTGAAGACATGAGGGGTGCGTTCATGACGGGCTCAGATGCGTGCGGAGGTCAGATGGGATGCGCCCCAAGTGGTGCGCCAGCGCAGCTTGACCCCGGTCAATCCGGCCAGGGCCAGCAGCGCCAATCCGGCAAAAATCAGCAGTCCGGTCTGGTAGCTGCCCGTCAACTGGCGCGACAGTCCCAGCGACGACGCGAGGTAGAATCCCCCCATCCCTCCAGCCATGCCCACCAGTCCGGTCATGACGCCAATCTCTTTCCGGAAGCGTTGCGGCACCAGCTGAAACACGGCGCCATTGCCCATGCCCAGCGCCAGCATCACCACCATGAAGGCGATAAGGGCCATCCAGGCCTGAGGCAGGCCGAAGCTGGCCAGCAACAGGGCCGATGCAGCGACGGCATAGACCACGGACAGCGATTTCACGCCGCCGATGCGGTCAGCCAGATTCCCACCGATCGGCCGAACCATCGAACCGGAAAATACGCAGGCTGCGGTAAAGAAGCCGGCTGTTTTTGCGTCCAGGCCGTACTGGGTATTGAAATAAATCACCAGGGAAGAGGCCAGGCCCACGAACCCGCCAAACGTGACCGAATAAAAAAACATGAACCACCAGGC
>JAGWTQ010000048.1 GCA_028868905.1 Betaproteobacteria bacterium
GGTGCGCTTCACCCAGCTGGATTATTCCCGGGAAATGGCCATCATCGCCGTGGTGGAGGAGGCCGGCAGGGAAATCCAGATCGGTGTCGCCCGCTACAGCACCAATCCGGACGGAGAATCCTGCGAATTTGCCCTGGTGATTTCAGATGCCTGGCAAGGGCATGGCCTGGGTCGGGACCTGATGCGCTACCTGATTCAGATTGCTGCGACAAACGGACTCAAAAGCATGGAAGGGGAAGTGCTGGCTGGCAATACGGCCATGCTGCACCTGATGTCCTCTTTGGGATTTGCGACGGCCACATCCCCTGACGACCCGGGCATCCGGATCGTTTCCCGCACGCTTGAAACCGCTGCCGCTTAGCGGGTTTTTCTGGGGAGCAGCGCGGCCGGATCCACCGGCTTGCCCTGATGGCGTATCTCGAAATGCCAGCGGGCGCTGTCGCGCCCTCCGGTTTCCGCAATTTTCTGACCGCGCCTGACGTTTTCGCCTTCCTTGACCAATACCTTGCTGTTGTTGGCATACACGCTGAGGTAACTCGGGCCGTGCTTGATCACCACCATTTCCCCGTAGCTCTTGATGCTGTTGCCCACATAGGACACCACGCCGTCTGCCGCGGCCCGAACAGGCAGCACGCTGCGCGGTTCGAAATCCAGCCCTTTGGACAAGGGGGAATAAGTGGCCGGAATCGTCCCCGGCAAAGGCCAGGCCCACACAATGGGCGCTTCAGCGCCCCCTGGTGCAGTCTCTGCCGGCTTCTGCGCCGGTTTCGCGGGCTTGCCCGGACGCGCGGCCCCCTGCGCGGGTTCGCCTGGAATCGGCTCGTTTTGGACAGGCGCCGGCCGGGTTGCCGCGCAACCGGCCAGAATGAGTGCAAAGAGCGCTCCGATCAAGCAGCGTAGGCGTGTGCCATTCATGCGGTATCTTCCAGAAGGGGAACAAAACGGGCAGGCTCGATGGTTGTTTCCACGAAACCTGTTTCACCGTGTTCGACCACCACCAGCTGCTGCTCATGGGTGCCCACGGGGATCACCAGCCGCCCGCCGGGAGCAAGCTGCTGCAAGAGCGCTTCAGGAATCGTCGTGGCCGCAGCAGCCACGATGATGCCATCGTAAGGAGCCGCTTCGGGAAGCCCCAGCGTTCCATCGGTGTGCTTGAGGCGAAGATTGCGTATTTTGAGGGGCCATAACCGCGCCCGGGTACGGTCCAGCAATTGCCCGATGCGCTCCACGGAATAGACCTCCTTGGCGACACGGGCCAGGATGGCTGCCTGGTAGCCGCAACCGGTTCCCACTTCCAGCACTTTTCCGAGTTTCTTGCCTTTCTTCAGCAGTTCCACCATCCGGGCCACCGTATAGGGCGCAGAAATGGTCTGCCCCCATCCGATGGGCAGCGCCGAATCTTCGTAGGCCCGGCTTGCAATCGCTTCATCCACAAAAAGGTGGCGCGAAACCGCTTCCATGGCCGTCAACACCGTTGCATCGGCAATGCCGGCTGAGCGCAGGCGCTCCACCATGCGGGCGCGGGTACGCGCGGAAGTCATGCCGATGCCGGAAGAAATCACGCCCGTCATGCCCCAAGCCAGTGTTGCAGCGGTTCCAGTTGCTGGAAATGGGTCAGGTCCACTTGCAGCGGCGTCACCGATACCCACCCGTTGGCCACGGCGTCAAAATCAGTCCCCTCCCCGGCATCGGCAGCCGGGCCGGCCGCCCCCACCCAATACACCGGGTCGCCGCGCGGGTTGACGGACTTGATGACCGGTTCGGCCTTGTGGCGCCGACCCAGGCGCGTGATCTTCAGGCCGCGAACCTGATCGAAGGGAATGTCCGGCACGTTGACGTTGAGCAGGGTCGCTTGCGGCAGCGGCTTGCGTTGCACCTGCCGGACCAGATCCGCCGCCACCCGTGCCGCCGTCTCGAAATGACCCTGGCCGTCGCTGACGAGGGATACCGCAATCGAAGGAATACCCAAAAGGTAGCCTTCCGTGGCCGCCGCCACGGTGCCCGAATAGATCGTGTCGTCTCCCATGTTGGCACCATGGTTGATTCCGGAAACGATCACGCCGGGAGTGATGTCCAGCAAACCGGTCACGGCCATATGCACGCAGTCGGTCGGCGTGCCGTTGACATGATAAAAACCGTTGGGCGCACGCCGGACCATCAACGGCCGGTCCAGCGTCAGGGAATTGCTGGCACCGCTTTTCTCGGCATCGGGTGCCACGACCGTGACTTTTCCCAGCGGGGCCATGGCCTCGGCCAGGGCTGCCAAGCCGGTGGAAAAATAGCCGTCGTCATTGCTCAACAGGATATGCACAGTCGGTTACCTGGTCATCGCTTGGGTGGCAGATCTGTACAAACTCCTTCGTACAGTTCCGCTGCCATGCCGATGGATTCCCCCAGCGTGGGGTGAGGATGAATGGTTTTGCCGATATCGGTGGCGTCGCAACCCATTTCCACCGCCAGGCAGATTTCGCTGATGAGGTCACCCGCATTCGTGCCCACGATGCCGCCGCCGATGACGCGATGCGTTTCCTCGTCGAACAGCAGCTTGGTGAATCCTTCGTCCCGCCCATTGGCGATGGCCCGTCCGGAGGCAGCCCAGGGGAACACCGCTTTGCCAAAACGCAGCCCCTGCGCTTTGGCCTGCTCTTCCGTCAGACCGGCCCAGGCCACTTCAGGATCCGTGTAAGCCACGGAGGGAATCTGGCGGGCATCCATAAAGCTGCGACGGCCATCGGCCGCTTCCGCGGCCACGTGCCCTTCGTGCACGGCCTTGTGCGCCAGCATGGGCTGTCCCACGATGTCCCCGATGGCATAGATGTGCGGAACGTTGGTCCGTTGCTGCCGGTCCACCGGAATGAAACCCCGCTCATCCACGCTCACCCCGGCCTGCTCCGCGCCGATGGCCTGCCCGTTGGGTTTGCGCCCCACGGCCACCAGCACCAAATCGTAGGGCTGCGGCCCGGCCGGAGCCTGCGCGCCTTCGAACGTGACGTAAACGGCATCCTGGCGCGCTTCCACGGCCGTGGTCCGGGTATTGAGGTAGAACTTTCCAAAACGCTTGGTATTGCGTTTTTCCCACATCTTGACCAGATCGCGGTCCGCGCCGGCCATCAGGCCGCCCATCATTTCCACCACGTCGATGCGGGCGCCCAGGGTGGCATAGACGGTCGCCATTTCAAGACCGATGATGCCGCCGCCGATGACCAGCATGCGCTTCGGGATCTGACGCAATTCCAGCGCTCCGGTTGAATCGACGATGCGCGGGTCTTCGGGAATGAAAGGCAGTTTGACGGCTTGCGAACCGGCCGCAATGACCGCTTTTCCAAAACGGATCAGCTGGCGCTCGTCCGCGCCATTCAGCACCTCCAGGTGATGCGGGTCCACAAAACGCCCCACACCCTGGACGACCGTCACCTTGCGGGCTTTGGCCATCATGGCCAGGCCGCCGGTCAGTTTCCCCACCACGCTCGACTTCCACTGCCGCAGCTGGTCCAGGTCGATGCTGGGGGCACCGAACGTGACACCGTGTTTGGCCAGTGCCTGCGCCTCTTCCGTGACTGCAGCCACGTGCAGCAAGGCCTTGGAAGGGATGCACCCCACATTGAGACAAACGCCGCCAAGCGTGGGGTAACGTTCAACCAGAACGGTTTTCATGCCGAGATCGGCAGCCCTGAAAGCGGCGGAATAGCCGCCCGGGCCGGCACCCAGGACGAGCATGTCGTATTCCGATACGTGCTGTTGCGAAGTCATGAGCTGATGTTCCTTACAATGTGGCGCGTCGCATGTCGCCCAGCAACCCGACCAGATAGGCATTGAAACGGGCTGCCGCCGCGCCGTCGATCACCCGGTGATCGTAGGACAGGGAAAGCGGCGCAATCAGCCGGGGCTGGAAAGCGCCGTCCTTCCAAACAGGCTGCAGGGAGGCCCTGCAAACCCCGAGAATCGCCACTTCAGGGGCATTGATGATGGGCGTGAAATAGGTGCCGCCAATGCCACCCAGGCTCGAAATGGAAAAAGTCCCGCCCTGCATTTCGGCTGGGGAAAGCTTCCCGTCGCGCGCCTTGGCGGCAAGCGCACTGGCCTCTTCTGCAATCTGGAGCACGCCTTTCTTGTCCGCGTCGCGAATCACGGGCACCATCAGGCCATTGGGCGTATCGGCCGCAAAGCCGATGTGGTAGTAGCGTTTGAGGACCAGGGAATCGCCTTCCAGCGAGGCATTGAATTCGGGGAATTTGCGCAAGGCGCTGCACACGGCTTTGATCAGGAATGCAAGCAAAGTGACTTTGGTGCCCGACTTGCCGTTTTCCTGATTGAGTTGCACACGAAACGCTTCCAGTTCGGTGATGTCGGCATCGTCGTTGTTGGTCACATGAGGAATCATGACCCAGTTGCGATGCAAATTGGCGCCGGAAAGCTTCTTGATGCGGCTCAAAGGCTGGACTTCGATCGGGCCGAATTTTGAAAAATCCACCTGGGGCCAGGGCAACAGGCCAAGCCCGGCTCCCATCGCGCCGCCCGCGCCTTGCGAGCCGGCCTGAAGCATGTTTTTCACATAGCCCTGGACATCTTCCCGCAGCACGCGGCCTTTGGGTCCGCTGCCTTTCACTTTGGACAGGTCGACCCCCAGTTCACGGGCGAAAAGGCGCACGGACGGGCTGGCATGGGCCTTGAGAAATTGTTCCTGATCGACCGGGCTTGTGGCCGCCGGAGCGGATTCGGCTGCAACGGTCCTTGCGGGAGCGGCAGCCGGGGCGGCCGCTGCAGCGGGAACGGGTGCGGGAGCACTGGCGGGTGCAGGCGCCGGCACGGGCGCGGCCTCGATCACCGGGGCTGGCGCCGGGGCATCGGCGGCGGCGCCTTCAAGCAAAATCAGGGGAGAGCCTTCGGAAACACGGTCGCCCAGCTTCACCAGCACTTCCTTGACCACACCACCGGCCGGAGCCGGCACTTCCATGGTGGCCTTGTCGGATTCCAGCGTCACCAGCGGATCTTCCGCCTTGACCTGATCGCCGGCTTTGACCATGATTTCGATGACGGGAATGTTCTTGAAATCCCCGATATCCGGGACTTTTACTTCTGTGGCCATACTGGTTTCCCCTGTAGGAGCAGCGTTTAGCGGCTGTTATTCTGATAGAGTGGCGCCTGAAGCAGGATCTGTCCGTTTCAGGCGCGCCCGGCTGCAAATTTTATCATGCCCACCCGGCCTGTTGACCGTTCATTTTCACGTACTCCCCTTGCAGGTTGCCTTGCCATGAAACTTCCCATTTTCAAGCTGGTCGCGCTGATCGCCCTCATCTTTGCAATCTGGGAGGGTATTTCCATTTACCGCAGCCTCCATTACTGGAATCACGGGTCAGGACAAGCCACGGCACCGATGCATGCCGCACTTTCCCCCATTCTTGAATTGTCACTGCCGGACGTGACCCAGCGGATGCAGCCGATGCGGCAATGGCAAGGCCGGGTGCTGGTCGTGAACTTCTGGGCATCCTGGTGCGAGCCCTGCAAGGATGAGATGCCCATGCTGAAGCGGCTTCAGGCCACATGGACGTCAGATCGGGTTCAATTCGTCGGCATCGGCATCGATGAACGTGAAGCCATTGCCACCTATCTGCATCATCAACCCATGAACTACCCCATGCTGCTGGGAACCCAGGAAACCCTGGACCTCACGGCACCTTACGGCAATGCCCAGTCCGGCATTCCCTTCACCCTGGTGTTCGACCCGGCTGGAGAAATCATCATGCAAAAGCTGGGACGCGTGAGCGAAACCGAGCTTCAGGCCGCCATCGTCACAGCCAGCCACGCTCGGCAAAGCTGACCAGCGTACTGCCGGCCACGATGAAGTGGTCCAGCACTTTGATGTCCACCAGGGCCAAGGCTTTCTGCAAGGTTTCGGTCAACTGACGATCGGCCGTGCTGGGTTTGGCCAGTCCGGAAGGATGGTTGTGGGCAAAAATCACGCCGGCAGCGTTGTGCCTCATGGCACATTTGAGGATTTCCCGCGGATAGACCGCGGTTTGCGTGAGCGTGCCCCGAAACAGCTCCTCGGCGCCAAGCAAACGGTTTTGGGCATCGAGGTAGAGCACCATGAACGCTTCGTGTTCCCGTCCGGCAAAGTGCAGGCTGAGGTAATCCCGAACCGCGGAGGGATCCGACAGCAGACTGCCTTCCTGAAGGGATTCGCGCATCCAGCGTATCACCAGCTCGCGTGCCGCTGCGCATTTCAGTTGCAGGCGTCCCCGGGAACCGTCAAAAAGGGGCTTGAGGGACACGCGGTAGGCGGAATAATCGCTTTTGACGCCAAACACCAGTCCAAGCAGTTCCAGATTGCTGAGAAGTGACGGGGGTGACTTCATGGGCAGGAAAGATAATCCGCGTCAAAGCGTCCATTATCTTCCTGCATCAAGGGGATCTTTCCGGGAGAAAACTCAATTTGTCTCGCTGCAGACCCCAAAAGGCTGCTGCGGAATTCTGGTCGGGGCGAGAGGATTCGAACCTCCGACCACCTGCACCCCATGCAGGTACGCTACCAGGCTGCGCTACGCCCCGAACTTTCAATTATGCCATAAAAGACTCAGTTTGAGAGCAACGAGATGATTGATTGCAACTCTTTCTTGAATGAATCGGGAATCTTCTGAACCGGTTTGACGGTGGGTTCCGTCAGCTGGCGAATGGCCGCCTTTTCTTCCGGAGAGGACAGCACGTGTCGTGCACCGTTGATGGTGAAGCCGCGATCGTAGAGCAGACTGCGGATGTGGCGGATCAGCATGACTTCGTGCGGCTGGTAGTAGCGACGATTGCCGCGCCGCTTGACGGGCTTGAGCTGGGAAAACTCCTGCTCCCAGTAGCGCAGCACGTGGGGCTTTACCGCACAGAGCTCGCCTACTTCACCGATGGTGAAGTAGCGCTTGGAGGGAATGGGAGGAAGGCCGTCCTCAGGCAGATTCTGCGCCGCCACTGCGTTTCTCCACCATCGACTTCAACTTCTGGCTGGCGTGGAACGTGACCACGCGACGGGCGGAAATCGGAATTTCTTCGCCCGTTTTGGGGTTGCGTCCAGGACGCTGGGGTTTTGTGCGAAGCTGGAAATTTCCGAATCCGGACAACTTGACGCTGTCACCGTTCGCAAGCGCCGTTCGGATTTCCTCAAAAAAAGTGTCCACCAGGTCTTTGGCTTCCCGTTTGTTCAGCCCCACTTTTTCAAACAGCAAATCAGAAAGTTCAGCTTTGGTGAGTGTCATGAAAACTCCGTTATCTCAGCTCCGCATTGAACCGGGATTGCAACACCTTGAGCAGGACAGCCACGCAAGACTCAAGGTCTGCTTCGGTCAACGTTCTTTCAGTATCTTGCATAACTATCCGAAAAGCAAGGCTTTTTTTACCGGACGGTACACCAGAACCTTGATACAAGTCAAAAAGTGAAAGTTCTGAGACAGCGGTAGGAGCTTCGGCTTGCAGCGCGTCGAGCACATCGCCCGCCAGCACGCTTTCAGGCACCAGAACAGCCAGATCCCGGCGAATCGGCTGAAAGCGCGAGGTTTCGCGATGGTGCGGCAAGTCCTTGGCCAGCAAGGGTTCCAGGTCCAGCTCGAACAACAGGGGGGCCTTGGGAAACTCATATTGGGCCGCCAGCTTCGGATGCAGCTCCCCGATCCAGCCGATCTGTTTTCCATTCAGGGAGACAGCTGACGCACGCCCCGGATGCAAGGCGGGATGGTCGGCCCATGCGGTGAAACGGGCTCCGGATTGCGGCAATAGCGCTTCCACATCCCCTTTCAGGTCGTAAAAGTCCACCCCTTCTGCCCCAATTGCCCATTGTTCAGGGTGGCGCAATCCATAGAGCAACCCCCCTACCCGCTTGCTTTGTTCATATCCGGTGGCCGACCTGGAAAAGCAACGCCCGATTTCAAAAATCTTCAGGCGATCCTGTTTCCGGCTGACATTGAAGCGCAGGGTATTGATGAGCCCTGCAGCCAGGGTTGAACGCATGACCGAATATTGCGTCGCGATGGGGTTGATCAGGGCCGCCTGGGAAGGCTGGGGAGACAATGCCGCTTCATCGTCCCGATCGACGAAGCTGTAGGTCACCACTTCCTGGTATTCGCGCGCAACCAGCAGCTGGGCCAGATCGTCTTCGTGGCGCCGGGTTTCCGGCGCTGCCAGAAACTCGAGCGCTCCCGTGGGGGGGATGGCAGGAATGGCATCGTAGCCATGCAGGCGCGCGACTTCTTCAACAAAGTCAGGCTCAATGGCCAGATCGAAACGAAAACTCGGCGGGGTCACCTGAAAGCCTTGCGGGCCGGTTTCAGGTTCCAGCCCCAGGCGGGAGAGCAACTCGCGAATCGTCCCGTCCGACAGTTCCATGCCCAGAACGCGCCGCACGCGGGCCGGCCGGACCAGCACCGGATTGCGCGCCGGCAACGAAGCGGTGCGCTCCACAACCGGGCCGGCTTCCCCGCCACACAAGGACAGCAGCAGGAACGAAGCCCGTTCCAGCGCCTGGCGGGTGGCCCCAAAATCCACGCCCCGCTCGAAACGGTAGGAGGAATCGGAACTGAGGGACAGGCGGCGGGCTCGCCCGGCAATAGCGTCCGGCGCAAAAAAAGCGCTTTCCAGAAACACGTCGCGGCTTTGTGGGGTAACTGCCGATTCCAGGCCGCCCATGACGCCTGCCAGCGCAACCGGGCCATTCTGGTCCGCAATGACCAGCATGTCCGGTTCGAGTTCGACACGCTGCTCGTTGAGGAGCGTAATGGTTTCAGCCGGGCTCGCCCAGCGCACGGCGATGGCGCCCTGCAGACGGGATTCGTCGAAGGCATGCAACGGCTGCCCCAGTTCCAGCAACACGTAATTGGTGACATCCACCACCAACCCGCGCGAACGCAGGCCGGAGCGGGTCAGGCGCCGCAACATCCAGTCGGGGGTGGCACACTCCGGGTTTTGAAGGCGCAGGGAGCGTCCCAGGTAGCGCGGGCAGGCACCCGGCTCATCGACACACACTTCACGCTGCGGCAGCGGCGCCACCGCGACGGCCTGCACAGCAATGCCCTCGGATGGAGTTCCTGTAATAGCTGAGACTTCGCGTGCAATACCCTGGATACTGAGGCAATCGGCGCGGTTGGGAGTGAGTTTCAGGGTAAACAGGCGGTCATCCAGGTCAAGCCAGGCGCGCAGGTCAGCCCCGGGCGGCGCATCCTCTGCAAGAACCAGCAGGCCATCGCTCGTCTCGGCAAGCCCCAGTTCCTTCTCGGAGCACATCATGCCGCTGGATTCGATGCCGCGAACCTTTGCCGCCTTGATTTCCAGCCCTCCCGGAAGCCGGGCGCCCACCAGCGCACAGGGCGCTTTCATGCCCACGGTCACGTTGGGTGCGCCACAGACAATCTGGAGCGGGGCCCCCTGCCCGGCATCCACGGTCAAGAGCTTGAGCCGGTCGGCCTGGGGATGTTTTTCCGCGGTCAGGACATGGCCGACCACGACCCGCTCAAAAGGCGGGGCCACGGACTCCAGCGCTTCCACTTCAAGGCCCGCCATGGTCAGGGCATGCGCCAGCGCATCGCTGTCAAGACCGGAAGGATTGACTAAACTGCGCAACCAGGATTCAGAGAATTTCATTTAAATTAGCGGAATTGCTTTAGAAATCTGATGTCGTTTTCAAAAAACATCCGTAAGTCATTGACACCATAGCGTAACATCGCCAGCCGTTCTACCCCGAGGCCGAAAGCAAACCCCACGTGGGCTTCACTGTCGATGCCCAAGGGGGTCAGCACGTTGGGGTGCACCATGCCGCACCCAAGAACTTCCAGCCATCCGGTGTGACTGCAGACGCGACACCCTTCGCCGTGGCAAATGACGCAACCGATGTCCATTTCCGCCGAAGGTTCCGTGAACGGGAAGAAGGAAGGCCGGAAGCGGGCCTTGAGTTCATCCTGCTCAAAAAAGCGGCGCATGAAGTCGATCAGGACCCCTTTGAGGCTGCTGAAAGTGGCCGCCGGATCGATCCACAACCCTTCGACCTGGTGAAACATGGGGGTATGGGTCATGTCCGAATCGCAGCGGTACACCCGCCCCGGCACGATCACCTTGACCGGAGGGGGATGGGCTTCCAGGTAACGCACCTGCATGGGTGAGGTGTGTGTTCGCAGGACGTGGGTGGGGTCCAGATAAAACGTGTCGTGCATGGCACGCGCCGGGTGGTTTTCCGGAATGTTGAGGGCCGTGAAATTGTAGGCGTCCGTCTCGATTTCAGGGCCGTCCGCCACATCAAACCCAAGGGAATGAAACAGGGTCTGGATGCGCTGCAGGGTCCGGGTCACCGGGTGCAAACCGCCCGTCCCCGATCCGCGTCCGGGCAAGCTGACGTCCAACGCCTGCGCTTGCAGCTGGCTTTCCATCTGGCGCGCTGCGATCCGTTCACGCTGGGCCTGTACTGCGGCTTCCAGCACCACCTTGACGCGGTTGATTTCGGCGCCGGCGGCCGGCCGTTCGGCGGGCGGCAATTTGCCCAGCGCCTTGAGACGCTCGGTCAGCACGCCGCTCTTTCCCAGATAACGCGCCTTGGTTTCTTCCAGCAGCGCCGGTTGTTCAACGGCGGCCAGCGAGGCCAGCGCCTCGTCCATTAGGGATTGAAGGTCTTGCATGGGAATATTCAGGAAAGGCGCCGGCCCCTGCAGAACAGCAAGGGCCGGCGGTTATCAGGCTGCCAGGGTGGCTCGGGCCGTATCGACCATTTTGACGAATGCAGGCTTGTCAAAAACGGCGATGTCTGCCAGAACCTTGCGGTCCACCTGGATGTCGGCCTTCTTCAGGCCGTTCATGAATGCGCTGTACGTCATGCCGCACTCGCGCGCTGCTGCATTGATACGGGCAATCCAGAGCACACGAAAATCGCGCTTGCGACGGCGCCGATCGCGGTAGGCATACTGCCCCGCTTTCATCACCGCTTCTTTGGCGATGCGATAAACGTTTTTGCGACGACCGCGGTAACCCTTGGCCTGGTCGAGAATTTTCTTGTGGCGTGCGTGCGCCGTAACGCCGCGTTTGACTCTTGGCATGTCCGGGCTCCTTACGCGTAGGGCAACATGGCCTTCACAGAGCCCATGTTGGTGGAATGGATTTCAGCGGTACCGCGAAGCTGACGCTTGTTCTTCGTCGTTTTCTTGGTCAGGATGTGGCGCTTGAACGCCTGCGAACGCTTGACGCTGCCGCTGCCGCGTACGCGGAAGCGCTTGGCTGCGCCGCTCTTGGTCTTCATTTTGGGCATGAGAGCTCCTACTGTTTTTAAACCGCGTCGGGTGACTGAGGATGCCTCAGCACTTGACGACCCGAACACGCCTTGTGGTACTGCGACTTATGCTGCTGCCGGCGCAGAATCGGCTTTGGGCTTGGAGGGCTTACCCTCCTTGCCGGGTTCGACTTTCTTTTTGGGTGCCAGGACCATGATCATCTGGCGCCCTTCCATCTTGGGAAACTGCTCCACCACGCCGTACGGTTGAAGGTCGGCCTCCACCCGCTTGAGCAAGTTGTATCCCAACTCCTGGTGGGTCATTTCACGACCCCGGAAACGCAAGGTGACTTTGGTTTTGTCACCCTCGTTGAGAAACCGGATCAGGTTGCGAACCTTGATCGCATAATCCCCTTCATCGGTTCCCGGCCGAAACTTGATTTCCTTGACCTGGATCTGCTTCTGCTTGATCTTGGCTTCGTGCTGGCGCTTGCTTTCGCGGTATTTGAACTTGCCGTAATCCATCAACCGGCAAACGGGCGGAGCCGCCATGGGCGCAATCTCCACCAGATCCACTTCAGCTTCTTCAGCCATACGCAGTGCTTCAGGCAGTTTGACGATACCCAACTGCTCACCTTCCACACCCACCAGACGAACCTCGGGTACATTGATTTCCCCGTTGATCCGGACTTCCTTCAACTGAGCGATAGCAACACTCTCCCTGACAATTAAATCGAAGACGCATCTGGCTCCCAAAGGGAGGGCAGATGCGTCTGCCTGCGGCTAACCGGAAATTCCCGAACGAGCCGCCAATTCTGCTTCGAAACGCGCGATCAAGGCCTCCAGGGACATTTGCCCCAGATCCTCGCCCCCACGACTTCTAACCGCTACCTGCTTCGATTGCGCTTCCTTGTCACCAATAATCAGCTGATAAGGAAGTTTCTGAAGACTATGCTCTCGTATTTTATAGGTTATTTTTTCATTCCGCAAGTCGGCTTCCACTCTGAACCCTTGATCTTTCAAGGTTTTTACCACAGAGGCCACATAATCCGCCTGCCCTTCCGAAATGTTCATGACCACCACCTGGGTGGGCGCCAGCCAGAATGGCAGCGCTCCGGCGTAATGTTCGATCAGGATGCCAATAAAACGCTCCAGCGAACCCAGAATGGCCCGGTGCAGCATCACGGGCACCTGACGGGTGTTGTCTTCGGCCACGTAACTGGCCTCAAGACGGCCCGGCATCGAGAAGTCGGCCTGTATGGTGCCGCATTGCCAGGTGCGGCCGATGCTGTCCCGCAGGTGGAATTCAATTTTGGGCCCGTAAAAGGCCCCTTCGCCCGGCAGCACTTCAAACTGTACCCCCGTGGCTTCCAGCGCAAGCTTCAGGGCCGCTTCGGCCTTGTCCCAGATTTCGTCGGAACCGACCCGCTGTTCGGGCCGGGTAGCCAGCTTGTACTGGACGTCGGTAAAGCCGAAATCCCGGTAAACCTTGCGCAATAGCCGGATGAAGTCAGCCACTTCTTCCTGGATTTGCGCTTCGGTGCAAAAAATATGGCCGTCATCCTGGGTGAAGCCACGCACGCGCATGACGCCATGCAAGGCTCCGGAAGGTTCATTGCGATGGCAGGAGCCAAATTCCCCGAAACGTACAGGCAAATCGCGGTAGCTTTTGATGCCCTGGTTGAAAATCTGCACATGTCCCGGGCAGTTCATGGGTTTGATGGCGTAATCGCGCGATTCCGACTCGGTCGTGAACATGTTCTTGTGAAAGTTGGCCCAATGGCCTGACTTTTCCCACAAGGTCCTGTCCAGAATCTGCGGACAACGCACTTCCTGGTAGCCGTTTTCACGATAGACACGTCGCATGTACTGCTCGACTTCCTGCCACAGGGCCCAACCTTTGGGGTGCCAGAACACCATGCCCGGCGCCTCGTCCTGCAGGTGAAACAGGTCAAGCTGCTTGCCAAGCCGCCGGTGATCCCGCTTTTCGGCTTCTTCCAGGCGAGTCAGGTAGGCTTCCTGTTCTTCCTTCTTTCCCCAGGCGGTACCGTATACCCGGGTCAGCATTTCATTGCGCGAATCACCCCGCCAATAAGCGCCAGCGACGCGCATCAGCTTGAATACCTTGAGCTTTCCGGTGGAAGGCACATGGGGGCCACGGCACAGGTCGATGAAATTGTCCTGCCGGTAGAGCGAAATGGGTTCGTTTGCCGGAATGCTGGCAATGATCTCTGCCTTGTAGGCTTCGCCGATTCCCTTGAAAAATGTCACGGCATCGTCGCGCGGCATGAGTTCGCGCCGCACCGGAATGTCACGCTTGGCGATTTCATTCATGCGCTTTTCGATGGCGGCCAGATCTTCGGGCGTGAAGGCGCGTTTGTAGGCAAAATCGTAGTAAAAGCCGTTCTCGATCACGGGACCGATCGTGACCTGCGCATCCGGGTAGAGTTCCTTCACTGCGTGAGCCAGCAGATGGGCCGTGGAATGGCGAATAATCTCCACCCCTTCAGGGTCCCGGTCCGTGACAATGGCCAACTCCACATTGTCTTCAAGCACGGTGGAGGTATCCACCAGGCGGCCGTTAACTTTGCCTGCCAGTGCAGCCCGGGCAAGTCCGGCACCAATGCTGGCGGCCACCTCGGCCACCGTGAGCGGGGCGGGATAATTCCGCTCCGAGCCATCGGGCAATCGAATCGTGATCACGGCAATCCTCAACACACAAGATGCGGGATTTTAACACAGCGACCCTGAATGGCCTGACCAGGAAAGGCAGGAATGTTTGTGCGGGAGAAAAAAGGAAACGGAAGTAATGGTAGGCGCGATTGGACTCGAACCAACGACCCCCACCATGTCAAGGTGGTGCTCTAACCAGCTGAGCTACGCGCCTGCAGAATTTGGAATTCTACTATTAACCCATGGGTTGCTGCAAGAAATTGCCTCGCTTTTGCTAAAGCAGCTCACCGTGCCACGACTCTCCGTTCCCTATGCCTGCAATCCTGCGGATGCGGGGCATATCCAGCAGACGGATTTCGCCGTGCGGCGCATCGATCAGGCTGTTGCGCCGCATTTCGGCAAAAACACGGCTCACGGTTTCTTCGCTCAACCCCAGCAATTCGGCAATTTCAAGGCGGGACAGCACGAGCGGAAACGTTTCGTGATGATCGGCACCGTTCGGAACCAACGACAGGATGAAGGAGGCCACGCGTGCATGAGCAGGCTTTATGCCCAGATTGCGAATCATGATCTGGGCCTGCACCAGTTCGTCACGAAAGCGCTGGATCACACTGAGCGCCACGGCAGGATTTTCTTCCAGCACCCGCAGCATTTCCTTGTGCGTGATGCAACAAGCTTCGACCGGCGTCAGCGCGGTAGCCGTGTAGGGATAGGTGGCGTCAGAGGTTTCAAACCCGACCAGTTGGCCCGCAACCAGCAAACCGAGGATTTGCTCGCGTCCGGTC
>JAGWTQ010000049.1 GCA_028868905.1 Betaproteobacteria bacterium
GCTGTTCAAGCAGCTCTTGATGGTGGCCGGCTACGACCGCTACTACCAGATCACCAAGTGCTTCCGCGACGAAGACCTGCGCGCCGACCGCCAGCCCGAGTTCACCCAGATCGATATCGAAACGTCGTTCCTGGGCGAACAGGAAATCATGGACATGATGGAAGGGCTGGTGCGCGACCTGTTCCAGAAAACCATCCAGGCAGACCTGGGCCAGCCGTTTCCGCGCATGACCTGGAGCGAGGCCATGGCGCGCTTCGGTTCGGACAAGCCGGACCTGCGCATTCCCCTTGAACTCACGGAACTGACCGACCTGATGCGCCAGGTGGAATTCAAGGTGTTCCGCGGCGCGGCCGACCTCAAGGACGGGCGCGTAGCGGCCCTGCGCATTCCCGGCGGCAGCACCCTGACGCGCAAGGAAATCGACGACTACACAGCTTTCGTGGCCATTTACGGCGCGCGCGGCCTGGCCTACATCAAGGTCAACGACAAGAGCCAGGCCAACGACCAGGGCCTGCAATCCCCCGTCGTGAAGTTCCTGGACGAAGCCACCCTGCGCCAGATCCTGGAACGCACGGGAGCCGAAAACGGCGACCTGATTTTCTTCGGGGCGGACCGGGCCAAGGTGGTGAACGATGCCCTGGGCGCGTTACGGGTCAAGCTGGGCCATGAAAAAGGATTTTCCACCGGCGGCTGGAAGCCGCTGTGGGTGGTGGATTTCCCCATGTTCGAATACGACGACGAAGCGAAGCGCTGGGTGGCACTGCACCATCCCTTCACGGCGCCCAAGGACGGCCACGAAGCCTTCCTGGAAAGCGACCCATCCAGGGCGCTGGCCAAGGCCTACGACGTGGTCCTGAACGGCTGGGAAATCGGCGGCGGATCCGTGCGTATCCACCGCGAAGAGGTGCAGTCGAAAGTGTTCCGCGCCCTCAACATCGGCCCCGAGGAAGCCCAGGCCAAGTTCGGCTTCCTGCTGAGCGCCCTGCAGTATGGCGCTCCGCCCCACGGCGGCATCGCCTTCGGCTTCGACCGCCTGACGGCCATGATGACCGGCGCCGATCACATCCGTGACGTCATCGCGTTCCCCAAAACCCAACGTGCCCAATGCCTGCTGACCCAGGCCCCAAGCCCGGTGGGTGAACCGCAGCTGCGGGAACTGCACATCAAGCTGCGCTGAGAAGGCGCGCACCGCAGTGGCTGCCGACACCCAGCTGCTGCACGAAGCCGGCCTGCGCGCCGCCGCCCGCGGCGACAGGGCCGAAGCCGAACAGTGCTGGCGCCAGGCCCTCGCCCTGGGTCCGGAACAGGCGGCCACCCACTTCAATCTGGGCGTGCTGATGGGCCAGAGCGGACGCAGTGACGAGGCGTTCCACCATTACGCCCGCGCCGCCGCCCTTGACCCCGGCAATGCGGCCGCCCACGCCAACCTGGCGCTGCTGTACGAACAGCGTGGCGATTCGGTTGGCGCGGAAGCGAGCCATCGCGCAGCCCTGCAGCACAACCCGCACTCGCTGCCGATCCGCTTCAACCTGGCCAACTGGCTGGCCGCATCGCCCCGACCCGAGCACCAGCAGGAGGCCCGGGGAATTTACCTGGACATCCTGGGCAGCCATCCCCAGCATTTCGGCGCCTGGAACAACCTGGGCACCCTGCTGTTTGAAACCGGCTACCTTTCCGCCGCCCAAACAGCCTACACGGCTGCCATCACGCACCATCCGCAGGAAGCCGGTGCCCACCTCAATCTCGCCAACCTCCTGCTGCACAAAAACGAACTGGAAGCCGCGCGCGAACGGTTCCGGCACGCCCTCGACCTGGGTGCCGACGGCGCAGAGGTCCATCGCGGCCTGGCTTCATGCCACGCACGCCTGGGGGACGAGGAGGGTGCCGCCGTCCATCGCGCGCTGGGGTACGGCGCGCGGCCGTTGCTCACCATTCCCCATCGCGGCCCGGGGCAGGCCGTACCGCTGCTGATCCTGGCAAGCGCCGAAGAAGGCAACATTCCCTGGCGCTTCCTGATCGACCGCAGCCATTTCCACACCACCATCCTGGCCACGGAATACACTGACCCGGAAGCCCCGCTGCCGCCCCACGCCCTGATCTTCAATGCCATCGGCGACGCCGACCGCTGTGCACCGGCCCTGGAACGTGCCGGACGCCTGGTTCTCCGCTCCGGCAGGCCGTGCATCAACCCGCCGCTGCGCGTTCTGCACACCGGACGTGCCGCCCATGCCGGACGCCTGCAGCGGCTTGCCGGCCTGAAGCTGGCGCGCATGGCGCTGCTCGAAAAATCGGAAGCGGCAGCCTTTGCCCGGACCCTGGAAGCAGCCGGCTTTGGCCTGCCCGTGCTGCTGCGGTCGCCGGGATACCACGGTGGACAGTTTTTTGTGCGCGCAGAGACTCCCCAGGATGTGGAGCAAGCCCTGGCCACACTACCCGGCAACGCACTGCTGGCCCTGGAATTCCTGGATGCGCAGGGCGCGGACGGCCTGTTCCGCAAGTTCCGCATGATGTCCATCGACGGCCGCCTCTACCCCATCCACCTGGCCCTGGCACGCCAGTGGAAAGTCCATTATTTCAGCTCGGACATGGCGCAGGCTACGGCTTACCGGGCCGAAGAAGCTGCTTTCCTGGACGACCCGGCCGGCTTTCTGGGCGCGGCCGTCATGGACACACTGGCACGCCTGCAGGAAGCCATCGGACTGGATTATTTCGGCATGGATTTTGGCCTGGACGGGTCGGGCCAGGTGCTGCTGTTCGAAGCCAACGCCACCATGGTATTGCAGCCGCCCACGGACGATCCGCTGTGGGACTATCGGCGCCCGGCGCTGGAACAGGCGCTCGAAGCGACACGCACCATGCTGTGCGAACGGGCTAGGACGAACGACGACGCTTGAGGTGCGGCTTGAGGAAGGCGCCGGTGAAACTGTCCGCATGGGCGGCCACTGCTTCCGGTGTGCCCTGGGCGATGATGCGCCCGCCGCCATCCCCGCCTTCCGGTCCGAGGTCCACGACCCAGTCGGCAGTCTTGATGACATCGAGGTTGTGTTCGATCACCACCACGGTGTTGCCATGGTCGCGCAACCGGTGCAGCACCCGGAGCAGCAGGTCGATGTCCTGGAAGTGCAGGCCGGTGGTAGGTTCGTCGAGAATGAAAAGGGTGCGCCCGGTGTCGCGCTTGGACAGCTCGAGCGACAGCTTGACCCGCTGCGCCTCACCGCCGGACAGCGTGGTGGCGGACTGGCCGAGCGTGATGTAGCCCAGGCCCACGTCGAGCAGGGTCTGCAGCTTGCGGGCCACGGCCGGAATGGCGCTGAAGAATTCATGCGCGTTTTCCACCGTCATTCGCAGCACCTCGTCGATGGTCTTGCCCTTGTACTGGATCTCGAGCGTTTCGCGGTTGTAGCGCTTGCCATGGCACACGTCGCAGGGCACATAGATGTCCGGCAGAAAATGCATTTCCACCTTGATCACGCCATCGCCCTGGCAGGCTTCGCAGCGCCCGCCTTTCACGTTGAAGGAAAAGCGGCCGGGCCCGTAGCCCCGTTCGCGCGCCTGGGGTATGCCGGCAAAAAGCTCCCGGATGGGCGTGAACAGGCCCGTATAGGTGGCCGGATTGGAACGCGGCGTGCGCCCGATCGGGCTTTGGTCCACGTTGATCACCTTGTCGAAATGTTCCAGGCCTTCAATGCGCCCATGGGGCGCCGGTTCCGCCGAACTGTCGTAGAGGTGGCGCGCCACCGCCGCATACAGCGTATCGTTGATGAGCGTGGATTTGCCTGAGCCCGACACCCCGGTGATGCAGATGAACAGCCCCACGGGCAAGGACAGGTCGACTCCCTTGAGGTTGTTGCCCGAGGCGCCGCGAATCACCAGGCTGCGCTCCGCGTCGGGCGCCCGGCGCGATTCGGGCAGGGCGATGCGGCGCACGCCCGTCAGATATTGCCCGGTGAGCGAAGCGGGATTGGCCGCCACTTCGGCCGGGGTGCCCGTGGCCACCACCTGTCCACCGTGTTCTCCCGCACCCGGACCCATGTCCACCACGAAATCCGCGGCACGGATGGCGTCTTCATCGTGTTCCACCACGATCACGCTGTTGCCCAGGTCGCGCAGGCGCACCAGGGTTTCCAGCAGGCGATGGTTGTCGCGCTGGTGCAAGCCGATGGAAGGTTCGTCCAGCACGTACATGACCCCCGTGAGGCCGGAGCCGATCTGCGAGGCCAGGCGGATGCGCTGCGCTTCGCCGCCCGACAGGGTGTCGGCGGAACGGTCGAGCTGCAGGTAGTCGAGTCCCACGTTGTTGAGGAACTGCAGGCGCGCCACGATTTCTTTGAGGATCTTGTCGGCGATGGCGAGCTTTTTGCCCTTGAGCTTGAGATGCTGGAACAGGGAGAGCGCGTCCTTGAGCGGCAGCGCGCTCAACTCGTAGAGGGTGTGGCGGCCCACCCGCACGTTGCGCGCTTCGCGCCGCAGGCGCGTGCCGTCGCATTCGGGGCAGGGCTTCTGGTTGAGCAGCTTGGACAGCTCTTCGCGCACCATGACCGAATCCGTTTCGTCGTAGCGCCGGTCCAGGCTCGGAATCACGCCGTCGAAGGCGTGATCCTTGATGCGGAAGCGGCCCCGTTCGCCCGGATAGCGGAACGCGATCTTTTCCTTGCCCGAGCCCATGAGCACGATGTCCTGCACGCGCTGGGGCAGGCGCTCGAAGGGCGTTTCGAGGTCGAAATCATAGTGCGCGGCAAGGTCCGTGAGCATCTGGAAATAAAACTGGTTGCGCCGGTCCCAGCCCTTGATGGCGCCGCCCGCCAAGCTCAGGTGCGGGAAGGCCACCACGCGCCGTGGATCGAAAAAGCTGATCACGCCCAGCCCGTCGCAATGGGAGCAGGCCCCCATGGGATTGTTGAAGGAGAACAGGCGCGGCTCGAGCTCCGGCAGGGAATAGCTGCACACCGGGCAGGCAAAGCGTGCGGAAAACAGGTGCTCCCGGCCGCCATCCATTTCCACCGCCAGGGCCCGTCCGTCCGCGTGGCGCAAAGCCGTCTCGAAGGACTCCGCCAGGCGCTGCTTCATTTCAGGACGCACCTTGAGGCGATCCACCACCACTTCGATGGTGTGCTTCTGGTTTTTGTCGAGCTTCGGAATGGCGTCGATGTCCACCACCGTGCCGTCAATGCGCAGCCTCACGAAACCCTGGGCGCGCAGCTCGTTGAACAGTTCCTGCTGCTGCCCCTTGCGCCCGATCACCAGAGGCGCCAGGATCATGAGGCGGGTGTCCACGGGCAATGCCAGCACGTGGTCCACCATCTGCGACACGCTCTGCGCCTCCAGCAGGATCTGGTGCTCGGGACAGTAAGGATCGCCCACGCGTGCGAACAGCAGGCGCAGGTAGTCGTGGATTTCCGTCACCGTGCCCACCGTGGAACGGGGGTTGTGGCTGGTGGCCTTCTGCTCGATGGAAATGGCGGGAGACAGGCCTTCGATGAGGTCCACGTCGGGCTTTTCCATCAGCTGCAGGAACTGGCGCGCGTAAGCCGACAGGGACTCCACGTAACGGCGCTGTCCTTCGGCGTACAGCGTGTCGAACGCCAGCGATGATTTGCCCGACCCCGACAGTCCGGTGATCACCGCCAGCCGGTGACGCGGAATGTCCAGATCGATGTTTTTCAGGTTGTGGGTACGTGCGCCCCGGATGCGCAGGAAATCTTGTGTCACAAATGTAGGCGCCGCATTCAATGCTGGAATAAGTTTTAACCTGTTAATATACGCCAAAATCTTACTTTATCCCGCCTCGCTCCCATGAAAACCACCGATAAAATGAATCCTCTGGAATGGCGCGCCAGCATGGGGCTGGCCAGCATCTTCGGCTTGCGCATGCTGGGCATGTTCATCATTCTGCCGGTTTTTGCCCTGTACGCCGGGCATTTGCCGGGTGGAGACGACAAGGCGCTGGTGGGCATCGCGCTCGGCGCCTACGGATTGACCCAGGCCCTGCTGCAGATTCCGCTGGGCTGGCTGTCGGACCGCATCGGACGCAAACCCGTGATCGCAGGAGGACTGGTGATTTTTGCCTTGGGCAGTTTCGTGGCCGCTTCCGCCGGCAGCATCGGCGGCATCATTCTGGGCCGCGTCATCCAGGGAGCCGGCGCCATTTCCGCCGCCATCATCGCCCTCACAGCCGACCTGACGCGCGAACAGCACCGCACCAAGGCGATGGCACTCATCGGCGTCACCATCGGGCTCACGTTCAGCGTCTCCATGATTCTTGCTCCGGTCCTGTATCCCCACATTGGCGTACCCGGCATTTTCGCCATGACCGGGGTGCTGGCCCTGCTGGCCATCGGCGTCTCGCAATGGGTCGTGCCCAGCCCCCCGCACGCGCCGCAGCGTGCGCCGCGCGCGCCATTTTCCCAGGTGCTGCGCCATGTGGAGCTGCTGCGCCTCAACTGGGGCATTTTCGTGCTGCATGCCAGCCTCATGGCCACCTTCGTGGTGGTGCCGCAGTCCCTGGTACAGGCGGGACTGTCCCAGTCCGATCACTGGAAACTGTATCTGCCGGTGATGGCGGGCTCCTTCATCCTCATGATTCCCGGCGTCGCCCTGTCCCATGGCAAATGGCGCAAGGCGGTTTTCCTGGCTTCGGTGGCCATCCTGCTCGCCGCGCAGGCCATCCTGTTCACGGGCCTGGGCAGCGTGCGCGGCATCGCCACCGGGCTGACGGTCTTTTTCGTAGCCTTCAACGTGCTGGAAGCCTCCCTGCCCTCGCTGGTCACCGTGGTGACCCCGCCGGGCACCAAGGGCACGGCCACCGGCATCTACAGCAGCATCCAGTTCCTGGGCGCCTTCTGCGGCGGGGCCCTGGCGGGCCTCCTGTCCAAGCATTGGGGGCCTGACGTCGTACCCGTATTCTGCGCGGGGCTCACCACCATCTGGCTTGCGGTGGCGTGGCCCATGCAGGTCAAAAAAGCCAGCTAACCGAGGGAGAAACAGTCATGGCATCAGTCAACAAAGTGATTCTGGTGGGCAACCTGGGGCGCGACCCCGAAGTCCGGTACATGCCCGATGGCGGTGCCATCACGAACATCAGCGTCGCCACCACCGACAACTGGAAGGACAAGAGCGGCGAAAAGCAGGAGCGCACCGAATGGCACCGGGTGGCTTTTTTCGGCAAGCTCGCCGAAATCGCCGGCGAATACCTGAAGAAGGGCAGCCAGGTGTACGTCGAAGGCCGCCTGCAAACCCGCAAGTGGCAGGACAAGGACGGTCAGGACAAATACACCACGGAAATCGTGGCGGACCGCATGCAAATGCTGGGCAGCCGTGCAGGCGGCGGCTCCGCCAGCGCCGACATGCCTTCCGGCAACGGTGGTTCCTCCCGCTCTTCCGGCGGCAATGGCGGCAATGGCGGCAAGTTCGACGATTTCCCGGACGACATCCCGTTCTGAGCGAGCTTCCGGCGCAAGCCGGAAGCTTCACCAAAAAAAAACCGCCGGTCATCCGGCGGTTTTTTTTGGACCAGGAAAACCTGCTTCAGGCTTCCGGCGCCGTTTCGGCCGAACCCGACTGCTCGGGACGGTCCAGCAGTTCGACCAGCGCCATGGGTGCGTTGTCACCCTGACGGAAACCGAACTTGAGGATACGCAGGTACCCTCCGTTGCGGGTCTGGTAGCGCGGACCGAGTTCGTCGAACAGCTTGGTGACCATTTCGCGGTCGCGCAGGCGGCTGAAGGCCAGACGCCGGTTGGCGAGCGAAGGGGCCTTGCCCAGCGTGATCAGCGGTTCAGCCACGCGGCGCAGTTCCTTGGCCTTGGGCAGCGTGGTACGAATCACTTCATGCCGCAGCAGGGAGTTGGTCATGTTGCGCAGCATGGCCAGCCGGTGACTGGTGGTGCGGTTCAGCTTGCGATTGCTCTGGCGGTGACGCATGATGAATTTTTCCTATAGATTTCGTGTCGATCGCGCTTAGCGGCGGTCGGTCAGGCCGGCAGGCGGCCAGTTTTCCAGCTTCATGCCAAGCGTCAGGCTCTTGGACGCCAGCACTTCCTTGATTTCGTTGAGCGACTTGCGACCCAGGTTGGGGGTCTTGAGCAGTTCGGTCTCGGTACGCTGAATCAAGTCGCCGATGTAGTAAATGTTTTCGGCCTTGAGGCAGTTGGCGGAGCGGACCGTGAGTTCGAGATCGTCCACGGGTTGCAGCAGGATGGGGTCCACCTGCGGTGCCTTGGTCGCTTCCAGGGCCATGGGTGTGCCCTGCAGATCGGCAAAAATATGCAGCTGGTCCATCAGCACGCGCGCGGCGAAACGGATGGCTTCTTCCGGTTCGATGGCACCGTTGGTTTCAATGTCCATAACCAGCTTGTCGAGGTCGGTGCGCTGTTCCACGCGCGCACTTTCCACCGAGTAGCTGACGCGGCGCACGGGGCTAAAGGAGGCGTCCAACTGGATGCCGCCCACTGCGCGCGATTCCTGGTCAACCGCACGGGTGGTGGCGGGTTGGTAGCCACGTCCCTGTTCGACCTTGATCTGCATGTCGAGCTTGCCGCCGGCGGTGAGGTGAGCGATCACGTGGTCGGGGTTGATGATTTCCACGTCGTGCTGGGCTTCAATGTCGCCCGCCGTGACCACGCCCGGGCCCACCTTGATGAGCTTGAGCACAGTCTCATTGTGGTTGTGCAGCTTGAGCACCACGCCCTTGAGGTTGAGGAGCAGGTCCACCACGTCTTCCTGGACGCCTTCCACGGTGGAGTACTCGTGCAGCACTCCGGCAATCTTGACTTCCGTCGGCGCAAACCCCGGCATGGAAGACAGCAAAATCCGGCGCAGGGCGTTGCCCAGCGTATGGCCATAACCGCGCTCGAAAGGCTCCATCACCACCTTGGCATAGGTGGGAGAAACGTTCTGCACTTCGATACTGCGCGGCTTCAGAAAAGCATTGGTTTGGCTTTGCATCGTCTGTCCTTGTAACTGACTGGTGAAGGAACTCTGTTACTTCGAGTACAGTTCCACCACCAGGGATTCGTTGATGGTCGAGGGCAGTTCGCTGCGCTGGGGACGCGCCTTGAAAATCCCCTTCATGGCCTTGGCATCCACTTCCAGCCATTCCGGGAATCCGCGGCTTTCCGCCGCTTCGACGGAGCCCTTGATGCGCAACTGGGCCTTGGACTTTTCGGCCACTTCCACGGCATCACCGGGACGCAACTGGAAGGAAGGGATGTTCACCCGCCGGCCATTGACCAGAATGCCGTTGTGACGCACCACCTGACGCGCTTCCGCGCGCGAGGCGCCAAAGCCCATGCGGTAGGCCACGTTGTCGAGACGGCTTTCCAGCGACTGCAGGAGCGTTTCACCCGTGATGCCGCGAGCACGCTCAGCGGCAAAGTAGGTTCTGCGGAACTGCCGCTCCAGAACGCCGTAAATGCGGCGCACCTTCTGTTTTGCACGCAACTGGCCGCCGTAGTCCGACTGCCGGCCCTGCTTCTGGCCATGCTGGCCGGGAGCGTAGGCGCGCCGTTCCACTGCGCACTTGTCCGTGAAACACTTTTCGCCCTTGAGGAAAAGCTTTTCGCCTTCCCGACGGCACTGGCGACACTTTGCATCCAGGTTTCTTGCCACGTTATTTCTCCCGATCCCTGGTTAAATACGACGTTTCTTGGGCGGACGGCAGCCGTTGTGCGGCACCGGCGTCACATCCGAGATGCTGGTGATCTTGAATCCGACCGCATTGAGGGCGCGGACGGCGGACTCGCGTCCCGGTCCCGGTCCCTTGATGCGGACTTCAAGGTTTTTCACGCCACATTCCTGCGCGGCTTTGCCCGCATTTTCCGCCGCGATCTGGGCGGCGAAGGGCGTGCTCTTGCGCGAGCCCTTGAAACCGTTGCTGCCCGACGTGGCCCACGACAAGGCGTTGCCCTGGCGGTCCGTGATCGTCACGATGGTGTTGTTGAACGATGCGTGAATGTGCGCAATGCCTTCGGCCACATTCTTCTTGACCTTCTTGCGAGCGCGGGTTGCTGTGTTGGGCTTAACCATTCAGGATTCTTCCTTCAATTACTTCGTTGTGCGAACAGCCTTGCGCGGGCCCTTGCGGGTGCGCGCATTGGTGCGCGTACGCTGACCGCGGCAGGGCAGGCCACGACGATGGCGGCTGCCACGGTAGCTGCCCAGGTCCATCAGACGCTTGATGTTGAGCGACACTTCACGACGCAGATCGCCTTCGACACTGAACTTGGTCACTTCGACACGGAGCTTTTCCATGTCTGCGTCCGTGAGATCCTTGATCTTGACAGTGACCGGAACGCCCGCCGCTGCGCAAATGTCGCGTGCGCGCGAACGACCGATGCCATAGATCGCAGTCAGTGCGATCTCGGCGTGTTGATGATTCGGGATATTGACCCCAGCGATACGAGCCATAAACGACCTCGGATTCTGTTGCGTTAACGGTTTAGCGAAAGCCCAGGCTTAGCCCTGGCGCTGCTTGTGGCGCGGATCTTCGCAGATCACGCGCAGCACACCCTTGCGCCGCACCAGCTTGCACTTGCGGCAGACTTTTTTCACAGATGCCTGTACTTTCATTTTTTTCTCCTGCAGTCCGCGTTACTTGGCGCGGAAAATAATTCGGCAACGCGTCAGATCGTAGGGCGTCAGCTCCACGGTCACCTTGTCACCCGGCAAAATCCGGATGTAATGCATGCGCATTTTCCCGGATATGTGTCCCAATACCACATGATCGTTTTCGAGCTTGACGCGGAACGTTGCGTTAGGCAGGGTTTCCAGGATTTCCCCCTGCATCTCGATCGTATCTTCCTTGGCCATTACCTTGTCGACAGCCCCTTAAAATTGGCCTTGCGCAAAAGGCTTTCGTACTGTTGCGACATGACGTAGGACTGCACCTGGGCCATAAAATCCATCGTCACCACGACGATGATCAGGAGTGAAGTTCCGCCAAAATAAAAGGGCACGTTGAACTTCACAATCAAAAACTCGGGCAGCAAGCACACCAGCGTGATGTAAATGGCACCCGTCAGCGTCAGGCGCGTCATGATCTTGTCGATGTACCGCGCCGTCTGTTCCCCGGGCCGGATTCCCGGCACGAAGGCCCCGCTTTTCTTCAGGTTGTCCGCCGTGTCCTTGCTGTTGAACACGAGGGCCGTATAGAAAAAGCAGAAAAACAGGATGGCCCCGGCGTACAGCAGCACATAGACCGGTTGCCCCGGGCTCAGCAGCGAGCTGATGTCCTTGAGCCAGCCAAAATTCTCGCGGCTGCCAAACCATCCTGCCAGCGTGGCCGGGAACAGGATGATGCTGCTCGCAAAAATCGGCGGAATCACGCCCGCCATATTCAACTTGAGCGGCAAGTGGGAGCTTTGTCCTCCGTACACCTTGTTGCCGACCTGGCGTTTGGCGTAGTTCACCGTGATCTTGCGCTGGCCGCGCTCCACGAACACCACCAGTGCTGTCACCAGGACTACCGCTGCAAACAGCGACAGCGCCATGAACCAGGAGAACGCGCCGGTCCGGACCAACTCCAGCGTGCTGCCTACCGCGCGCGGCAGGCCGGCGACGATACCCGCGAAAATGATCAGCGAAATGCCGTTGCCAATGCCGCGTTCCGTAATCTGTTCACCCAGCCACATCAAAAACATGGTTCCCGTCACCAGGGTGACCGCCGTGGTGATGCGGAATGCAAACCCGGGATCGAGCACCAGGCCCGGCTGCGCTTCCAGCGCGATGGCAATGCCCGACGCCTGGAAAAAGGCCAGCACCACCGTGCCATAGCGCGTGTACTGCGTAATTTTCCTGCGGCCCGCTTCGCCTTCCTTCTTCAGCGCTTCCAGGCTGGGTATCACGCTGCCCAGCAACTGCATGATGATCGACGCCGAAATGTAGGGCATGATCCCCAGCGCAAATACCGTAAAGCGCGACAGCGCCCCCCCGGAAAACATGTTGAACATGCCGAGAATCCCGCCTTGCTGGCTGTTGAACAGCTTGGCCAGCTCGTCAGGATTGATGCCGGGGACCGGAATGTGGGCGCCGACTCGGTACACCACCAGGGCACCCACGACGAACCACAGACGACGCTTCAGGTCGTCCAGTTTTCCGCCCGTCAGGGCATTGCCCGCAGTCGCCAAGTTCAGGCACCCTGCTGCTGCTGTTCTTCAACCGAGCCGCCGGCCGCTTCGATGGCCGCCCGCGCGCCCTTGGTCACCCCGATGCCGCGCAGCTTCACCGCACGCGACAGCTCGCCCTTCAGGAACACTTTGGCAGCGCCTGCAGCTCCGGACACCAGACCGGCCTGCTTGAGGGCCAGCAAATCGATGACATCGCCTTCAACACGGGCGAGGTCGGCCAGGCGAACCTGTTCGGTGCCATGGCGGGTAAACGGCTCGAAACCACGCTTGGGCAGGCGGCGCTGCAGCGGCATCTGGCCGCCTTCGAAGCCCACCTTGTGGAAACCGCCGGAACGCGATTTCTGGCCCTTGTGTCCACGGCCGGCCGTCTTGCCCAGGCCGCTGCCGATGCCGCGACCGACGCGGCGGCGGGCCCGCTTGGCGCCCTCTGCTGGTTTCAGTGTATTGAGTTCCATGACCGCAATCCTTTATTCGCAACGAACCAAATGGCTGACCTTGTTGATCATGCCGCGGTTTTCCGGAGTGTCCTTGACTTCCACCGTATGGTGCATGCGGCGCAGGCCGAGGCCTCGCACGCAGGCCTTGTGGGCTTTGAGGGCCCCGATCGGGCTTTTGGTCAAGGTGACCCGGATGGTCTTCTGGGCGGTGGCGTTCATGTCGTCACTCCGTGATTTCTTCGATCGTCTTGCCCCGCTTTGCTGCCACTTCGGCAGGGCGGCGGACGGCCTCAAGGCCGTTGAGGGTGGCACGGATCACGTTGTACGGGTTGGTGGAGCCAATGCACTTGGCCAGCACGTTGGTCACACCCATCACTTCGAACACGGCACGCATGGGGCCACCGGCAATAATTCCCGTACCTTCGGAAGCCGGCTGCATGAACACCTTGGCCGCGCCATGTTCGCCGACCACGGCGTGGAACAGCGTGCCGTTCTTGAGGTTGACCTTGACCATCTTGCGGCGTGCCTGTTCCATGGCCTTCTGCACCGCTACCGGCACTTCGCGGGCCTTGCCCTTGCCCATGCCGATGCCGCCATCGCCGTCGCCCACCACGGTCAGCGCGGCAAAGCCGAGGATACGGCCGCCCTTGACCACCTTGGTGACGCGGTTCACCGCGACCATCTTTTCGCGCAGGCCGTCGCCGCGCTCTTCGCTATCGTTCTTTGCCATGTGCTATCCCAGTGGGTCTCGCTTATCCGTTAAAACTTCAGGCCGCCTTCACGGGCTGCCTCGGCCAGCGCCTTCACGCGGCCGTGGTAACGAAAGCCCGCGCGGTCGAAAGCCACGCTTTCAATTCCGGCCTTGCGGGCTTTTTCAGCAATGCGCCGGCCCACCAGGGCTGCCGCATTGACGTTGCCGCCATTGGCCACTTCCTTGCGCACTTCGGGTTCCAGGGTCGAAGCGCTTGCCAGCACTTTTGATCCGGTCGCGTCGATGATCTGCGCATAGACGTGCAGGTTGGTCCGGTGCACGGTCAGGCGCACGGCGCACAACTCTGCAATCTTGGCGCGGGTCCGACGGGCCCGACGCAATCTTCCGTTTGCATGCATCATGATCTGTCCGCCTTATTTCTTCTTGGTTTCCTTGAGCACGATCACTTCGTCGGCGTAACGCACACCCTTGCCCTTGTAAGGCTCGGGCTTGCGGTAGGCGCGCACTTCGGCGGCCACCTGGCCGACGACCTGGCGATCGATACCCTTGATGATGATTTCAGTCTGGCTGGGTGTTTCCACCTTGATCCCGGCCGGCATCTGGTGCACGACAGGGTGGGAGAAACCCAGGGTCAGATTGAGCTTGTCGCCTGCGGCCTGGGCACGGTAGCCCACGCCCACCAGGGTCAGTTTCTTTTCCCAGCCCTTGGTAACGCCGTTCACCATGTTGGAAACGAGCGCGCGCAAGGTGCCGGACATGGCATTGGCCTGCTGGGTGCCGTTGGCGGGCTTGAAGCACAACTGGTTTTCAACCCGCTCCACCAGCACCAGGTTGCCCATCGCCTGGCTCAGGGAACCCAGGGGGCCCTTGACGGCAATGGCGCCACCGGCCATGTTGACTTCAACTTTTTCCGGAATGTCGACCGGATAATTTGCAATGCGTGACATGGTTTCGTGCTCCTTATGCCACGATGCACAGGACTTCACCGCCGACATTGCGGCTGCGCGCCGCACGGTCGGTGATGACACCCGCGGGTGTGGACACGATGGCCACGCCCAGGCCATTCATGACCTTGGGGATGTCCTGGCAGCTCTTGTAAATGCGCAGGCCGGGACGGCTCACCCGCTCGATCATTTCGATCACGGGACGGCCGGCATAGTACTTCAGGGCCATTTCAAGCTGCGGCTTGCCATCGTTCTGGTGAACCTGGAAACCGTCGATATACCCTTCGTCCTTCAGGACCTGGGCAATCGCCACTTTAAGTTTGGACGACGGCATCGAAAC
>JAGWTQ010000050.1 GCA_028868905.1 Betaproteobacteria bacterium
CCCTGTACCGGGAGCTCGTGCTGGCGCCCAAGCCGGGCCTGGTTACGCCCGTGGACAACGGCGCGCACCGCGACATGACGCCGGCCACGTTCCTCAAAAGCCTGTTCACCCTGCGCCATTATTTCGCCCGCATCGCGCAGGCCGGCGCCGCAGGAGCCTCCTTTGCCGAACTGCAGGCGCTTGGGCGTGCTGCCGAAGCGCGCATGCTCGCCGCCACTGGCGGCGTCAACGCGCACCGCGGCGCGATTTTCAACCTGGGGCTGGTGGCGGCTGCGGCCGGTGCCTGCCCGGGGGCCGATGCGCACGCCCTGTGCCTGGAAGTGGCACACCGCTGGGGCAAGGCCATTTTGGCCGGCGCAGTCGGCGCGGGCGAACACAGCCACGGTCGGCAGGTGGCGGCACGGCACGGGCTGGAAGGGGCGCGCGGTCAGGCGGCCCGCGGCTTTCCGGTGTTGCGGGAGCAGGGGCTGCCGGCTTACGACCGGGTGCTGGCGGCCACGGGCGATGCGCGACGCGCGGCACTGGCCGCCTTTTTTGCCATGATGGCGGTGCTCGACGACTCCAATCTGGCCTGGCGCGGAGGATTGCCCGGACTGCGTTTCGCCCGGACGCAGGGAGCCGCCCTGGCGGCACCGGCCGCCGTGCAGGCGCCGGACTGGGAAGCGCGCGCGTGGCAGGTGCACCGCGACTTCGTGGCGCGCAACCTGAGTCCGGGCGGCAGCGCCGACCTGCTGGCGCTGCTGCTGATGCTGCGCGCACTGGACCCACCCCCCTCGTCTCAAACACCATGCGCCTGATCGTGCTTTTCAGCGGCCAGGGCCACCAGACGCCCGCCCATCGCGACGAGGCGGCGGCAGGCCTCGGCTTCACCCTGCGTGCGGCCGCGGATGCGGCGCTGGCGCCCTGGGCGCCGTCGCTGGCCGCGTTGCAGGACGATCAGCTGCACGACAACCGCGCGGCCCAGGTGCTGATCTGGTCGCTCCAGTGGGTGCGCTGGCAGGCCTTGCAGGCGCTGGGCGTGCGTCCGACGCTGCTGGCGGGTTATTCGGCCGGGGAGACGGCCGCCTTCACGGCTGCCGGATGGTGGTCCGCCGAAGCAGGCCTGCGCCTGGCCGCGCAGCGGGCGCGCCTCATGAGTGAAGTGACCGGAGCCCTGGGCGAGCCGGCCGGCATGTGGGCCGTGTCCGGCTGCGACGCGGCGCCGCTTGCTGCCGCCCTGTCCGGCTTGAGGGCCCACGTGGCCATCCGCCTGGGGGCCGCGCAAACGGTGGTGGCGGGACTGGAGTCCGATCTGAAGCAGTTGGCTACGCGCCTGGCCGGCCTCGGCGGCGTTCAGGTCAGCCGGCTGGCGGTGACGGTGCCGGCCCACACGCCGCTGCTCGCGCCGGTGCGTGCGCCCTGGCAGGCCCTGCTGGAATCCGTGGCCGTGGCCACGGGTACTCCGGCGCTGACGCTGTTGTCCGGCACGCGCGCGGCTCCCGTGCGTGATCGCGAAGGGGCCATCGCCGCGCTGGCGGAGCAGGTGTGCACGCCCATCGCCTGGAACGACTGCCTGGAGGCCATGGCCGAATACCAGCCGGATGCTGTGCTGGAGCTGGGGCCGGGATCGGCGCTGGCACGCATGGCGCTGGCGCGGGGCTGGCCCTGCCCGGTGCGCGCGGTGGACGATTTCCGTTCTCCTGCCGCGGTGGCGGAATGGCTGGCAAGGTGCGCGCCGTGACCATCACCTGGGACATGCTGGCCTGGGTGCTGGTGATGGGGGTGTACACCGGTGCCCAGAATTTCATGGCGGGCGGCGGCACCTTCATCATTTTTCCGGTATTGCTGCTGCTGGGGCTTGATCCCGTGACGGCCAGCATGACGGCCGCCATGGGCCTGTTCCCCAACCAGATCAGTTCCGCGCACGTGAGCCGGCCGCTCGCCATGGGGTTGGGCCACCTGTCGCTCAAG
Source organism: Betaproteobacteria bacterium (assembly GCA_028868905.1). Classification (GTDB taxonomy): domain Bacteria; phylum Pseudomonadota; class Gammaproteobacteria; order Burkholderiales; family Ferrovaceae; genus JAKBAT01. The sequence continues at coordinate 1,951 of JAGWTQ010000050.1, forward strand.
GCGCTTTCGGTGGTGAGCCTGGCGGGCGGATGCGTGGGGGCCCTGCTGCTGGTGGTGACGCCTTCCTCGTTTTTCTCGCACCTCGTGCCCTGGCTCGTGCTGTTTGCCACGGCCGTGTTCGCCTGGGGCAGCATGGCGCGGACTTCGCCGCTGCTGCCCACGGGAGCGGCGGATTCAGGGCTTTCCCGTTCAGGCGGGCGCCGCCTGCTGCTGGTGCAGTTCCTGATCGCCATTTACGGCGGCTATTTCGCCGCCGGCATCGGCTTTCTCATGCTGGCCACGCTCACCGTGAGCGGGCAGCCGCCGCGGGCCGCCATCGCCACCAAGAACGTCCTGATCGTGGTGATCACTTCCGCCTCCTTCACGATTTTTGCCGTGGCCGCGCGCGTGGTGTGGCCGGTGGCCATCGCGCTCGCCATCGGCGCCCTGGGCGGGTCGTTCCTGGGAGCCTGGCTGATCCAGCGCGTGCCCAACCGCTGGCTCAAGGGCTACGTGGTGGTGCTGGGATCCGCGCTCACGGTCTGGCTGTTCCTGCGCTAGCGCCCGTCAGTCTTCGGCAAACGCCAGCGCTTCCGGCGGCACCAGCAGGCGCACGCAGGCTCCTTCCACGCTCACCAGCGCGGCGAAAGCGGCGTCGCATCCGGCCTGCCACAGCCGCACGGGGCCCACTTCTCCTTCCAGGTAGGCGCTGAAAGCGGCGAGCGAAAGCTGGCCGCCGTTGCCGCTGACGTGGTCCACCAGGCGCCGGAACAGCTTGGGCCAGAGCAGCGCCTCGCGCTGCAGGGCATCCAGGGAGGCGAGGACAAATCCGTCATGGCTGCAATCGTGCGGCCACAATCCGAGGCCGGCGGCACGGGCTTGGTGCGCCGTCTGCGCCAGCAGGTGCAGCAGGGGTTCGGGCATGTCCTGGTAGAACACGGGATAGGCCAGTCCCCGCTCCAGCAGATGCCAGTTGGCGCTGCTGCGCACCACTGCCGGCGTGAGCGCGAAGCGGTGACTGCTGCCGGAGCGGAAGCGTCCGCGGAAGGCAAACGCCACGGCACGCCCGTATTTGTCCACGCGCCGCAAGGCGATGGCGCCGGCCACGGCGGCAGGCACTGCCGCCACCACGCGTTCGTCGCTGTGGCGGCCCACCGTGCGAAAGCCCAGGAACTCCAGCAGGGCCGTGGCGGCCCGGTCGGGCCAGGGTGGCGGCTGGCGCAGCACGCCCAGGCCGCCGCCGGCAAGGTAATGGGTTTCGGGCGCATCCACCCCGTCCAGGCGCACCGTGAGGCCGCCGTCGGGATGGCGGCGCAGGCCGGGCCAGCGGCCGGTCACCGCGTCGGGATGGTCGGGCAGAAAGCGGATCGAATCGCCGTCAGGCGCGCTGTCCAGCAGGGCATAGCGCCCCGCAATCCAGCCGGCGTTCAGGAATAAACCTCGGCATCGGCAAAGGCGGCACCGGCGGCATCCTTGGGCGACAGGGTGGGCGCACCCGGGCCGGCTTCCGCCAGGGGCCAGCCGATGGCGAGCGTGGGGTCGTTCCACAGGATGCTGCGTTCGTGCGCGGCCGCCCAGTAGTCGGTGGTCTTGTAGAGAAACTCGGCGTGTTCCGAGAGCGTGAGGAAGCCGTGCGCAAAGCCGGGCGGAATCCACAGCATGCGCTTGTTTTCCGCGGACAGCCGCACTTCCACCTTGTGCCCGAACGTGGGGGCGCCGCGGCGCAGGTCCACCGCCACGTCGAACACTTCGCCGGCCACCACGCGCACCAGCTTGCCCTGCGGCTGGACGATCTGATAGTGCAGTCCGCGCAGCACGCCGCGCGCCGAGCGCGAATGGTTGTCCTGCACGAACGGCAGGGAAAGGCCGGTGGCTTCGCGGAACACGCGCTCGTTGTAGCTTTCGAAGAAAAATCCGCGCGCATCCCCGAACACGCGGGGTTCGAGAATGAGCACTTCGGGAATGGCAGTGGCGATGACGTTCATGGCTTCGGATTCACGGTTTGGCGGCGGGGGGAAGTCCGGCCAGGCATTGGGCCAGCGCCTCCTGCCAGGAGGGCAGCGCGCACTGGAACTGTTCGGCCAGCTTGTGGTTGTCCAGACGGCTGTTGGCCGGGCGGCGCACCGGGCTGGGGTATTCGCTGGCGGGTATGGGCTCCACCCGGGCCGTGCATTCGGGGCGGTGGGCGAAGATGGCGCGCGCGAAATCGCACCAGGTGGTGGCCCCGCCGTTGGTCATGTGGTACACGCCACGGTGCTGCCGGATGAATCCCGTGACGTCGCCCGAAGCTTCGGCCTGGCGCAGGATGGCCACCGTGGCCTGGGCGATGGAGCCGGCCCAGGTGGGCGCGCCCCACTGGTCATGCACCACGCGCAGGAGGTCGCGCTCGCACCCCAGGCGCAGCATGGTCTTGAGGAAATTGGCGCCGTGCAGGCCGTACACCCAGCTCGTGCGGAAAATCAGGGCGGGCGTGCCGCTGGCCAGCACGGCCTGTTCCCCCAGCCATTTGCTCTGCCCGTAAACGCCCAGCGGGTGGGGGGCGTCGTCCTCGCGGTAGGGGCGCGGTGCGCTGCCGTCGAACACGTAGTCGGTGGAGTAGTGGATGAGGGCGCCGTCGAGGTGGCCTGCCGCTTCCGCCAGCACGCCGGGCGCGATGCCGTTCACGGCGCGCGCCAGGTCGGGTTCCGTCTCCGCGCGGTCCACGGCCGTGTAGGCGGCGGCGTTGATGATGACCTGCGGGCGGTGGGCACGCACAGTGGCGCGAATGGCCTCGCTGTCCGACAGGTCGAGGGCGTCGCGCCCGAGGGCGGTGACGGGGCCCAGGGACTCGAGCAGGGGCCGGAGGGCCGAACCCACCTGACCCTGGGCGCCGGTCAACAGGATTTTCATGGCGCCATTATCCCCGATCGGCGCGGGCGGTTGCGCGGAGAATGCAAAAATTTGTAGTAGAATTGGGCACTTTATGTGCAGGAATTCGGACATGTTGCAAGGCAGCCTGGTTGCGATCGTGACCCCCATGCAGGAAGACGGCAGCCTGGATTTTCCGCGTCTCAAGGCTTTGGTGGACTGGCATGTGGCTTCCGGCACGGCGGCCATCGCCATTGTCGGCACCACGGGCGAATCGCCCACGGTGGACGTGGAAGAGCACCAGGCGCTCATCAAGGCGGCCGTGGAATACGCGGGCGGGCGCGTGCCGGTGATCGCCGGCACCGGCGCCAATTCCACCCGCGAGGCCATTGACCTGGCGCAGTTCGCCCGGCAGGTGGGTGCCGATTACAGCCTGTCGGTGGTGCCCTACTACAACAAGCCCACCCAGGAAGGCCTGTACCGGCATTTCAGGGCCATTGCCGAAGCCGTGGACCTGCCCCTGATTCTCTACAATGTTCCGGGACGCACGGTGGCCGACCTGTCCAACGACACGGCGCTGCGCCTGGCGCAGATTCCCAACATCGTGGGCATCAAGGACGCCACAGCCGATCTCTACCGCGCCTCCGACCTGTTTCGCAGGGCTCCCGAAGGGTTTGCCTGCTACACCGGCGATGACGGCACGGCCGCTGCCTTCATGCTGATGGGTGGCCATGGCGTGGTGTCGGTGACGGCCAACGTGGCGCCTGCCGCCATGGCGGCCCTGTGCCGCGCAGCCCTGGCGGGAGATGCCGCCGCGGCGCGCCGCATCAACGATCCGCTGCTGGGATTGCACCGCGACCTGTTCATCGAGGCCAATCCCATTCCGGTGAAATGGGCGCTGGCAGAAATGGGCCGCATCGGCCCGGGGCTGCGGTTGCCCCTGACGCCGCTTTCACCCCAGCATCACGACACGGTCCGCCGCGCCCTGGGCGACGCGGGCCTCATCTAACGCAAACGAGGAACGGGATGAGCATTCAACGACGCTGGGCCGCTGGGCTTGGTCTGGGAGCCGTAACGCTGGGCCTGCTGGCCGGCTGCACGATGCCGACCCACATTTTCGATTCAAAACGGGTCGACTATAAAACACAGGCCGATTCCTCGCAGCCCCTGGACGTGCCGCCCGATCTCACGCCCATCCAGACCGACGACCGCTATGCGATTCCCGGCGACAACAAGGGTCAGGGCACCACCTATTCGCAATATGCCAAAAATCGCGAAAGTCAGCCGGCAGCCGCTGTCGCCACCGCATCCGGCGTGCTGCCGCAGCTCGCCAACGGCGTGAGCCTGCAGCGCGACGGCGCCGAACGCTGGCTGGTGGTGAAAGCCACGCCCGAACAGCTGTGGCCCGTGCTCAAGCAATTCTGGACCGGCAACGGCTTCACCCTGTCCATGGAAGATCCCAAGATCGGCGTGATGGAAACGGACTGGTCGGAAAACCGCTCGGCCGTGCCCCAGGACTTTTTCAAGCGCATGATCAGCAGCGTGGTGAACAACGTCTTTTCAAGCCCGTTGCGCGACAAGTACCGCACGCGCCTGGAACGGGGCAGCGAACCCGGCACCACGGAAATCTACATCACCCACAAGGGCATGGAAGAAGTCATGGACACCGGCCAGGGGTATAACGGCAGCTCCTGGCAGCAGATGCCGCGCAACATCGAACTGGAAGACGAATACCTGAAGAAGCTCGCGCTCAAGCTGGGCACCCCCGAGCAGCAAGCCAATGCGCTGGTGGCCGGGGACAAGAAGCCGGCTGCCATCCTGGAAAACAAGGTGGCGAAAATCGTCCACGAAAAGGACGATACGCTGATCTCCATCAACGAACCCTTTGACCGTGCCTGGCGGCGCGTGGGACTTGCGCTCGACCGCAGCGGGTTCACGGTGGAAGACCGCGACCGGGCGGCCGGGGTGTATTACGTGCGCTTCACGGATTCGGACCTGTCCAAAAAATACCGTCAGAAGGAGAGCTTCTGGTCGAACCTGATGTTCTGGAAGTCCGAGGACAAGTCCAAGGACACCCAGACCTACCGTGTCACGGTCACCACCATCAGTGGCCGGGGCACGACGGTGGACGTGCGCGACAAGGCTGAAAACCGGGTCAATCCCGAAACCACGCAGCGCATTCTCGAACTGATTTACGAGCAGCTCTGACGGCGGGCCGGCCCATGCGCTTTGCCTCCCTGGGCAGCGGCAGCGAAGGCAACGGATTGCTGGTGGAGTGGGGAGAGACCCGGGTCCTGCTGGACTGCGGGTTTTCCCTGAGCGACACCGAGCGGCGCCTGGCGCGGCTCGGGTTGGTTCCGCAAGCGCTGAGCGCCATCCTGGCCACCCATGAACATTCCGACCATCTTTCCGGCGTGGCGCCTCTGGCCCGACGTTACGGGCTGCCCGTGTTCGGCAGCTTCGGCACCCTGAGCCTGCTGCGCGACGCGCTCGATGCCGCACAGCTGCGCCCCGTGGCCGACGCGCGGCCATTCACGCTGGGGGGGCTGGACATCGAACCGTTCGCCGTGCCGCACGACGCGCGTGAACCCCTGCAGTTCGTGCTGGGCAACGGCCGCCTGAGGCTGGGCGTGCTCACCGACACCGGCTGTGCCACGCCGCACATCGAGCAGATGCTGCGCACCTGCGACGCCCTGTTCCTGGAAACCAACTACGATCCGCGCATGCTGGCGCAAGGCCCGTATCCGCCCCAGCTCAAGGCCCGGGTGCGGGGGCGTTTTGGGCACCTGAGCAACGGCGAAGCGGCCGAGCTGCTGTCCCGCCTTGAACACGGGCGCCTGCAACGCGTGGTGGCGGCCCACGTGAGCCAGAAGAACAACACGCCGGAACTGGCGCGTGCCGCGCTATCGGCTGTGCTGGGATGGGCGCCGGATGCGGTGGCGGTGGCGGACCAGGACGAAGGGCTGGACTGGCAGGTCCTGCAGGCCTGAAGCCTCGGGTGCAGAACGAAAAAAGCCGACCCGAAGGTCGGCTTTTTAATGTGCAGCGTTTGCTGCGCCGATTTATTTCTTGTCGGCGGCAGGAGCAGCCGGAGCAGGCGCTGCGGCAGGAGCGGCGGCGGGAGCAGCGGGAGCGGCGGCGGGAGCTTCAGCCTTGGGCGCTTCGGTCTTGGGCGCTTCCGGCTTGCTGCAGGCAGCCACGGCAACTGCGAACAGGGCAGCGATCAAAAGATTCAGTTTCATTTGAATTCCTATCGATAGAAAGTTTATGGGCAAAACCTGGATTGCCCCCGGTGGGCGCACCAGATTTCAAAAGGTTACACCACATTCTTGCGTTGCAGCAAGGGGTATTTGGACGAGGTCTTGATCTGCGGCAGGCCCGCGATTTCAGTGCACCCAGCCGGCCCGGTAAGCTTCGTACAGCCAGTCTGCGGCGGCCTGTGGCAGCGACTCGGGCGGCAGGTGGCGGCGGTCGCCCAGCAAGGCAAACAGGCGCACGGTGGCGGCCGGGAAGGCGCGCGCTTCGCCATTGAAAAACACCCAGCGTCCCCGGTACAGCAATCGGCTTTTGGGATCCAGTCGCAGGCCCTGGCGCGCCACCTGTTTGAGGAAGCGTGCCGGCGTCAGCGGCGCTGCCGGCGGCTCAAAAAACAGGTGCGGCTTGGGTTCGCTCAGGTAGCGTCCCGCGCACGCCAGCACGTCCGCCTCGTTCCAGCGGATGGCCTGCAGTGCCTGGCCCACGCGTTCCAGCAGCGCTGCCGGCAGTTCCGAGGGGTGCCGCTGCAGGGTCAGGTCCGGGTCGGCATAACGGCCGGGCACCTGGAGATGGTCGCGCAGGTGGTCCAGGAAGGCATCCACCCACTCCTGGTAAGTGGGCGCGCGAAAGCCGACGGAATAGGTGAAGCATTCCGAGACCGCCACGCCGTCGTGGGCGCATTGCGGCGGCAGGTAGAGCATGTCGCCCGCGTCCAGGTCCCACCGGGCCTGCGGCTTGAAACGGCGCAGCAACTTGAGGTCGCTGTCGGGCAGCAGTTCCAGGTCGTCGGTTTCGGCAATGGACCAGCGGCGCACGCCAAAGCCCTGCAACAGGAACACGTCGTAGGAATCGAAATGCGGTCCGACGCCGCCGCCGGGCGCGGCATAACTCACCATGAGGTCGTCCAGGCGCGCGTGCGGAATGAAATTGAAACGGTCGAGCAGATCGGCGGCTTCAGGAATCCAGTGATTGAGTTCCTGCACCAGCAGGGTCCAGTTGCGCGCCGGCAGGCCCTTGAAGTCCACCGGGCGGAATGGGCCGTGATGCAGATGCCAGCGCCGGCCTTCGCGCACCACCAGGCGCGCCTGCACGTCGGGATGGGTGGCCAGACGCTGGATTTCGCCCGGCGTGAGGAATCCCAGAAAGTCGGGAATGGCGCCGCGGATCAGGAGCGGACTCTTGTGCCAGTGGCGTTCAAGAAAGGAGCGGGGGCTCTGACCGCCCAACAGGGTGGAATGCATGGCGGAACCAGCAAAAAGGAAGATTGTAATCCAGGTGTGCAATGCCTTGCAGCTTGTCGTTCACAACACATTCCGCAGGGATGGGATAGAATCTGCGCCAGAGCGTTGGAGATCAGTCATGCTGAAAGTGGGACAACGGGCGCCAGGTTTTGAATTGCCGGATTCCGGCATGGAGATGGTGAGTCTGTCGGGATTCAAGGGCAAGAACAAGGTGGTGCTGTTTTTCTATCAGAAAGACAGCATGCCGCAATGCCGGGAAGAAGCCATCAACTTCAGCGACCGCGAAGAGGATTTCCTCCATCACGGGGCTGTGGTGCTGGGGGTGTCGCAGGACGACATCCTTTGCCACGCGGATTTTTGCGAAGCCCACGGACTCAACTCGCGCCTGCTCTCCGACGTGGAAGGTGAAGTGTGCCGCCGTTACGGCGTGCTTCACGAAAAAGAAATGGGTGGGCATGTGCGCACCTGTGTGGATCGCGTGACCTACGTCATCGATCGCGACGGTGTGGTGCGGCATGTCGTGCCAGTGCAAAACAGCCGTGACCATGTGGTCGAAGTGTTGAAATTGGTGAAGGAGATGTAACGATGGTCATCGGAAAAAATTCAGTGGTCACCCTGAGCTACCGGCTCACGGATGGCGAAGGCAAGCTTCTGGAAGAGAGCGACCCGGCCATCAGCTACCTGCATGGCGGCTATGACGGGATTTTCCCGATGGTGGAAGAGGCGCTGGAAGGTCAGGACGAAGGATACAACTGCACCATCACCATGGAGCCGGAAGACGCGTTCGGCGAATACGACGCGAGCCTGATGCGCGTCGAGCCGCGCCATCTGTTCCCGCCCCAGGTCAAGGTGGGCATGCAGTTTGAAGGGCAGCCCGAAGGGGCTTCACGGGATGACACCGTGCTCTACACCGTGACGGAAGTGACGGACGAGAACGTGGTGGTGGATGGCAACCATCCGCTCGTGGGCAAGCGCCTGGTGTTTGCCTGCACGGTGCTGGGCGTGCGCCCGGCCACTTCGGACGAACTGCAACATGGTCACGTGCACGGTGACCATGGACACCATCACTAAACGGTAAAGCGGGTCACCGCTTCTTCGAGCTGGCGGGAACGTTCCGCCAGCTCGCGCATGGACTGGTTCACCTGGGCCACGCCTTGGGCGTTGGCTTCGCTGGTCTGGGTGATGCCTTCCACTTTCTGGGCAATCAGTTCGCTGGCCTTGTTCTGTTCACCCAGGGCGCTGGTGATTTCGCCGGCAAACCCTTCGCTCTGGCCGGCACTGGTACGAATCCGTTCGATGGACTGGCGCGCCTGGTCGGCATAGGAGGCCGTGGTGGACACCTGTTCCACCACGTGGCGAATGTCCGACACGGCGCGGTTGGCGCTTTGCTGGATGGCCACGATCATGTCGGCGATTTCCTGGGCGGATGCGGTGGTTTTTTCCGCGAGCTTGCGCACTTCGTCCGCCACCACGGCAAAACCGCGACCCTGTTCGCCGGCACGGGCCGCCTCGATGGCGGCGTTGAGCGCGAGCAGGTTGGTCTGGTCTGCCACTTCGCGGATCACCTGCACGATGGCGGAAATGTCGTTGGACTGCTGGCCCACCTGTTCCACCACGGTGGCGGCTTCGCGGATGGTGCCGGACATGCGGTTCATTTCGTCGAAGGCGCTCTGGATCACTTCGCCGCCTTCCTTGGCGGCACCCGACGAGTCGCGGTTGGCGTGCAGGGCCTGGGTGGCGTTGTCGTGGATGTTGCCGATGCTCACGCTCATCTGCTCGATGGCGGCAGCCACCGTGCTGGTGGCGTCGTTCTGGCCTTCCACCGCGCGGTTGATGTCCGCCAGGGTCTGGGACATGGACTTGCTGGTGGAGAGGGCGTGCCGGGCGTTGCCGGCAATGGTCTCAATCAGGTTGCGCAGGTTTTCCTGCATGGCTGACAGGGCGCGCAGCAGGTCGCCGGTTTCATCCTTGCCGCCCTTGGGCACTGCGTTGGTGAGGTTGCCCGAGGCAATGGAGGTGGCGGTGCGGATGGCGGCCAGCAGGGGCGCCACGATGCGGTTGGACAGCACCATCGCCACGGCCAGCGTGGCCACCACGGCCGCCACGAAAATCACCATGGACAGGGTCAGGGAACGGCGCGCGCTGCTGCTGGCGGATTCAACGGCTTCCTGGCCTTTCTGCCTCAGGCTGGCAAGCAGCGTGTCCATCTGGGCGGCCGCTTCCTGAAAGCGCTTGTCGGCTGCCTGCATCATGCCGGTGCCGCTGGCCAGGTCAGATTGCGCCATGTCGATGGATTGCGCCACGCTTTTGCGGTACTTGGCCAGCAAGGGGTCGAGGGCGGTCAGCGACTTGCGCTCCTCTTCACCCAGGTCGCTGCGTGCCTCCAGACTTTTCAGGATCTTGATGGCGTCGTCGGCATGTCCGACGATTTTTGCCGTTTCCGCCTGGATGCGCGCGGCATCGAAATTGCCGATGGTGGAAAACAGGCGGTAGACGCCGATATTGGCTTCCAGAAGGTCGTCACGGCTTTCGTTAAGCAAAAGGACGTGCTGCATGCTTCTGGAAGTGATGGTCTCGAGGGCGTTTTGCAGTGAACGCATCCCCATGAAACTCACAAGCCCCAGCACCAGCATGAGGGCCACGCTCAGCAGGGGAGACAACAGGATTTTCTTCTTGATGTTCACGATGGATTCTCGAGACCAGTTTTCAACCAGAACGAACGGCCAGACTCAGCGCTTGTAAACCCCGGCGCAAACGATGTCGTTGCCGGTTTTTTCGCAGTAAGTGGACTTGGGAAGAACTTTTTTCGAGATCGGATCGGAGAAGGCGTAGTCCTGCCAGAACTTGCCTTTGCTCTTGGCCAGGTCGATGCGTTCCTTCACGAATTCCTTGCCGTTGGCATCGGCCATGTCGATCAGGTCCTTGCCCACGGTTTTGGGGTTTTTGCCGTGAGCCAGGCATTTGCCGCTCATGTCATAGACCACCGGATACAGGTCACGGTCCACCCATTTCTTGTCCTTGGCCGTGATTTCCTTCAGGGTCTGGTCCCGGTTGGCCTGCAGGGCCTTGACGACCTTGGCCACCATGGCTTCAGCTTCCTTGGGGGTGGCGTAATTTTCTGCCAGGGCAGGCAGGGCCACGAGCGATGTTGCGACAACTGCGGACAACAAGAACTTTTTCATACCGGCTCCTCAAGATGATGCGGAACGGCAGCTGCCGGCCGTCCCTTTTTTAGTGACGTCTGTGATGTCTTATCGGCATGCGCAGCAAAAACATGAGGGTCGTGCCACGACCCTGGCGCATTATGGCGCACCGACTGCGAAAAAGTCTTACGAATGGTTTCAGGAAGTTGACGCGAGTCAATCTTCCCGTGCTTGCCGCACGAGTTCGTAGAGCCGTTGCAGGGCGTCGCGCGGGGTCAGGGCATCGGGATCCAGGTCCCGCAAGGCGTCGAGGGCGGGGTGCGGGGGAGGCGGCTCGCTGGCCGGGGCGGCCGGCGGCGGCGCAAACAGGTCGGCCTGGGGGCGCTGGGCGGCGGCATGGGCTTCCAGTTGGGCCAGGTAGCGTCGCGCTTCGCGCACCACGCTGCGCGGTACGCCGGCGAGCGCTGCCACCTGCAGGCCGTAGCTCTGGCTGGCCGGCCCTTCCTCCAGTGCGTGCAGGAACACGATGCGATCCTGGTGTTCCACGGCATCGAGATGGACGTTGACCACGCCCGGCAGGTCGAGCGCGAGCTGGGTGAGCTCGAAGTAGTGGGTGGCGAAGAGCGAGTGGCTGCGATTATTTTCCGCCAGGTGGCGCGCGATGGCATAGGCCAGCGCAAGGCCGTCGAAGGTGGACGTGCCGCGTCCGATCTCGTCCACCAGCACCAGGCTTCGCGCCGTGGCGGTGTTGAGGATGTGGGCCGCTTCGGACATTTCCACCAGGAAGGTGGAACGTCCCGAAGCGAGGTCGTCACCGGCGCCGATGCGCGTGAAGATCTGGTCGAGCGGGCCCAGCACGGCGCGCCGGGCCGGCACGTAGCAGCCGGCATGGGCGAGCAGCGCGATCAGCGCCGTCTGGCGCATGTAGGTGGACTTGCCGCCCATGTTGGGGCCGGTGATGAGCAGCAGGCGGCGCTCGGGATGCAGTTCGGTGTCGTTGGGAATGAATTGCGACACCTGCTGTTCCACCACCAGGTGGCGTCCACCGCTGATGGACAGCAGGGGCTCGTCGCAGAATTCGGGAGGAGACAGGTCGAGCGCCACGGCACGTTCGGCCAGGCAGGCCAGCACGTCGGTTTCCGCAAGCGCGGCGGCCGCGGCCTGGAGGGGCGCCAGATGGCCGCCCAGCATTTCAAGCACCTGGTCGTACAGCAGCTTTTCGCGCATGAGTGCGCGCTCGTTGGCCGAGAGCGCCTTTTCCTCGAACGTTTTCAGTTCCGGCGTGATGTAGCGTTCGGCGTTCTTGAGCGTCTGGCGCCGGCGGTAGTCGTCCGGCACGCGTCCGGACTGGGCGTGGCTCACTTCGATGTAGAAGCCGTGCACGCGGTTGTATTCCACCTTGAGCGTGGGGATGCCGGTGCGGGCCCGTTCCCGCTGCTCCAGTTCCAGCAGGAAATCGCCGCAATGGTCCTGCAGGCTGCGCAGCTCGTCCAGTTCGCCGTCGTAGCCCGGCGCGATGATGCCGCCGTCGCGCACCTGGGCGGCCGGTTCGGCGGCGATGGCCCGTTGCAGCAGGTCCTGGATTTCGGGCGGCGTGGCCGCCAGGGTTTGCGCCAGTGCCGCTAGGCGCGGTGCGGCCAGATCGCGCAACGCCGCCGTGCACTCGGGCAGGGTAGCCAGCGTGGCGCGCAGGGCCGCGAGGTCGCGCGGACGGGCCGTGCGCAGGGCGATGCGGCCGACGATGCGCTCCACGTCGCCGCTGCGACGCAGAAGGGTCTGCAACACGGTGGCCCGGGTGGCCAGTCCGTCGTCCACCAGGGCGCCGATGGCGCCGATGCGGCCTTCCAGCACCCGGCGGTCGCGCACGGGGTGATGCAGCCAGCGGTGCAGCAGGCGCCGTCCCATGGGGTTGACGCAGGTGTCGAGTACGGACAGCAGGGTGGGCG
>JAGWTQ010000102.1 GCA_028868905.1 Betaproteobacteria bacterium
ATTGGTGGCGCGGATGTTTTCGCACCACCAGTTGTTGTTCATTTCGTTGACGCGGTCGATCAGGATGAACCCGGGTTCGGCGTAGTCGTAGGTGGAGGACATGATGACGTCCCACAGGCGGCGCGCCTTGAGCGTCTTGTACACGCGGCAGGCCACGCGGCCGTCATCGCGCGTGACGTATTTGCCCTTGACCGGCCATTCGCGCCAGACCAGGTCGCCGGACAGGAGCGGATTGATGCCGTCGGTATCGGCTTCGGCCTGGGTGATGGGGAACGCCAGCTTCCAGTCGCCGTCGGCCTTGACCGCTTCCATGAATTCGGCCGTGATGAGGCAGGATAGGTTGAATTGGCGCAGGCGCCCGGCTTCGCGCTTGGCGCGGATGAAATCCACCACGTCCGGGTGGGAAATGTCGAAGGTGGCCATCTGCGCGCCGCGCCGTCCGCCGGCGGAGGAGACGGTGAAACACATCTTGTCGTAGATGTCCATGAAGGACAGCGGGCCCGACGTGTAGGCGCCGGCGCCGGCCACGAAAGCGCCGCGCGGGCGCAGGGAAGAGAATTCGTAGCCGATGCCGCAGCCGGCCTTGAGGGTCAGTCCGGCCTCATGCACTTTTTCCAGGATGCCGTTCATGCTGTCTTCGATGGTGCCGGAGACGGTGCAGTTGATGGTGCTGGTGGCCGGCTTGTGTTCCAGGGCGCCGGCGTTGGAGGTGATGCGTCCGGCCGGAATGGCGCCATGGCGCAGAGCCCACAGGAAGCGTTCGTTCCAGTAGGCGCGCAGTTCGGGCGTGGCTTCGGTGTCGGACAGGGCCTTCGCCACCCGCTTGTAGGTGTCGTCGATTTCCAGATCGATGGGCTGCCCCTGCTTGTTCTTCAGGCGGTATTTTTTGTCCCAGATGTCGAGTGAGACCGGTTGCATGGCCACTTCCTGGGCGTTTTCGTGGGCGAGTTTGACGGCGGTAAGCATGTGTCCCCTGGTGTGGTTATCATTGTGAGAGGTTTTTTCACGAAACCACAATATGTTGTGGTTGTTGGGCAAAAGTAGCCCTTTTTATGGGGGGCGTCAATCCCCGAGCACTGGTGCGGGTTTCACGGGCGGGTGGCCTGGCGCAGCAGAAAAAAATAGAGGCGGCGAGGCAGCCACTGCAGCACTTTGAGGAGGCTGGTGAACGGCTTGGGAAAGCGGATTTCGAAGTCGCCGCGCTCCAGTCCGCACACGATGGCGCGTGCCGCGGCCTGCGGCGTTTGCAGCGCCGGCTTGGGGAAATCGCCGGCGGCGATCAGGGGGGTGTCCACGAAGCCGGGGCAGATGCGGGTGACGGCGATGCCCAGCGGCCGCAGTTCCAGGTAGAGTCCTTCGCACAGGTTGTTGAGCGCGGCCTTGCTGGGCGCGTAGGCGAGCGCCCGCGGCAGGCCGTTGTAGCCGGCCACGCTGCTCACGAAAGCCAGCCGGCCCCGGCCCTGGCGCCTGAATTCGGGCAGGACGGCGGCCAGCACGTGGTAGGCGCCCAGCAGGTTGGTGTCCAGGGTGCGGCGCACGCTGCCGAGATCGGCCGGGTTGAACTCCTGCGGGCGCAGGGCGTCATAGATGCCGGCAGCCATCAGCACCAGGTCGATGCCGCCCCAGGCCTCCAGCAGGGTGCGGGCCCCGTCGGCCACCGCCTGCGCGTCCGTGATGTCGCAGGGCAGCGGCCGCACCTCGGCGCCGGTGGTGGCGGCCAGCTCGCGGCCCAGGGCGGCGAGCGCCTCCTCCCGGCGCCCCGACAGGGTCAGGCGCGCCCCGTTGCGTGCCAGCAGCCGCGCCGTTTCAGCGCCGATGCCGCTGGAAGCCCCCAGAATCCAGACGCGCTGTCCGGCCCAGCGGGAAACGGGCGGGTTGAGGGGGGGGAGAAGGGGCATGGGCGCCTGCCGGAAACGGGAAACGTATTTTAGCCGATTGAGTTAGAATGGCGGCACTTTGGATACCATACAAGGTTGCATCGACAGCCAAACTGCACTTTAACCACTGCACTGAAAACGACCGAATCAATGACGACGACGCAAACCCACGCAATCGATACCGGCAACATCCCCGTCATCGCGCCGGATGCCCCGTTCCCGGGCCGCAAGACCGTCCGCGGCTGGCTGTTGCCCTTGTGCAGCAAAGGCACCCTGCTGCCCCTGCTGCTGCTGGCCTTCGACTTTGCCCTGTTTTTCGCGGCCATTGCCGCCACGGTCCTGCTCGAGGCCCCCTGGGCCAAGATCGGCATGGGCCTGGTGGCGGGCTTCATCATCGGGCGCCTGTTCATTCTCGGGCATGATGCCTGCCACCAGAGCTTTACCCCGCACCGCCGCCTCAACCGCGTGCTGGGTCGGCTGGCGTTCCTGCCTTCGCTCACGCCCTACAGCCTGTGGGACATCGGGCACAACCTGGTGCACCACGGCCAGACCAACCTCAAGGGTTTCGACTTCGTGTGGGCGCCTTACTCCCTCGAAGAGTACCAGGCGCTGTCCCCCACGCGCCGGCTGATGGAGCGCCTCTATCGCAGCGGCTGGGGCCCGGGTCTCTACTATTTCATCGAAATGTGGTGGCTGCGCATGTATTTCCCCAGCAAGACCTACATGGGCGCGCGTCGTCCGGCGTTCTTCTGGGACAGCCTGCTGGTGACCGTATTTGCCGTGCTGTGGATCGGCGTGCTGGCGTTTGTCGCCCGGCAGACGGAGCAGTCGCTGGCGCTCACCATCGGTGCCGGATTTGTGGCGCCCTTCGTGTTCTGGAATTTCATGATCGGCTTCGTGGTGTATGCCCACCACACCCACACGGCAGTGGCCTGGTACGACAACAAGACGGAATGGACCCAGGCGCAGCCCTACGTGTCCACCACCGTGCACCTGATTTTCCG
>JAGWTQ010000051.1 GCA_028868905.1 Betaproteobacteria bacterium
CCCCGTGCCCGTTCCGAGGCGTCAGTGATACCATCCGCACTGATTTGCCCGAACGAGGCCAAACTGGAGGAACCCATGAAACCCGGTGAACGGCGCAACGAAATCCTGCAAACGCTGGCCGCCATGCTGGAAGAGCCGCAGGCGGAAAAGACCACCACCGCCAACCTGGCACGCCGGCTGGAACTGTCGGAAGCCGCGCTGTACCGCCACTTTGCCAGCAAGGCCCAGATGTTCGAAGGGCTCATTGCCTTCATCGAGGAAACCCTGTTCACGCGCATCAACCGCATCCTGGACGAACGCGCGGACGGCTTGGCTCAGGTGGAATCGGTGCTGGCCCTGCT
Source organism: Betaproteobacteria bacterium (assembly GCA_028868905.1). Classification (GTDB taxonomy): domain Bacteria; phylum Pseudomonadota; class Gammaproteobacteria; order Burkholderiales; family Ferrovaceae; genus JAKBAT01. The sequence continues at coordinate 342 of JAGWTQ010000051.1, forward strand.
GCTGGCGTTTTCCGACAAGAATCCGGGCATGACGCGGGTGCTCATCGGCGATGCCCTGGTGAATGAAAACGAGCGCCTGCAGTCGCGCATCAACCAGCTCCATGACCGGCTCGAAGCCACGCTGCGTCAGAGCCTGCGCCTGGCCGCAAGCGGCGGCGGCCTGGATCCGGCCGTCAATCCGGGAACCTGCGCCAACGTCCTGCTGTGCTACGTCATCGGGCGCTGGCACCAGTTTGCGAAAAGCGGGTTCAAGCGTTCGCCGCTGGCCGAATGGGAACAGCAATGGGCGTTGCTGCGCCCCTGATGGGACGCCGCTGGACTACCACTGCACGAGCGTGACGTTTTCCAGGCTGCGGCCCAGAAAACTTTCGCCCACGGCGCGAAAGCGCAGCGGCAGGTCGGTGACATAGTATTCGTGCACGGGTGCGCTGTCGCGCAAGGCGCCAAGTCCGCCTTGCGCCAGCAGGGCCATGGCCTGGTCCGCAATGGAATCGGCCGAGTCCACCAGGGTGATTTCCTCGCCCACCACCTGCGCCAGAACCGGCTTGAGCAGCGGATAGTGGGTGCAGCCCAGGATCATCGTGTCCACGCCCTGCGCCTTGACCGGCGCCAGGTACTCCTGCGCGGTCAGTCGGGTCACCTCGTGATCGAACCAGCCCTCCTCCGCCAACGGCACAAACAGCGGGCAGTCTTTCGACACCACGCGCAGCGCGGGGTCGTGCCCGTGCAGCGCCCGGGTGTAGGCCCCTGAACTCACGGTGGCGGGTGTGCCGATCACGGCCACGTTGCGGTTGCGGCTGACCTGGTGGGCGCGCTGGGCGCCGGCGGTCAGCACGTCCAGCACGGGCACTGGAGACAGCTCGCGCACCACGTCGCAGGCAACCGCGGCCATGCTGTTGCAGGCGATCACGAGCAGCTTGACCTGCCGTTCCAGCAGGAAGCGCGTGATCTGGATCGTGAACTGGGTGATGGTCGAGGCGGACTTGACGCCGTAGGGCACGCGGGCGGTGTCGCCGAAGTAGATGAGCTGCTCCTGCGGCAACCGCTCCAGCAGGGCGCGCGCAACCGTGAGCCCGCCGACCCCTGAGTCGAAGACGGCGATGGGGCGGTTATTTGGCGACCTGGCGCTCCCGCATTTCTTCGAGTTGCTTGCAGTCGATGCACAGGCTGGCCGTGGGCCGGGCCTGCAGGCGCTTCAAGCCGATTTCCACGCCACAGCTGTTGCAGTAGCCGTACTCGCCCGCATCGATCTTGGCGATGGTTTCTTCGATTTTCTTGATCAGCTTGCGCTCCCGGTCACGGTTGCGCAGCTCGAGGGCCATGTCCGATTCCTGGCTGGCCCGGTCGTTGGGATCGGCAAACACGGTGGCCTCATCCTGCATGGTGTGCACCGTGCGATCGATATCTTCTCCCAGCTCGGATTTCCAGTCTTCCAGCAGACGACGGAAATGGTCGAGCTGCTTTTTGTTCATGTACGTTTCCCCTTTCTTGGGGACGTAAGGAGCAAACTGCTTGAGGGTTGCTTCTGCCATGGCATTGAACCGGGGTTGACTATCGAAAGGCCGACGCGGCCCACCAAAACGTAGCATTCTACCACAAGCCGCATCTGATAGACTAACCCGTCCATGGACCAGCCCCGCTCCCTTCAACAGATCACGCTGCGCTATTCGGCGATCTACCTGGTGCTGGTGTTTTGCACCAGCGTCCTGGGCGCGGGGGGACTGTACCTGTGGCAAACCACCACCCAGGAGTCCCTGCGATTGCAGTCCATGCTACACGATGTGGATGCCATGCGGGGAACCCTTTATCGCCAGATGAAGGAACTGTTCGACGCTGCTTTTCTGGACGATCCCGAAGCCCAATCCCAATACCGCATGTTCGGCCGAGACATCGAAGCCGGACTGCAACGCCTGACCCAGACCGCCCGGGGTGCGGGAGAAACCGCCGCCGTAGCCCAGCTGCGCCACGCCTACCAGGAAATCTACCGGCACACCGACCTGGTGGCCTTCGGCCCCGTCCCTTCCGACGAGCGCCTGTTGCAGCGCGTGCTCGACGTGGACCTGGAGTCGGGCGGAATCCGTGCCTACGAAGCCGCTTTCGGCCAGATCGACCGCCTGCTGGTGGCCCAGCAGTCCACCCTGCAGGACAAGCTCTCGTCGCTCGCCCGCTACACGCCACTGCTGCTGGTGGTGCCGATCCTGCTGGCGTTCGGCCTGTGGGTGCTGACGCAGCGTTTCCTGAGCACCCATTTCCTGCAGCCGCTCACCCTGGTGCTGCGATCCACGCGCGTGCTGGCAGCCGGCGAACCGGCACCGCCCGTACCCCGTCAGGGCGCCCTGGAGCTGGTGCGCCTGGCCGACGCCATCAACCAGATGGCCCATGATCTGGCCGAAAGCCGCAAGGCGCTGGTGAGCGCCGAACGGCAGGCCACCCTGGGCGCGCTGGTGCCGATCGTGGCCCACAACATCCGCAACCCCCTCTCCAGCATCCGCGCCACCGCCCAGATCCTGCAGGATCCCGCGCTCACACCGGACGTGCGGGAAGGGCTGCAGGGCATCATGGACAGTTGCGACCGCCTGGAACGCTGGACCGAATCCCTGCTGTCCTACCTGCACCCGCTGGAGGCCCAGCGCCAGGAAACGGCGCTCGTGCCGCTCATCCGCGACCTCATGAACATGACGGCCCTGCAGGCACAGCGGCGCAGCGTGCGCCTGCGCTTGCAGGACCCTGCCGAAACCCTTTCGGCCCGCATTGATCCGGAACTGGTGGAGCAGGCCTTGCACGGCCTGCTCGTCAACAGCATCGAAGCCTCGCCTGCCGGCGGCACGGTGACGCTGGCCGTGCGCCGCGAAGCGGAACGTGCCGTGATCGTGCTCGATGACGAAGGGCCGGGGATGCCGGCCATGCCCCAGCCCGGCTCGCTCGCCCCCGGTCCCACCACCAAGCGTACCGGCACGGGACTGGGCATTCCATTCGCGCTCAAGGTGTTCGAAATCCACGGTGGCGGCGTGCAATTCAGCCTGCGCCCCGAGGGCGGCACCAAAGCGCTTTTGTGGCTACCGCTCTCATGAACCCTGCCCGCATTCTCATCATCGAAGACGAAACCCTGTTTGCCCAGGCCGTGGCCAAGCGCCTGGAAAAGGCCGGCCACGCCTGCACCCGCGCCGCCACCCTGTCCGAAGGCCTGGCGCAGGCTGCACAGCAGCCGCTCGACTTGGTGCTGCTGGACCTGCGCCTGCCCGACGGCGACGGCCTGGAGCGGCTGCCCGCGCTGCTCGCGGGACATCCCGAACGCACCACCCCGGTGATCGTGATGACGGCGTTCGGCGAAGTGGCCGATGCCGTGCGTGCCATGAAACTGGGCGCGACCGACTACCTCAAGAAACCCATCGACCTGGAAGAAATGGTGCTGGTGGTAAACAGTACCCTGCAAGGCGCCGGGCTGCGCCAGCAACTCGCCTGGTCGCGCGAGCGCGAAGCGCACCAGGCGGACGCCGTGGCCCTGCTGGGCGAAAGCCCGGCCATTGAGGAACTGCGCCAGCAGATCCGGCAGCTGGGCAAGCTGGCCGGACCCGGCACACCCGGCCCCACGGTGCTGATCCAGGGGGAAACCGGCTCGGGCAAGGATGTGGTGGCACGCCTGCTGCACCAGGAAAGCACCCGGCGCGGCGAACCGTTTGTGCACGTGGACTGTTCAGCCCTGCCGCGCGACCTGATCGAGGCAGAACTCTTCGGCCACGAAAAGGGCGCCTACACCAGTGCCGTGCAGGCCCGAACGGGACTGCTGGAAGCTGCCGAGCACGGCACCCTGTTCCTGGACGAAATCGGCGAACTGCCGCTCGACCTGCAGGCCAAGCTGCTCACGGTCATCGAGCGGCGCCGCCTGCGCCGGGTGGGTTCGGTGCATGAGCGGCCGGTGCATGCCCGCTTTGTGGCCGCGAGCAATCGCGACCTGCGCCGCATGGTGGACGAAGGCGCGTTCCGTTCAGACCTGTATTTCCGCCTGAACGTGCTCACCCTCACCTTGCCCCCCCTGCGCGAACGGGGCGACGACATCGTGCTGCTGGCCCGCCATTACGCCGAACTGACGGCACGCCGCTACCGGCTGCCGCCACCGCGCTTCAGCGATGAAGTGCTGGCCGCCCTGTGCCACTACCCCTGGCCGGGCAACGTGCGCGAACTCAAGCACCTGACAGAACGCGCCGTCCTGCTGTCGGGCGAGGCGCCGCTGTCCGCGCGCCTGTTTGCCCTGCCCGAACAGGCCTCGCCCAGCGTGGCCGCGGGCAACGGCGTGCCGCTGACCGAGGCCTGGCCGGGGGTGACCCTGGGCGATGCGGAAAAAACCCTGATCCAGCAGGCCCTGGCCGCCTCCGGCGGCAACATTTCGGAAGCCGCTCGGCGGCTGGGCATCACGCGCATGACGTTGCGCTACCGCATGGAAAAATACCGCATCCGGCTGGAGCCGGATGGGGCGTGAGCCTGTTGGCACGATAAATGCAGTGAATACGGGTGAGGACAGAGCAGGCAGCGATCGCTATCCTCCCTATTGTGGATATAGTTGCCGGATTCCAAACAGGAATCCGGCTTTTTTTTAGGGAGAAAGCGCTCTCCGGCGAAAGGCGGGGCCGGATCAGCGGTGGTGCATTTCAACCAGTCGTTGGCTGAAATGCACCAGTTTGGAGGTCAGTCTTCGGCCGGGGAATCCTGGGACTGGGGCTCGAGCAGCGCTTTCATGCTAAGGCGCAGCCGGCCTTTTTCATCGGCTTCCAGCACTTTCACGCGCACCTGCTGGCCTTCCTTGAGGTAGTCGCCCACCGCGTTGACCCGCTCGTTGGCGATCTGGGAAATGTGCAGCAGGCCGTCGCGGCCCGGCAGCACGCTCACGATGGCGCCGAAATCCAGCAGCTTGAGCACGGTGCCTTCGTACACCTTGCCCACTTCCACATTGGCCGTCAGTTCCTCGATGCGTTTCTTGGCCAGCGCGCCGGCTTCGGAACTGAGGCAGGCGATGCTCACAGTGCCGTCGTCCTGAATGTCGATGGTGGTGCCGGTCTCTTCCGTGAGGGCACGGATCACGGCGCCGCCCTTGCCGATCACGTCGCGGATCTTTTCCGGATTGATCTTCATGGTGATGATGCGCGGGGCGTAGGTGGACAGCTCGCTGCGCACGTCGGGCACCGCCTGCTTCATGATGCCCAGGATGTGCATGCGCGCTTCCTTGGCCTGGGCCAGGGCCACCTGCATGATTTCCTTGGTGATGCCGGTGATCTTGATGTCCATCTGCAGGGCCGTCACGCCACGGTCGGTGCCAGCCACCTTGAAGTCCATGTCGCCCAGGTGGTCTTCATCACCCAGGATGTCGGTCAGCACGGCAAAGCGGTTGCCTTCCTTGATCAGGCCCATGGCCACGCCGGCCGTGTGCGCCTTGACCGGAACGCCGGCGTCCATGAGGGCGAGCGAGCCGCCGCACACAGATGCCATGGAGCTGGAGCCGTTGGATTCGGTGATTTCAGACACCACGCGCAGGGTGTAGCCAAATTCTTCGGGGCTGGGCAACGTGGCCACCAGGGCCCGCTTGGCCAGGCGGCCATGGCCGATTTCGCGGCGCTTGGGGCTGCCCACGCGGCCAGTCTCGCCAGTGGAATACGGCGGGAAATTGTAATGGAGCATGAAGCGCTCCTTGTACTCTCCCTGCAGCGCGTCGATGATCTGTTCGTCGCGTCCGGTGCCCAGGGTGGCCACCACCAGGGCCTGGGTTTCGCCACGTGTGAACAGGGCGGAACCGTGGGTGCGGGGCAGCACGCCCACGCGCACGGTGATGGGGCGCACGGTGCGCGTGTCGCGGCCGTCGATGCGCGGGTCGCCGTCCAGGATCTGGGTGCGCACGATGCGCGCTTCCAGGTCGCCAAACAGGTTCTTGATGCGGTTCTGGGTGTCGGCATTGGCATCGGCCGGCAGCACAGCCTCCAGCACCTTGGCGCGGATTTCACCGATGCGTTCGGTGCGCGCCTGCTTGGCGCGGATGCGGTAGGCTTCCTTCAGGTCGTTGAGGGCCATGTCCTCGATGCGGGCAACCAGGGCGTCATCCTTGGCGGGCGCCTGCCAGTCCCAGGGTTCCTTGCCCGCTTCGTCGGCGAGTTCGTTGATGGCGTCGATGGCCACCTGCATTTGCTGGTGGCCAAACACCACGGCGCCCAGCATCACGTCTTCCGGCAGTTCGGTCGCTTCCGATTCCACCATCAGCACGGCTTCGCTCGTGCCCGCCACCACCAGGTTCATCTGGGAGGTGGTGAGTTCAGTGGCCGTGGGGTTGAGGATGTACTGGCCATCGGCATAGCCCACGCGCGCGGCCCCGATGGGCCCGCTGAAGGGAATGCCGGCCAGTGCCACGGCGGCGGACGCGCCGATCATGGCGGGAATGTCCGAATCGATTTCATTGTTGCTGGACATCACCGTGGCGATGATCTGCACTTCGTTGTAGAAACCTTCGGGGAACAGGGGGCGCAGCGGGCGGTCGATCAGGCGGGAAGTCAGGGTTTCCTTTTCGGTCGGACGGCCTTCGCGCTTGAAGAAGCCGCCGGGAATGCGGCCACCGGCATAGAAGCGTTCCTGGTAGTCCACCGTGAGCGGGAAAAAGTCCTGGCCGGCCTTGGCCGATTTCTGCGCCACGCAGGTGACCAGCACCACCGTGTCTTCCATCGTCACCATCACGGCGCCGTCGGCCTGGCGGGCGATTTCACCCGTTTCCAACGTCACCTGGTGGCGACCCAACTGAAAAGTTTTGCGAACGTGATTCACGCGAGAGTCCTCATTTGAAGGCATGCGTTATAAAAAGAAAACGCGGTGCGATCATGAGGGATCACACCGCGCTGATCATTCGGGGATGACGGCCCCGGCGTTACTTGCGGATACCCAGGCGGCCGATCAACTGGCGATAGCCGTCGACGTTCTTGCGCTTGAGGTAGTCCAGCAGGCTGCGGCGCTGGCTCACCATCTTGAGCAGCCCGCGGCGGGAATGGTGATCCTTCACGTGGACCTTGAAATGCTCGGTCAACTCGTTGATGCGCCCGGTCAGAAGGGCGATCTGGACTTCGGGCGACCCGGTGTCTAGCGGGGCGCGCTGATATTCGGAAACGATTTTCGCTTTTTCGGCAGCGGTGGCAGCCATGCGGATTCTCCAAAACTCTATTGTCATCTAGAAAGCCGGGCATTATACCGACAAATCAACCGGTTGTGCAAGCGTTAATGACAGTCGGGGCGATGCCGGAAAGACGGCGCCTGATCCAGCTATAATACCCTGATGGAGAGGGGAAAATTTCAGGGCGAAGCCCGTCAGCGTTGGGAAGGGGCCCTGGTGGTGGTGCTGTTGCACGTGGCGCTGTTCTACGCGCTGGTGAGCGGCCTCCGGCCCCATCCGACCCAAACGCCCACACGCGCCTTCGAAGTTTCCCTCCTGCCCGAACTGGCCCTTCCCAAACCGCGCCCCCCGGCCGTGGTCCGGCCCTCACCGCCCCAGCCCGAAGCCCTGCCCCAGGCACCTGCGGCCCCGCCGCAAGCGCCGCCGCCCCAGGCCGTTACGCTCCCGGCGGCCCCGGCCAGCCCTGCCCCGCCGACACCGGTGGCCGCAGCGGCACCCCGGCCGCACGTGAAGAGCGGCGTCAACCCGATCTACATTCCCCCGTTGGAAGAGCTGCAGCGGCGCTACCCGCGCGAAGCCCGGCGCGAAGGCCTGTCCGGGCGCGTGGTGGTGCGGCTGACGGTTTCCCCCAACGGCGACGTGGTGAATGCCGCCGTCCGCCAGTCCACGCCACCCGGCCTGTTCGATGCGCTGGCACTCGATTTCGTGCGGCGTTTCCGATTCGAAAGGGGCAGCGAGGAATTTTTGGTGGACCAGGAACTCGTATTCAAATTGAACCCTTAAGACCGGAGCCCAAGTCATGCCCCCTGAAACCCTAGCCAACCCTTACGGACTGGAAGCCTTGTGGCAAAGCGGCGACTGGATCGCCCGCGCCACCCTGATGATCCTGGTGACCATGTCCATGGGCAGCTGGTACATCCTGGTCACGCGCCTGCTGGCGCAAAGCCGCCTGCTGCGCGAAGGACGCGAAGCCGGCGCCAACTTCTGGAACGCCTCCAGCGTGCGGGAAGGACTGGAACGCCTGTCGGCCGGCAGCGCCTACCGCCACATCGCCGAAAGCGGCCTGAACGCCATGGCGCACCACGAAGGGGTCCTGATGGAACAGATCGACCGCAACACCTGGGTCACGCTCTCCCTGGAACGGGCCATGAGCACCATCCAGAGCCGGCTGCAGGACGGCCTCACGTTCCTCGCCACCGTGGGTTCCACGGCACCGTTCGTGGGCCTGTTCGGCACGGTGTGGGGCATCTACCACGCGCTGACCGCCATCGGCATCGCCGGTCAGGCGTCCATCGACAAGGTGGCCGGCCCCGTGGGCGAAGCGCTCATCATGACGGCGCTGGGACTTGCCGTGGCAGTGCCGGCCGTGCTGGGTTACAACGCCCTGGTGCGGCGCAACCGGGTGGCGCTCGACCAGGTGCGCGCCTTTGGTGCCGACCTGCACGGCGTGCTGCTGGGCGGCATGCGCCAGAAACCGGAAGGCCGGGCCTGACATGGCTTTCAACCTCGGCGCCGGCGCCGGCCAAGACGAAGACGCAGTGCTGGCCGCCATCAACACCACGCCCCTGGTGGACGTGATGCTGGTGCTGCTCATCATTTTCCTCATCACCATTCCGGTGGTGATCCACACCGTGCCGGTGAAGCTGCCGAAAGAAGCAAGCCAGCCCACTCCGACCCAACCGCATACCATCCACCTTTCGGTGGACCGCAACGGCACCATTTACTGGGAACAGGCCATCGTCAGCGCGGCCGGGCTGCGCGCCCGCCTGGCGGAAAGCGCCCGCAAGGAGCCGCAGCCCGTGGTGCAGATTCGCGGCGACGACCGCACGCGCTATGAAGCCATCGGCCGTGTCATGCTGGCCTGCCAGCAGGCTGGCATCGGCCGCGTGGGCTTCGTGACCGAACCGCCCGCCGCGCACTGAAGCCCGCCATGTCCCCGTTCAAGCCGCCCCAGGACGAACCCGACGTGATGCTGGACATCAACACCACGCCGCTCATCGACGTGATGCTGGTGCTGCTCATCATGCTCATCATCACCATTCCCGTACAGACGCATTCGGTCCACCTCGACCTGCCGCGTCCTTCGGCTGCGCCGCCGGCACCGCCCCCCGTGGTCCACCTCAACGTGGACGCCAACGACCAGCTCACCTGGAACGGACAGCCGCTCGCCGGCCGCGCCGACCTCGAAGCGCATCTGAAAGCGGTGGTGGCGGAAGGCAACCGCGCGGAAATCCATCTGCGCCCCGACCGGGCTTCCACCTATGCGCCCGTGGCGGAAGTGCTTTCCAGCGCGCAGCGCCTGGGCGTGACCCGGCTGGGCATCGTAGGGCAGGAACAGTTCGGCAACTGAAGCTGCCGGCAACCTCAGAAACGCAGCACGGTGCCGTCGCGGCGCGGGTCCGCCGCTCCCCAGCGCTCATGGGTGACGGGGTCTTCCCCCACCACCTGCACCGAACCGATGGGCCCGTCCGCTTCTTTCAGCAAATGGCCACGTGCCGTGAGCGCTTCCAACAACGGCCTGGGCAGTTCGCGTTCCACCAGGGTATGGCCTTCGGCGTCGAGCACGGCATAGCGCGGCAGGCGCACCGCAACATCCGCCGGCAAGGCGTCGTCCAGCAGCGCCTGGGTGGTTTCCAGCACGGAACTGATGATGGTGACGCCGCCGGGAGAGCCGTAGGCAAGCCACCAGCGGTCGCCCCGGAACACCAGCGTGGGCGCCATGCTGCTGCGTGGACGCAGGCCCGGCCGCACGTCGTTGGCGCCCGGATCCTGGGCGCCGGCGCGCGGCACGCGGTTGAAATCCGTGAGTTCGTTGTTGAGCAGGAATCCGTAGCCCGGCACCAGGATGCCGCTGCCCCAGGCGTCTTCCACGGTGCTGGTGCAGCTCACCACGTTGCCCTGGGCGTCCACCACGCTGAAATGCGTGGTGTGCAGGCCTTCCTGCCCGCTCGCGTGGCCCGCGTCAGGCAGGCGCTGCCGGGGGTTGATGAGGCGCGATAGGGAGCCCAGGTAAGCGGGTGACAGCAGGTGATCCAGGGGAGCTGCCGTGGCCGCGGGATCGCCCAGCCAGCGCGCACGGTCGGCCATGGCCAGCCGCAGCGCCTCGATCGTCACGTGCACAGCCTCGGGATCGCGCGCGCCAAAACCGGGCGCATGGCCGAGGGGAAACCGTTCCAGCATGCCCAGCACCTGCAGCAGCGCCACCCCGCCCGAAGAAGGCGGCGGCATGGACACCAGGGTGGCACCGCGGTAATGGCCCACCAGCGGCTTGCGCCATTCGGGCCGGTAGCCCGACAGGTCGGCCAGCGTCATGCGCCCCACCCCTGCAGGTCCCATGGCGGAACGCTGCTGGGCCGCCACGATGGCGCGCGCGATTTCACCCCGATAGAAGACATCGGGCCCTTCACGCGCGATCAGTTCAAAAGTGTGCGCCAGCTCCGGCTGCTTGAGCCAGTCGCCTTCGCGCAGCGGCTCCCCGGCCGCATTGCGAAACAGCGCCCGGGTTTCCGGCTGCAGCGCGGCGCGCGGGCTTTGAAGCGAACGGGCCAGATACGGCGTGACTGCAAAACCATCACGCGCCAGCCGGATGGCCGGTTGCAGCACCCGGGCGAGCGTCAGGCGCCCCCAGCGACGCTGGGCCTGGGCGAAACCCGCCAGCGTTCCCGGAACGCCGACGGCGAGGCCGCTCACGGAGTTTTCAGCATAGGAATGGGCAGCAAACTGGTCCGCGGTGGCGGCCGCCGGCGCCGTTTCACGCGCATCCAGCGCCAGGTTTTCGCCGCTCTGAGTACTATGGATGAGCAGGAAAGCGCCGCCGCCGATGCCCGATGATTGGGGTTCCACCACGTTGAGGGCAAACTGGATGGCGGCTGCGGCATCCACCGCATTACCGCCGGCCTTGAGCACCTCCATCCCCGCCTGCGCAGCCAGAGGGTGTGATGCGGCCACCACGGATTCTCCCGCCGCCAGGGCATTCCAGGAGAGCGCAACCAGTACGAAGCCCGCGACGGTGCCACGCAAGCCCGCGGGGGATTTATACTTTTTTACAATTTTTACAGGGAAACAAAACACTTTTTTGCATGAGGTCTGCTATCTTGAAATCGCAGACAGTGCAGTCAGGGTACAAGCCCTTTGAGGGGCGGATCGCAAGATCCGCCCTTTTTTTATTACCGTTCGACCACCCACTTGAGGCTGTCGAGACCGGCTTTGGTGAGATCCTTGATGATTCTCACGGTACGCTTGTCGCGCTTGACGCTGCTGTCCTTGGAACTGGCACGCGCGGTGTCATAGGTTTCCACGTCAAAGCCGTACACCATGGGGCCGCGCGCAGGCATCCCTTCCACGGGCGGCGGACCGTCCGGGTCCACGCTGGTTCCGGGCGTATCGAAGGAGGCGCGCCATTCCACCACGGAAGTTCCGGGGCTGGGTCCATGGGACACGCGCAGCACCACGTTGTAGCGCGAAGCCGGCCAGGGGCTGGAACGCACGTGGTAGCGCTGGGTCATGGTGGCGTCGCTGCTTTCGTCCAGCACATCCACTTCCTTGCCCACTCCATCCTTGTAGACGACCAGGCGGGTCAGCTGCTCCTTGTCCTCGTCAATGCTCACGCTTTTTTCCACGGAGTTGTTCCAGCGTGCCACCCCCTCAAAATCGCTCACCTGCGCCCACACCTTGGCCGGATCGGCGTTGATGGTGATCGTCTGGATCACCTTTTCGTGGTAAGTGGTTTGCGCGGCACAGGGAAGGGCTACCGCAGCGCACAGCGCTCCCGCCCCCCACAGCAGTTTGGACAATTTCATGACTCCTCCTCTTTTGAATTCGCTCCGGCACTTCGGCCGACGGCCTGTTTTCTGTTACGACGCTGCAACTGTCTCACCACCCAGAGCACATAGCCTGAACAGGCATAGCCCACAAAGAAACTCCACAAAATCCGCGCCTGATCGAGCGTGATCACGACAAATCCCAGCAGCACGAGCAGTGCTGCCCAGAATGGCACACTGCGTCGCAAGTTGAAATCCTTGAAGCTGTAAAATTTTGTATTGGAAACCATGGAAAGGCCCGCAAACACGGTGACGCACCACACCAGCCAGTGAATGCGGGTGCCGTCCACGCCATAATCCCCCTGCAGGACCCATACCATGCCGGCCAGCAGCGCCGCTGCGGCGGGACTGGGCAGCCCCGTGAACCAGCGCTTGTCGGCAACGCCCAACTGGGTATTGAAACGCGCCAGGCGGAGCGCGGCGCCGGCACAGTAGACGAATGCCGCAAGCCACCCCAGCTTGCCCATGCCGCGCAGCGACCATTCGTAAATGACGAGCGAAGGGGCCGCGCCAAAGGACACCATGTCGGCCAGGCTGTCGTATTCGGCGCCAAAGGCACTTTGGGTTCGGGTGAGCCGTGCCACGCGCCCATCCAGGCCGTCCAGCACCATGGCAATGAAAATGGCTTCGGCAGCCATTTCAAAATGGCCGTTCATGCCCTGGACGATGGCAAAGAAACCGGCAAACAGGGCGGCCGTGGTGAACAGGTTGGGCAGCAGGTAAATGCCGCGGCGGCGGGCGCCGGCATCAATCAAGGGTTTGGGCGGTTCATGCGGCAGCAGCAAGTTCAACCCCCTGAGTGGATCACATCTGCGGCCATTCGGCCAAAATCGTCGTGGTGGCCCTTACAGTATCACCAATCGCCACCCGCAGGCGAACATCGGGCGGCAGGTAAACGTCCACCCGCGACCCGAAACGGATGAAACCGTAACGTTGCCCGGCTTCCAGGCGATCGCCCGGCCGGACATAGCACAGGATGCGCCGGGCGATCAGGCCGGCCACCTGCACGCAAGTGATTTTCCGTCCGTCCGGCGTTTCCAGCACGAGGGCATTGCGTTCGTTGGCTTCCGAAGCCTTGTCGAGGTCCGCGTTGAGAAACTGCCCCGGGTGGTACACCACGTCGCGTACCGTGCCCTTGAGCGGGCTGCGGTTGGAATGCACGTTGAACACGTTCATGAACACGCTGACCTTGACCGCGGGGCAGTGCAGGTAGGGATCCTGGCAGGGCAGCACCGCCACCACGCGCCCATCGGCCGGCGCCAGAATCAGGCGCTCGCCTGCCGGCACGGGGCGCGCCGGGTCGCGGAAGAACTGCAGCACGAAGAGGGCAACGAGCCAGAACGGCAAGGCCCACAGGGCGCCCGCAAAACCCTGCACGGCCAGCGCCAGAGCGCCGGCCAGCGCCAGATAAAACCACCCTTCGCGGGCAATGAGGGGGTGGGGATAGGAAGATTTCAAGCGGTCAGTTCTTGCTTTGGTCAACCAGCTTGTTCTTCTTGATCCAGGGCATCATTTCACGCAGCTTGGCGCCCACTTTTTCGATGGGCTGCTCGGCGCCCAGGCGACGCATGGCGTGCAGGGAAGCGGCACCAGCGCGGTTTTCCAGGATGAATTCCTTGGCGAACTGGCCGGTCTGGATTTCCTTCAGGATGCGCCGCATTTCCGCGCGGGTTTCGTCCGTGATGATGCGCGGACCGCGGGTGAAATCGCCGTACTCGGCCGTGTTGGAAATGGAATAGCGCATGTTGGCGATGCCGCCTTCATACATCAGGTCCACGATCAGCTTGAGTTCGTGCAGGCATTCGAAATAAGCCATTTCCGGGGCGTAGCCTGCTTCCACCAGGGTGTCGAAACCG
>JAGWTQ010000103.1 GCA_028868905.1 Betaproteobacteria bacterium
TTTCAGGCTGATCCGGAATGGATCGCCAAACGGGCACAGTCGGAAGCCGACGGCATCATCGTGGAGCGCATCGAAAACCACATCCTGGCCCCCACGGCGTATTCCGCGCTGCGCTAGGAGGGCAGGCGGCGCGGCGGCCTCAGCGCACGCCACCAAAAATCGGCGTATGCTGGTTTCATGAAACCCCGATTCCTGCTCTGGTGTTTGGCAATCCTCGTGCTGGCAGCCTGTGCCACGCCCGAGGCCCGCAGCCCTGACGTGCTGGCCCAGGATGTGCGCATCCTGCACGAGGTTGAGCAAGGCCTGCACGACAATCCCCGCATTTACGACCGCCACATCGAAATCAGCGTGTACGACGGCGTGGTGAAGTTGTCAGGCATCGTTTTCGACGGCAACGACATGAACGATGCGGTGCGCATTGCCTCCCAGGTGCCGGGCGTCAAATCCGTGAAAAACGAAATGCAGGTGCAGGAAATGGGCACCGACCGCTTCAGGCGGCGCTAGCCGCAGCACCGGCCAGAAAACGGAAAATCCCCTCGTCTTCGCTGTGGGCTGCGTTGAAGCGCAGCCAGGGCGAAGCTTCCTGGTGCGGCCTGAAAATATGCCCTGGCGCCAGCATGATGCCGGCCTGGGCCGCGCGCCCGGCCAGGGCTGCCGAGTCATCTTCGTGCGGCTTGGCCCACAGGAACATCCCCCCCTCCGGTTCGGCGTGCAGCGTGAACCCCAGCGCTTCCAGGCGCGCGATGGTGCGATGGCGCGCCGCCTGGAGGCGGGCGCGCAGTTTCTCCATGTGCTTGCGGTAATGGCCTTCTGCCAGGAGCTGGTACATCAGCCGTTCGTTGATTTCCGAAGTGGTCAGTCCCGTGAGCAGCTTGATGTCGCACAGCTGGGCGGCAAGTTCGCGCTTGCAGGCGAGGTAGCCCACGCGCAGGCTCGCAGACACCGTCTTGGAAAAGCTGCTCACGTAGATCACGCGTTGCAGCTGGTCCAGGGTGGCGAGTCGCGTGGGTATGCCGGGGTGGAAATCCCCGTAGATGTCGTCTTCCACCACCATCAGGTCGTATTTTTCCGCGAGCTGCAGGATGCGGTGCGCCACGGCCTGACTGATGCAGGCCCCGGTGGGGTTGTGCAGGATGGTGTTGGTGAAGAAGAGGCGTGGCCGGTGTTCCCGGATCAGGGCTTCCATGGCCTGGGTGTCGGGGCCGTCGCGGTTCCAGGGAACCCCCACCAGCTTGGCGCCGAAAGACTTGAGGCCGCCGTACAGGATGAAATAGCCGGGGTCGTCCACCAGCACCGCATCGCCTGCCCGGATGAAATAGCGCGTGACGAGGTCGAGCGCGTGCGTCACGCCGGTGGTCAGCACCAGCTGCCCCGCATCCACGGGCACGCCCATGCCGGCCAGACGGCTGCACAGCAGTTCGCGCAGGGGCAGGTAGCCGGCCGGCGTGCCGTAGGCTGTGAGGAATTCCCCCTGGCGGGCGGACAGGCTGCGCAGGCTTTTGCGGATGCCCGTGCCCTCCATCCAGGCGGCGGGCAGCCACCAGGCGCCTGGAATGAGCTTGGTGGAACGATCGGTTAGGGTGTTGCGCAGCAGCCAGACCACGTCGATGGCGTGGTCCGGTGACCAGGTCGACTCCGCCGCCGGCGCGGGCGGGCGGGGCGCCACGTAGAACCCGGAGCCCAGGCGGGACTGCAGGTAGCCCATGGCCACCAGGCGGTCGTACGCCTGCACCACCGTGAAGCGGCTCACGCCATGATCCTGGGCAAAGGCGCGGATGGAGGGCAGGCGCGTGCCCGTGCGCAGGGCCCGGTCGTCCACCAGGCGATGCACAGCGCGCACGATCTGGTCGATGAGGGGGGTGTCGTCTTTGGGGTTGAGACTCACGACTGGCATGGTGGCGCTCCCGGTACAGGTGCATCCCTTAGGAGTCAAACTGTACCTGTATTGTCAGAAATTTGTCTTGTACTGTAACCCCATGGTTACCGCAACCCCCAATTTCAAGATCCGCGGCATTCTCGCGGTGTTTGTCGGCATGGCCTTCAACGCCCTGGGCGACTGGCTCCTGGGCGTGAAAATCGAGGTGTTCAGAGGCATTGCCACGTTCACTTTCCCCTGGATGGTCGATGTGTTCCTGGTGCCGTTCCTGACCGGGATGGTCGTGGCCCGGGTGTATGGCAAAAAAGGGGGGAAATGGCTTGCCTGCCTGCCGCCCCTTGTGGTGCGCGCGGCAAGCTATGCCAAGCTGTACTATCTCGACCATGCTCCGGGGGATTTTTTCTACTCCCTGCACTTGCACTATTGGGGGCCTTGCGTGATTCTGGCGGTGGAATCCGCCAATCTCGGCGGGATCCTGAGCGAAGTGCTGGTGGGCGCCTATTCGCGCAAAAAGCTGGAGGCCCAATGATGGACGGTGTGGTGCAATCTTTCGGGCTCGGCATCCTGATTGGCATCGCCCTGTTTTTTCTGCTGGTCTGGCTCGGCGTTATCGACAAATGGATGGGTACCCGGTAGGGTAGCGCCATGAACAAGTCCTTCAACATTCCCTTCGTGATCGCGGCCTTGGTGTCGCTGCACATCACCATGTTTTCCGTGGCCCTGCAGCTCAACCTGCTGGTCATCGACTCCCTGACGGCCAAAGTGGCCAGCTGGGCGCTTTCCGCCTTTTCCTGGTGGGTGGTGTATTTCTACCGGCCGCGTCCGCAGCTGCGCCAGCGGCCCGTGACCATCCGGCGCACGGTCCGCTAAGCGGGGACCCGGCAGGGTCGGGCCCCGTGTTCCTGCTCAAGAAAATCCTTTCGGCACTGCTGCTGCCGCCCTTCGGGCTGGTGCTGCTGGGC
>JAGWTQ010000052.1 GCA_028868905.1 Betaproteobacteria bacterium
GTCCATGGGCGTGTTCACGTTGCCGTGTTCCTTGTAGCCCCGCACGTGGAGATTGGCGGCATTGGTGTGGCGGTAGGCCAGCTTGTGAATCAGCCAGGGGTACCCGTGGAAATTGAAAATGACCGGACGATCGCGCGTGAACAGCCGGTCGAATTCGTCTTTCGTCAGGCCGTGGGGGTGCTCTTCGCGTGGCTGCATGCGGAACAGGTCCACCACGTTGATGAAACGCACGCGCAACGCCGGAAAGAATTCGCGCAAGAGCGCCGTGGCAGCCAGCGCTTCCATGGTGGGCACGTCGCCTGCAGCCGCCATCACCACGTCCGGCTCGCCCCCCGAATCGCTGCTGGCCCAGGACCAGATGCCGATGCCGGCCGCACAGTGGGCGCGCGCTTCGGACAGCGAAAGGTATTGCAGGTGGGTTTGCTTGTCGGAGACGATGACCTGGATGCGGTTGCGCGTGCGCAGGCAATGGTCGGCGGTGACCAGCAGGCAGTTGGCGTCCGGAGGAAGATAGATGCGCACCACCTGGGCGCTTTTATTGGTGACGAGATCGAGGAATCCGGGATCCTGGTGCGAGAACCCGTTATGGTCCTGGCGCCAGACGGTGGATGTGACGAGCAGGTTGAGCGACGCGATGGGGGTCCGCCAGGACACGGCCAGGGATTTCTCGAGCCATTTGGCATGCTGGTTGAACATGGAGCCGATGACGTGGATGAAGGCTTCGTAGGAGGCCAGCAGGCCATGCCGGCCGGACAGGAGATAGCCTTCCAGCCAGCCTTCCAGCGTGTGCTCGGAGAGCATTTCCATGACCCGGCCGTGCGCGGAAAGATGGCCGCCATCCGCATCTTCGGGCAGCGTGCGCGCCATCCACGCCTTGCCGGTGACGCGGTAGATGTCGTCCAGGCGGTTGGAGGCCGTTTCGTCCGGGCAGAAAAAACGGAAGTTGTCCGGATTCGCTTCCAGAATGCCGGCCAGGAAGCGCCCGAGGGGGCGCGTGTTTTCTTCATAGCGGCGACCCGGCAGGGGGACGTCCAGGGCATAGGCTTCCAGTTCGGGCAGGTGCAGATCGCGCAGCAGGCGCCCGCCGTTGGCGACCGGGTTTGCGCTCATGCGCCTTGCCCCCTGGGGGGCGAGGTGGCGCAGCCGTGGCGCCAGTTGGCCCCGTTCATCGAACAGGCGGCCGGGGTCGTAGCTGCGCAGCCAGGATTCCAGAAGCGCCAGGTGTTCGGCGTTGCCGCGCACGGTCACGGGCACCTGGTGGGCGCGCCAGGACCCTTCCACCCGATGTCCGTCCACTTGGCGCGGGCCCGTCCAGCCTTTTGGCGTTTTCAGGATGATCAGGGGCCAGCGCGGCAATTCCGTGATGCCTTCGTTGCGGGCGCGATGCTGGATGGCGCGGATGTCGGCCAGCACACGGTCCAGCGTGTCGGCCATGAGCGGGTGCAGGATTTCCGGGTTGTCACCGGCCACCACGTAGGGCTGGTAACCGTAGCCGGAAAACAGGGATTGCAGCTGTGCTTCATCGAGGCGCGCCAGCAGCGCCGGGTTGGCGATCTTGTAGCCGTTGAGGTGCAGGATGGGCAGCACCGCACCGTCCCGCGCCGGATTGAGAAATTTGTTGGAATGCCAGGCGGTGGCCAGCGGGCCGGTTTCAGCTTCCCCGTCCCCGACCATGCAGGCCACGATCAGGTCGGGGTGGTCGAATGCCGCACCGAAGGCATGCGACAGGCTGTACCCCAGTTCCCCGCCTTCATGCAGCGAACCGGGTGTTTCCGGAGTGCAGTGGCTGCCGATGCCGCCCGGAAAGGAGAACTGCCGGAAGAAACGCTGCAGCCCGGCTTCGTCGGGCGTGATTTCCGGATAGGTTTCGCCATAAGTGCCTTCGAGATAGGCCTGGGCCAGCACGGCGGGCGCACCGTGCCCCGGACCTGAAACGAACAGGACATTGAGGTCGTGGGCGTTGATGAGCCGGTTGAGGTGTACCCAGGCAAACGCCTGTCCAGGATCGGAGCCCCAGTGGCCCAGCAGGCGTTGCTTGATGTGCTCCTGCTGCAGGGGCACTTTCAGGAGGGGGTTTTCCCGCAGGTAGATCATGCCGGCGCAAAGGTAGAGCGCCGCATGCCAGTAGTCGTTCAGGTCGCGCAGCAGTTCCCGGTCGGGCCGCTCCGGCGTGTCCGGTGCAAGGGAAGGGCTCGGGCGGGATGCGGTGTCGGACATGGCGTTTTCCTGTGGAAAAAGTCACTGCTCCCAGCAGGTGAGGGGCAGTTCAAGGGGCAGGCGCGCGTTGGGATGATGGGGCTGCAGCCGCACCGTGTAGTCGGCCGCCGGGCGACGCGCCGGCAGAGCGGCGCGGTACAGGTAGGCGCCTTGCGTGCCCAGCAGGGGACTAGCGAGCGTCATGGGCACGTGTTCGGGCGCTTCTTCCGGCACGGCCGGGTTGGCGAAAAGCTCCAGCCGCACGTCTTCGGGCGTCAGCCCGTCCAGGTAGATCTGGGCTGAAATGTCGTGGAGGCCATCCCGGGTTTCGCGCCGCACCAGTCCGATGCGCACCTGGTTCCACTGGTGCTGGACGCGCGCAAGCCAAAGGCTGATGTCGCGCGCCAGCGCTGCGCCGTGGGCATGCCGTTCGCGGTAGGCGGCCCCGGACTGGAAATAGAACCGTTCGGCATACTGGCGCAGCATGCGGTTGCTGGAAAAGCTGCCGGTCAGCCGGGCCATGCTTTCGCGCATGAGAGCCAGCCAGGCCTGGGGCATGCCGCGTTCGTCGCGCAGGTAAAAATCGGGAATGACTTCGTTTTCCAGAATGCGATACAGGGTATCGGCATCCGACCGGTTCCACTCGGGGCTGATCGGGTGCTCGTGCCCTGAACCCAGCGCCCAGCCCACTTCGGCACAGTATGCTTCGGCCCACCAGCCGTCCAGTTCGGAGAAATTGAGGCCGCCGTTCACCAGCACTTTCATGCCGCTCGTGCCGCTCGCTTCCCACGGCCTCAACGGGGTGTTGAGCCAGAGATCGACGCCATGCACCAGCTCGGAGGCGACGCCCATGTCGTAATCTTCCACGAAAATGGCGCGCGTGCGAATTTCAGGACGGTTGAGGAAACCCAGCCAGTCCTGGATCATCTGCTGCCCCTGTCCGTCCTGGGGATGCGCCTTTCCGGCGATCACGAGCTGGATGGGGCGGTGCGGGTCGGTGAGCAGGCGTTCCAGGCGTGCCGGATCTTCCAGCAGCAGGTTGGGCCGCTTGTAGGCGACAAAGCGGCGGGCAAAACCGATGGTGAGAATGTCCGGATCCAGAATGTCCGCCTGGCGCTCCCACTGCTTGCGCGTGACCCCCCGGGCCATGAACTGGTGCTGGTGGCGCTGGCGCAACCAGTGGACCAGCCGGGAGCGGGCGGACGAGCGCAGTCCCCACAGCTCTTCGTCGGGCAGTTGGCGGAAATTCTCTTCGAGCCCGCTGAGATCCCCGCGCCAGCGATCTTCGCCGCAGGACTTCTGCCAGAGCTGGTCGGCCGCGCGCGAACTCCAGGTGGGCACGTGAACGCCGTTGGTGACATGGCCGATGGGGATTTCGGGGAGCGGTATCCGGGGATAGAGCGGTGCAAAAATCCTGCGGCTGACTTCGCGGTGAAGCCGGCTGACGCCGTTGATGGCGCCGCTGCCCCGCATGGCCAGCCAGGCCATGTTGAACGGCTCCGTGTCATCGTCAGGCTGCGCGCGGCCAAGCGCCATGAATTCGGAAAACTCCATGCCCAGTTCTGCCACATAGTCGCCCAGGTACTGGTGGATGAGGGCCGCGTCGAACTTGTCGAAGCCATCGGGAACGGGCGTGTGGGTGGTGAACACGTTGCCCACGCGCGTGCAGCACAGGGCCGTCGCGAAATCCACGCCGTGGGCGTCACGGTAAGTCCGAGCCCGCTCCAGCACGGCAAAGGCCGCATGTCCCTCGTTCAGGTGGCACACGTCGCATTCAAGGCCGAGCGCCTGCAGCAGGCGCCAGCCGCCCAGGCCCAGCACCAGTTCCTGCTGGATGCGCAGTTCCGGGCCGCCGCCGTACAGTTCGGCCGTGATGCCGCGATCGCGGGGGTCGTTCCAGGGATCGTTGCTGTCCAGCAGATAAAGGGCCACCCGCCCCACCTGGGCTTGCCAGACGCGCAGGGTCATGCGTCTTCCGGGCAGGTCCAGCATGATGCGCAGCCATTCCCCTTCGCTCGTGATGGTGGGGGAGAGCGGCAGCCACAGCGGATCGTTGAAGGGGAAGAAGGCCAACTGGCGGCCCTGGGCGTCCAGGCTTTGGCGGAAATAGCCTTGCTGATAGAGCAGTCCCACGCCCACCATGGGAAGCCCCATGTCACTCGCCGTCTTGATGAGGTCACCGGCCAGCACCCCCAACCCGCCCGAGTAAATGGGCAGGGCCTTGGACAGACAGAATTCCATGCTGAAGTAGGCGATGTTGGTCACCTTGCCGGCGTCGCCCTGGTCCGCGAACCAGGTGGGCGCTTCCAGGTAGCTGTTGCGGGCGGTTTTCACCGACTCCAGCAGGCGCAGGAAGGTTTCGTCCTGGGAAAGCGCGTCCAGGCGTGCCCGTGAAACCGTGTCCAGGATCAGGACGGGGTTCCCGGTGGCTTCCCACAGGTCGGCATCAATGCAGCGCCACAGGGCTTTGGACTGAACATTCCAGCTCCACCGCAAATCCAGGGCCAGTTCCTCCAGCGCCTTGAGCGTTGGCGGAAGCGAGCGCGGCATGAAATGTTCAAGGGTCATCGGGATTCCCGGAGTCGCGTTTTAAATGATAGCAGCGTTTCCGGGGCGGTGCGGCCTCGCGCCGGGTGGGACTGTCAGGCGGGAGCCGGGGGAAAGGTGATGCGCACGCAAAGCCCGTGGCCTTCGGGTCCGGGCAGCAGGCTCACTTCGGCACCATGACGTTCGGCGATGCGCTGCACGATGGACAGGCCAAGACCCGAGCCTTCGGCCGTACTGCCCGGCAGCCTGTAGAACCGTTCCAGGGCGCGACGGCGTTCCGCTACGGGAATTCCGGGGCCATTGTCGCAAACCGTGAGAGCCGTTTCCTGCCCGGAGCGAACGATGGCCACGTGCACCTGTCCGCCGGCCGGCGTATAGCGGATGGCATTGTCCAGCAGATTGCGCAGCAGAATGTCGAGGTGGCCTTCGTACCCGTGCACCCGCACTTCCTCGCCTTCCTCCAGCGCCAGCTCGATCTGGCGCTGATGGGCAAACGTGGCGGCGCGCGCCAGGGCCTGCACGGTCAGTGCGCGCAGCGGCACGGGCTTGTGGAGGTCGCCCGCGGTTTCAGGGTCGACCCGGGCCAGGGTCAGCAGCTGCTCGATCAGGTGGGTGGCGCGGTCCACCCCTTCAATCACGTGGTGCAAGGCGGTTTCCCGGTCCTCGGAGGACTGGGCCCGTTGTGCCACCTGGGCCTGGGTCTTGAGGGCCGCCAGCGGCGTCCGCAGTTCATGGGCTGCATCGGCGGTGAAACGTTTTTCCGATTCGATGGATTGCCGCAGCCGGCCGAACAGGTCGTTCAGGGCGGAAACGAGCGGCGTCACTTCAATGGGGACGCTTTGCAAGGCGAGCGGCTCCAGCCGCCGGGCGGAACGCTGAACCACTTCGCGCCGCAGCTGCCGCAACGGTCTCAACCCCGTTCCCACCGAAAGCCAGATCAGCAAAGTCAGCAGCGGAATGATGGTGACCGAGGGTGCGAGCATCTTGACGGCGATCAGCCGCGCCACATGTTCCCGGCCGTCCATGGGTTCCGCGATCTGGATCATGAACTCGTGGGCCGGGTCCCAGCGGGTGAGGAGCCGCCAGGGCTTCCTGCCCACTTTGGCCTGGATGAACCCTGGTGTCATGGGGCCCAAAGGGGTTGGCGGCGCGGCTGCCGAACGCAGGACCAGGCCGTTGCTGTCCCACACCTGGTAGACGAGGGTCTGCTCGTATTCCGTGGCGACCGGCATTTCGCTCGTGCCGTGCTCAATCCGTTCGGCCATTTCGCGCCGGGCCGTGCCCAGCAGCACGTTGGCCGTCTCGGATAACTGGGCATCGAACAGGGCATCGAGCTCCTGACGGGCCGCCCGGTGGGTGAAATAGACGGCAGAGCTGAGCGTGATGCCGGCGGCAAGGGAGAGCAGAAGGACGAGGCGCAGGCGCAGCGAATTCATGGCTTGTCGATCACGTAGCCGACACCGCGCAGGGTCCGGATAAGGCTGCTGCCCAGTTTTTTTCTCAGGTGATGGATGTGGACTTCCACCGAATTGCTTTCCACTTCCTCGCCCCAGCCGTACAGGCGTTCCTCAAGCTGCTCGCGCGACAGCACCCGGCCGGTGTGCAACAGCAGTTCCTGCAGCAGCGTGAATTCCCGGGCGGACAGGTCGATGTGCTGGCCGTCCTTGCGCACCTGGCGGGCGGCCGGATCGAGCTCGATGTCGCCATGCTGCAGCAGCGGTGCCGCCTGGCCGCTGCTGCGGCGGGACAGCGCACGCAGGCGCGCGATCAGTTCGTCCAGGTCGAAAGGCTTGATGAGGTAGTCGTCGGCACCGGCATCCAGGCCGGCCACCCGGTCGGCCACCGTGTCGCGCGCGGTCAGCACCAGGACCGGAATGCGGTTGCCCTTGGTGCGCAGCCACTTCAGAAGGTCCATGCCGGACACCTTGGGCAGGCCGAGATCCAGCACCAGTAGCGCATAGTCTCCTGTTTCCAGGGAGGCTTTGGCAGTTTGGCCATCGCGTGCCCAGTCCACGGCGTAACCGGCCTGTTTCAGTCCTGCCCGGATGCCGTCCCCCAGCAGGGGGTCATCTTCAACCAGTAAGGTGCGCATGAAAATATATTATCGCGGAATCCTGACCGTGGATTCGGAAAATTCTCCCTGTTCGGCCCCGCGGTGGCAGGCTGAGCAATGGGATGCGCTGCCGATGCTTTTGCGCTGGTAGAGGGTGTTGGGGATTTCATCGTGGTGCGCAATGAAGTAGAGCGTGCTTGAAAACCGGAGCGGCGTGTCGTCAGGCGGGATGGACTGCACGATGCGCCGCGAACGGGCGTTGGACTGGCGGTCGGCCGCATGGCTGGTCAGAAAGCGGGTGATCTCTTCGCGCTGGGCAGCGTCAAGGCTCGCGTTTTCCCCGAAATGCCGGTCGAGGCCGTCCATGATTTTTTTCCAGGAGCGGGCCGGCAACAATGCCGGGTGATAAAGCATGTGGCAGCCGGAACATTCGCTGTGCCAGGCCGGGTTTTCAACCTTGGGGAAGGGTTCCTGGCCTTCATGTTCCTGGCCGTTTGCGGAGGTGGCGAGCAGGGTGGTGACCGAGAGCACTGTGGAGGCAAACAGGATATAGGGCAGCCATTTCTTCATGGGAGTCTCCAGGATTATTTGTAATGGGCGAGGAATTCGATGAAATCGCCTTTTTCCTGGGCTGTGCAGGCACGGCCGATCAGGTCAGCGCAATTGCGTCGGAACCACTTTTCGGTTTTTTGCAGGTCGGTGAAACGTTTGGGGTTGGCACTGACGGCCATGGGGTCGATGATTTTGTTGGCGTGGGTTTTCCCGGACTGTGCGGGGTCGGGTGAATGGCAATCGAAGCAGCCGCTCTGCCTTCCCGAACTGGCGACCCGTTTTTCTTCATAGAAGCGTTTTCCCCGCTCCGGGGAAAACCCGCTGAATGCTGGGTTTTCCTGGCGGGCCTGGGTTTCGTATTGCCTCAGAAGGTCCTGAAAGGGGGCTGCCGGTGCATTCAAGGCCACAAGGCACAGGCACGATGCAAACAGGTTACGCATGCAGTTCATCCTCTTTTTCTTCCGTGACCCGGTACTGGAAGCCGCTCACCATGGACTGGGCGAGCGGGGTCTGGTGCCGGGATTCATGCCAGACCAGGGCGCCCACATGCACCACGGCAAATGCCATGAGCGCGTCGTAGGCAAGTTCGTGCGGCGGTTTCAGCGTGCTTTTGAGCCAGCTCATGTCGATCAGCCAGGGAGCGAAAGGGCCCATGCCCTGTTCCACGGCGGCCAGGGAAAGCCCGGTTCCCACCATCAGGAGCAGCAATCCGTAGACCGCCAGGTAAGCGGCGCTGGCGAGGGCGTCGTGCCCCAGGCGAGGCGGAGGGAACCCCCGGCGCAAGACGGCGTCGCGCCAGGCGGCGGGATGCCACAAATCGGAAAAGCGCGCATGGGTGGGTCCTGCCAGGCCCCACGCCAGGCGTGCCGCCAGTCCCACTACCAGGGCATATCCCAGATAGACGTGGAACTGCCACAGCGTTTTCCGGGCCGGGCCAAACTCAAAAAGCCCGGACAGCCACACGGTGACGCCCAGCATCAGGATGGCGCAGGCATTCCAGGCGTGCACCAGGCGCAACAGCGGGTCGTAGGTTTTATGCCGGCGGTAGGATACGGCGGACATGGCTCCCCCTGGGTATTGTTTTCTCCGGAATGTAGTAGGGAATCCTTAACGGTTTCTTAATGGATTTCGTCCGGACAGGGGGCAAAAAAAATGGTGGCCGGGGGCGGCCACCAATAAGGGGGGAGATCACTGCCATCAGGGGGTGATGACAGCATCTGGGTGACATTTAACCTGTCGAACCTTAAGGGAGTCTTAAAGTGAAAAAATCCGGGTCAGGGCCTGCCGGGCCCTGGGCCGCCCGGGCGCCGTGGAGTGCGCTAAAATTGGGGTTTTCCTGCCGGAACTTCTCCGTGAAACGGGGCCGAACATGAGCCAGCAACTGATTATTTTTGACACCACCATGCGCGATGGCGAGCAAAGCCCTGGCGCTTCCATGACGCGCGAAGAGAAAGTGCGCATTGGCCGCCAGCTGGAACGGCTGCGCGTGGACGTGATGGAAGCCGGGTTTCCGGCAGCAAGCCCGGGTGACTTCGAGGCGGTCAAGGCGGTGGCGTCGGTCATCAAGGACAGCACCGTGTGCGCGCTGGCGCGGGCCCAGGAAAACGACATCCGGCGGGCAGGGGAAGCCATCGCCCCGGCGGCTTCCGGCCGCATCCACACCTTCATCGCCA
This sequence comes from Betaproteobacteria bacterium, assembly GCA_028868905.1. Taxonomy (GTDB): domain Bacteria; phylum Pseudomonadota; class Gammaproteobacteria; order Burkholderiales; family Ferrovaceae; genus JAKBAT01. Next base: position 9,022 of record JAGWTQ010000052.1, read on the forward strand.
CTTCGCCGATCCACATGGAAAAGAAGTTGCGCATGACGCCGGAACAGGTAATGGACGCCGCCATCCGGGCCGTGACCCTGGCTCGCACGTACACCGACGACGTGGAGTTTTCCTGCGAAGATGCCGTGCGTTCCGACCCCGACTTCATGTGCCGCATCATCGAGGCCGTCATCGATGCCGGCGCCCGCACCATCAATATCCCGGACACGGTGGGCTATGCCATACCGTTTCAGTACGGCGCCCTCATAGAAAGCCTGATCAAGCGGATTCCCAATGCGCACCGGGCGATTTTTTCAGTCCATTGCCACAATGACCTGGGACTGGCCGTTTCCAACTCCCTGGCGGCGGTCTTGTCCGGAGCGCGTCAGGTGGAGTGCACGGTCAACGGTCTGGGAGAGCGCGCAGGCAATGCCGCCCTCGAGGAAATCGTGATGGCCATCCGGACGCGGCATGACGTGTTCAAGGTGGACACGCGCATCGACACCACGCAGATTGTGCCGGCCAGCCGGCTGGTTTCCACCATCACCGGTTTTCCGGTGCAGCCCAACAAGGCGGTGGTGGGGGCCAATGCCTTCGCCCACGAATCGGGCATTCACCAGGACGGCGTGCTCAAGCACCGCGAAACCTACGAAATCATGCGCGCGGAAGATGTGGGCTGGAACGCCAACAAGCTGGTGCTGGGCAAGCATTCCGGGCGTTCCGCCTTCAAGGCCCGTCTCAAGGAACTGGGCATCGAACTGGATTCGGAAGTGGCCGTGAACACCGCATTCCAGCGTTTCAAGGAGCTGGCGGACAAAAAGCACGAAATTTTCGATGAAGATCTTCACGCCATCGTGAGCGAGGAACTGACCGAGCCGCAAAACGAACATTACGGGCTGATTTCCCTCATGGCCCACAGCGAAACCGGCGAGCTGCCGCAGGCGCGGCTCGTGGTCTCGGTGGGCGGGGAAGAGTGCGCCACCCAGTCGCATGGCAGCGGGCCGGTGGATGCCACCTTCAAGGCCATCGAGAAGGTGGCCAACAGCGGTGCTTCGCTCCAGCTTTATTCCGTCAACAACATCACGAGCGGCACCGAGTCGCAAGGGGAAGTCACGGTCCGACTGGCGCGGGGCGGACGCATTGTGAACGGCCTGGGCGCCGACACCGACATCGTGGTGGCTTCCGCCAAGGCTTACCTGAGCGCGCTCAACAAGCTGGATGTGCGTGTCGAACGCATGAGCCCCCAGCTGTAAGGGTGCCGGTGAACCTGCCTGTGCGCAATGAAGGGTGGGTGGCCTGTGCCCGGGATGTGGCAGGCTTCCTGTGGTATGTGGGTCGCAAGTTCAGGCACGGGCGCTGTCTGCAATCTGCCTCCAGCCTGACCACCACCACGCTCTTTGCCCTGGTGCCTCTGGTTACCCTGAGCATCACCCTGTTTTCCTTCTTTCCGGCATTCATCAAGGTCAAGCAGTCGGTGCAGCATTTTCTGGTGACCAACATGCTGCCCGATTCCGCAGGGCGCATCATCAGCATCTACATGACCCAGTTTTCAGGCCATGCGTCCCAGCTCACCTATGCCGGACTGGCACTGCTCATGGGGACGGTCTTTTCCCTGGTCATTACGGTGGACCACACGTTCAACGCCATCTGGGGAACGGCGCCCCAGCGCCCCTGGTTTTCCCGGCTGCTGATCTATGCGGCGCTGATCCTGCTGGGGCCTGCGTTTCTCGGTCTGGGTGTGTGGGCCACCAGCCTGGTGGTGAGCCTGTCCATGGGCTGGGTGGGGGAAAGCAGCCGCGTCACGCACCAGGTGTTGAAGTGGCTGTCCGTCATCGTGCTGGCGGGAGGGCTCGCGCTCGCCTACTACAAGATTCCGGGCCACCCCGTGAAAGGGCGCCATGCCCTTTTCGGTGGCATGCTGGCGGCGCTGGTGTTTGAGGTCATGAAAACCGCTTTCACCGGCTTCATCACCCATTTTTCTTCCTATACGCTGGTTTACGGGGCGTTTGCGGCTTTCCCCATTTTCCTGCTGTGGGTCCAGCTGTCGTGGGCCGTGGTGCTGTTCTTTGCCGTGTTGACGGCCAGTTTGCCGCTGTGGCCCGGGAGGGCCTGGCGCAACGAACAGCCCGGGGATCCGGCTCAGGCCTGAGCCAGTTTCTCCCGGACCTGGGCCACGACTTCGGCCAGGGGAATCTTGGCAGCGGCCGCATCGCGCCGGCCCTGCAGTTCCACCAGGCCTTCCTTCAGACCGCGATCCCCGATGACGATGCGCAGCGGAATGCCCAGCAGTTCCTGGTCGGCCAGCATGACCCCCACGCGATCGTCGCGGTCGTCGAACAGGACGTCCAGCCCCAGAGACTGGAGTTCCTGGTAGAGCGCTTCCGCCGTTTCGCGAACCAGCGGGCTTTTGTTGAGGCCGATGGCCACCAGCGATACTTCGAACGGCGCGAGGGCGCGCGGGAAGCAAATGCCGCGCTCGTCGTGGTGCTGCTCGATGGCTGCCGCGACGATGCGGCTGACGCCGATGCCGTAGCAGCCCATTTCCGCAATGCGGGACTGCCCCGATTCGTCGAGGTAGGTAATGGACATGGCTTCCGAATATTTCGTGCGCAGCTGGAACACGTGGCCCACTTCGATGCCGCGGCAGATGTCCAGCGTGCCTTTTCCGTCGGGTGACGGGTCGCCGGCCACCACGTTGCGCAGATCCGCCACGTGTTCGGGCAGCGGCAGGTCGCGCCCGAAGTGGACATGAGCGAGATGATGTCCCGCTTCGTTGGCGCCGCAGACGAAATCCGACAGCACGGCCGCCGAACGGTCGGCGATCACCGTCAATCCCCGCCCCTCGATGCCGACGGGGCCGAGGTAGCCTTTCACGGGCCCCAGGAGTGACTGGATTTCGGCATCGCTGGCCAGCCGCAATCCGTCGATGAGCTTGCCTGCCTTCACTTCGTTCAGTTCATGGTCGCCGCGCAGCAGCAGCAGGTAGGGACGCTGGTCGGCAGACATCACCAGCAGCGATTTCAGGATGTGCGACTGGGGCACGCCCAGGAACTGGGCCACGTCCGGGCAGCTGCTGACGCCTGGTGTGGGTACTTTTTCCAGGGCCGGACCCTGTTCGGTCCGCACCGTGTCGGGGGCCACGGCTTCGGCCAGTTCCACATTGGCGGCATAGTCCGACTGCGGGCAGAAGGCGATGGCGTCTTCGCCCGAATCGGCCAGCACGTGGAATTCGTGGGAGCCCGAGCCGCCGATGGCTCCGGTGTCCGCAGCCACGGCGCGGAAGCGGAGTCCCAGTCGCGTGAAAATGCGGCTGTAGGTGTCCACCATGACGGCGTAGGTCTGCTCCAGGCTTGCGTAATCCGCATGGAAGGAATAGGCGTCTTTCATGACGAATTCCCGCGCGCGCATGACGCCGAAGCGCGGCCTGATTTCGTCGCGGAATTTGGTCTGGATCTGGTAGAAATTGAGCGGCAGTTGACGGTAGCTGCGGATTTCCCGGCGGGCGATGTCCGAAATGACTTCCTCATGGGTCGGGCCGAAGCAGAAATCGCGGTCGTGCCGGTCCTTGATTTTCAGCATTTGCGGGCCGAATTTTTCCCAGCGCCCGGTTTCCTGCCACAGTTCGGCCGGAATCACGACAGGCATGAGCACTTCCAGCGCGCCGCTGCGGTTCATCTCCTCCCGCACGATGGCTTCCACCTTGCGCAGTACCCGCAACCCCAGGGGCATCCAGGTATACAGGCCGCTGCCCAGACGGCGAATGAGGCCGGCGCGCAGCATGAGGCGGTGGCTGATCAGCTCGGCTTCGGCCGGGGCTTCCTTGAGGGTGGAAATGAAAAAGCGGGAAAGGCGCATGGGGGGTGGGGAGGCTGTCGAAAAGAAAAATGAAACCGTGATTTTAGCCCACTTCGGCGGCACTACGGCATTCCATAATCAGCCGGTCGCCTACGGGAGGGTCAGGGATGCTGCCAAAACGCTACGGGGTATTGGGTGCCATGCTGGTATTGGGTGGTTGTGTCGGCGGTGCATGGCAGAATCCGGAAGCAGCCGGTTCTGCCGGCCAGGAACGCTGGCCGGGTGGGGCAGCGGCCGCCGGCCGGAGCGAGCGCGCCGTGGCCGCGATTCCCTTGCCCATGAGGCAGGTTCCACTGGTGGTCATCCACTCCGACGTGTCGCTGCAATTGTTGGTCAAAGGCAAAAAAATCCCGCTGCATTCACCCGAAGATTTCGTCCTGCAATCCCAGCGGCTGGAAAAGAAAGGCGAGCTCCGCCGTTCGGAGTGGGTGTTCGTGGGCTATGGCCTCACGGTTCCGGCGCTGGGCTGGGACAGCTACCGGCATCAGGACGTGAGCGGAAAAACCGTGGTGATGCTGTCCGGCGCGCCGCCCATTCCGGATGGCACTGCCGTGTCCTCTGCCGCGGCATTCAACCATCCGCTCGAACGGGGGCTCGGCCATTGGCGCAGCAAGCTTGACAATGCGCGCCGCCATGGTGCCGCAGCGGCCATCCTGGTCCAGGCCGGGCCGGAGGGCGGTGCCCTCCGCCATGCGGCCGAAGCGTTCGACGGGGTGATCGCGCCGGCGCCGGGGGAGGCCCCGGATACGCTGGCTGTGTATGGATGGGTGCCGGAAAATCGCCTGGCGGCCTGGCTGAAACGGGGTGGCGTGCGCTGGGACAGTCTGCGCCGGCGGGCGGCTGCCGCCGATTTCGCGCCGGTACCGTTGCCGGTCCTGGGCGACATTCAATGGAACAACCGGTGGCGGGAACTGGAAATTTCAATTCCCCAGTAAGGACTCAGCCCAGGGTCACCAGGTTATCCCGATGGATCAGTTCCTCTTCGTCCACGTAGCCCAACGCCGATTCAATGGAT